>DDLS01000210.1:0-78653 GCA_002340255.1 Cyanobacteria bacterium UBA2566
GCCAAAAGAGTAAAATTGATCGCAATCTATATCCGATAACTTACAGCGCTTCGCGCTGCTATGAGGTACATTGTTGATCGTAGATGTGAGTTGTCATTCCGACCGCAGGGAAGCAATCGCCAAGATTTGGGGATTTTGCGATTGCTTCATTCCACTTGCGTGACCTTCGCAATGACTTATCTCAATGAAACTGTACTCCGTTACAGCGCTTTGCGCTGTATAGTCTAGATCTCCATTCAGGACAGCTTGTTGGAAGTTTTTGCACCAGCCTTGGGGCAGATGGCGTAACCGCTCCACAGTGAATGAGGAAATGATAGAGGTAGATTGATCGGACGTAGAAGTTTCGACAAATTCAACATGGAGATGTTTTTTTAGACGGTTAATAATGCGATCGGTCTTAAAGGGTTTCCCAATAAAATCATTACAACAGACGATCGACTGGTGTTATAACCCCAATATTGAACCAGGCCAACGATAGGAATTAACTGGAGCAAGCAGGGCACAATTAAAACAACTTGTAGAGGTATTTTTCGAGGTGAAATTTTAGAAACATACTTCACGATCAACTCTCTTCCCTCAGCAACGTTTTGATCGAGGTTTTGACATCCAGAGCGAGCGATATTACTTAGGGCGTAATCATTGGGTTTTAAGCCTATTACTGCCCTGGCTCCATCACCTAAAAAAATCAGGTTTAGATTAACTAAGTTATTCCTTTTGAATTGTTCTATCTATTCTGTCATAATTATGGTAAAATCACGATATGATTAAGAGAGCCACTAGATTCCTTGAGTAGCCCATCAAACCGTCAAGAAAATCATCTTAACCTAGCTCGTGCCAGTATTCGGCGATCGCTGGCCCAGTATAGCCCCTTGCTGCGTCAGAGTGCTACTCTGGCCGTTCAACCGGAACTGAAAATACTCAATGCTAACCTGGAAAAACTCGATCAAAATGTGATTCGGATTGCTGCATTTGGGTTAGTTAGTCGGGGGAAATCTGCGGTTTTGAATGGATTAGTCGGTCAAAAAATTTTGCCTACCGGCCCTATTCATGGGGTGACGCAATGGCCGCGATCGGTGCGCTGGATACCCCAGGGGCAAAGTAAAGTGCAAATTGAGTTAATCGATACACCTGGACTCGATGAAATTGGGGGAGAAGTGCGGGCAGATATGGCCAGGGAAGTAGCCCAACAAGCGGATTTAATTCTGTTTGTGGTAGCGGGAGATATTACCCAAACAGAATATGATGCCCTGCTGTTTTTAGTCCATACCCATAAACCGTTAATTTTAGTTTTTAATAAAATCGATTTATATCCCGATCCGGACTTAGAAGCGATTAGTTATAACCTGCAACAATTGGGGCAACCCCAAGAGTTAACACGACTGCTGACGACTCAGGAAATGGTACGGGTGGCTGCCGAACCGATGCCTAGACAAGTGCGAGTGGAATTACTAGACGGTGAAGTGCGGTATGAATGGGAATATCCTGCACCGCAAATTGAGGAATTGCGGGGAAAAATTTTGCAGGTACTCAATCGTGAAGGGCGATCGCTCCTTGCTCTCAATGCGTTAGTGCAAACCCAAGCAGCAGAAGCTAGAATTGCCCAAAAAACTTTAGATGTTCATCATCAACAGGCAGAAGCTCTGATTTGGCAGTATACCCGCTCCAAAGCCTTAGCTATTGCTGTTAATCCGATCGCCCTGTTAGACATTCCAGGAGGGGCGATCGCCGATTTAGCGCTGATTCGTGCCCTCAGTCGCTTATATGGCTTACCCCTGAACCGACATGAAGCTCGAAAACTCTGGAGAACCATGCTCTTGAGTTCTGGAGGCTTAGTGTTAGGAGAGGTGGCAACCCTCCTCCTGGGAATTGGTAAAGCTGCCGCCACCGTTGCCGGTGCCACTGGAGAAACTGCCAGTTTAATGGCTTGGATTCCTGGAGCGATTCTCCAAGGGGCGATCGCCGGTTATGGCGCGTATCAAGTCGGACAAATTACGCGCGTTTATCTCCAACAAGGCTGTACCTGGGGTAACTTAGGTCCCAGCCGTGTCATCCACCAAATTTTACAAGAACTTGACTCCCAAGCTATCCTCTACCGTCTCCGCCAGGAAATCGAGTCTTCCTTAGACTCCTTGTAGAATCTTGATATTTTCTAATTATATCGTCGATCGCGAAGCGATACTGAGTAATCTTGAAGGGAGCGATCGTTCTTCAGATTTCGCACTTTCTCAATCAGATTAAGGTAAAGCGGCGAATCCTCAGAGTGAGTAAAATCACTGGTAATATCGAGTCCCAACTCTATTGCTACGATCGCAGGGAATTAACCCAGAACAGCTATAAATAACGGTTAAATCTGAACGGTTTGTGTCCAAGTTCGATCGCCATAATTCACCTGAATGCTAACGATTTCTTGGGGTTCTGCGCTAAATTGCAGTTGTAATCCTCGATCTTGGGAACGGGATAGGGCGGTTAACAGAGGATTTTGGCGATCGCCGAGTAAAACAAACTCTACTCCTGGGGGTAATGTAGCTTGCTCTGCACTTGGATACAGTTGCAGACGAATATCCATCGATTCATCCACAGCAGCTTCAATTTCTACCACTAAGATCAGACTCAGATCGCCCACATCAATGGATTTTCCTTGACGAAGGGTTAAGGGAGATTGAGCCGATCTAAAGTTAAATCCCAGGGCTAAATCGGAACTCAAGAACTCTTCTATCGCTTGCCATCCAGGGGGAATAATTCCCGTTAACCACTCTCCTAATCGAATCATGGACGCTAAGGGATTAACTCGAGCGGACGCAGAGCGTAAATCAAATAAATGATCCAGTAAAGCTTCTAAGGATTGCAACTGGTCTAAATTCAGAATTTCATCCGTAACTTGGGGGACAAAACCAAGGATTGTGGCTTGGAGATCGCCCTCTGCTAGTTCCACAATTGCATAACCAATGCGATCGTGCCAAACCTCTAAAGGAATGGGGCAAACGGTATCACCTTTACGCACTGCTCGACATTCTAATTTTCCCACATTTACCACATCTAAATCGGCAAAATCTCCACCATATCGCATCACTGAATTCCAGCTATCACTCGCTTCTCGATCCGTTTCTATGCCCAACATTTGCAAACCATCATCAACCCCTAAAACCGCCAATGTATTCAGATAAACTTGCATCGCTTTTTCCCGTGTGGGTTGTTCCTGAGCAAATTGATGCGCCCATTGGCGATAGCGCTCTGGAATCGGAAGAATTAACAGATTTTCATTAATAATATCAATCATATTACCTATTACCCATGACCAGCGCGAAGCGCTAAAAATACCCTTGAGATTGAGCAAATTCCCGCAAGCGGGGCAAACATTGACGAGAATAAAAACGACTCAGGGTATTTTTATCCATCTTGAATTCTTGCCCTAAGTCTTTCCAAGGTGTTTCTGGGGGTAAACGGCGTAAAATTAACACTTGGCAGTTGACATCGGGGCGATCGCGCATATGAATCCGTCTTAACTTTCCCCCTGCATCAGTTTTAACCCAGTCATATATCTCTTCCAACACTCGAGGAATCGGAGAAGGAGCCGGTAAATCATCGATCGGATTGTATACTTCTCCCTCAAAAGTCCGATAGGCTTGCACTCTAGTTTTTTGTTGCTGAAATCCTTCAATCCGAAGATCTTGCAATCGATGCTTCAAATAAACATTAATCCAGGTAATAATTGTCCCTTTTTCAGCATCGTAAGCTACCCCCGTTGCCGCTTCACAGAGGTTACGACAGACATAAAACCAGGTTTGTTGGAGAGCATCCTCATAGTAAGGAACCGCTTCTTTCCACAATTTGCCAGAATATTGAATCCATTTCACCAGTTTAGCCAATCCTTTTTGCCGTTCTAAACTCAAAGAAGGCTGGGCACAGGTTTCCTGGATTAACTGTTGCAGTTTGGCGAACAAGGGAGCATTCTCCCCCGGCTGATTTTGATCCATTACACACCATCAAGGGTTTATCGTTTATCAAATGTTCCTAGTGTGTCATGAACCCTTCTGTTTATCTGTCATCTGTGTAAGCGCACTCACGGCATTTTGTTACAAATCTTCATATTAAATCCGCTTTCACCCTGGTCAGGCCCTTAAAGCACTCGATACACTAGGATAGAATCAAAATGATTTACTGCACACCTTGACGTTCAATTTAGACACTAATGAGTAGCATCAGTCTGCAAAAAGGCCAACGAATTTCTTTAGATAAAGTCGCCCCCAACTTACAAGCCGTATTTGTGGGTTTAGGATGGGATGTGAAAGCCACCGATACCGGTTATGATTTTGACTTAGATGCCTGCGCATTTCTGTTGGGAGAAAATGAGAAACTCATTTCCGATAAGCACTTCATTTTCTATAATAATAAGGTGAGTCCCGATACCCATAAGTCCATTGAACATATGGGCGATAATTTGACCGGAGAAGGAGAAGGTGATGATGAAGTAATCATTATCAATTTGCAAAAAGTGCCCCCAGAGGTTCATCGAATTGTTTTTACAGTAACCATTCATGAGGCCGAGAAGCGCAAACAGAATTTTGGTCAGGTAGAAAATGCCTATGTGCGCTTAGTGGATGTTTCTACTAAAAATGAATTACTCCGCTATCCTTTAGCCGAAGATTATTCCATTGAAACAGCATTAATTATGGCAGAACTCTATCGCCGTGATGGACAATGGCGCATGAATGCAGTAGGTTCTGGGTATCAAGGCGGTTTGCAAGCTCTGTTGGATCGGTATCTATAACTGAGGCTCGAAATTATGGGGATTAACCTAGAAAAGGGACAACGAATTTCCTTAGAAAAAATTGCTCCAGGCTTGAAAAGTTTGCTTTGTGGATTAGGTTGGGATGTGGCCGAATCCAAGGGGATATTGGGAGTTCTAAAAAGAGTCCCCAATCTGGATTTAGATGCATCGGTAATCTGCTTAGATGGGCAAAATAAGCTTAAGGAAGCTATGGATGTGGTCTATTTTGGAAACTTGCGCCATTCTTCAGGAGCAGTAACCCACTTGGGCGATAATTTGACCGGAAAAGGAGAAGGGGATGATGAACAGATTTTAGTATCGCTAGACCAACTGCCGCCAGGGATTAAAAAGTTGGTATTTGTGGTCAATATTTATGAGTGCTTATCCCGAAAACAGGATTTTTCGCAAGTAAACAATGCGTTTGTGCGCTTGGTTGACCGGTCGAATAATCAGGAGATTGCGCGCTATTATCTTTCGGGTTCCAATTATGCGGGAATGACTGGGATGATTATGGCAGAAGTCTATTTACAAGATGGACAATGGCAAATGGCAGCTAAGGGGGAAGGATTTCGAGCGAAAAATTTACAGGAAATTACCCAACATTACCGGTAATTTCTAGGAGATTGCTACGCGCGGATAATTGGTTAGTATAAGTAGGGAAACTGGGGGCGAAGTGGCGATCGCCCCTTTCCTAACCTTGGGGATGTCATTATCTCCTGTCCACTATCTACTATCGACTGCTATAAGATAGGGTGCAACAGTTTAGAATCACTTCAAGCTCAGGAGGATTTTTAGTTGCATGATGAGTATCTTAGTGTCTATCACATTAGGTTTCGTCTTGATTGGGATTATCATTTACGCGCTGATCGCAGAAGAGTCAAAAGGTGGTGAGTAGGGAGCAACAATGAGAGTTAAATTTGTTAAATTAGGAGCGATCGCCATTCGCTTGAGTTTATTTGCCTTTTTATTGGTGATTCTTTGCCAAACCACCACCCATAGCTTTGTCGCGAATAGACCGAAAATTGTATTTCAGTCCCTGCGGGAAAACAATATGTCCATCTATGTCATGAATGACGATGGCTCCTATCCTAAGCGCCTGACCCATATTTTACGGGATAATGGCTTACCGGCTTGGTCACCGGATCGCCGTAAAATAGCCTTTGTCTCAAACCGGGACTTAAATCGGGAAATTTATGTGATGAATACCGATGGTGGAGATCAGCGACGGTTAACCGTCAATCCCGCTTGGGAATTTTACCCCACTTGGTCGCCCGATGGAGAGAAAATTGCCTTTAGTTCCGATCGCAACGGGAATCAGGATATTTTTGTCATGAATCCTGATGGAACCAGGCAAACCAATATTAGCCATCATCCAGCAGTAGAGCGATCTCCCGATTGGTCTCCCGATGGCAAGCAGATCCTGTTTACCTCGAACCGCTCTGATGGCAAGAGTTTCCAGATTTATGTCATGAATGCAGATGGTTCTAATGTCATTCAATTGAGCGATCGTGAAGGCATTCACCACACCCCCGTTTGGTCTCCTGATGGTCGCAAAATTGCCTTTAGTTTTGAATCTTTTCAACTTAAACCCGGTTACCTTACCCGTGATGCCGATATTTATCTCATGAATGCAGACGGAACCAACCTCGTTAACTTAACCCGCAACCCAGGACGAGACCTCGAACCTACTTGGTCACCCGATGGTTTCAAGCTCGCTTTCCGCTCCACTCGCAATGGTTCCGATCTAATTTTTACAATTAATAGAGATGGATCAAACGTAAAACCTATTACAGAATTACCCCAAACTGGTGCAGCACCCGATTGGTATTAATCTTCAACCCTATGCTATCCTACTTCTATAGATAGCTATTGATCGAATTCACAAACTGTAAAGATTTTATAACTTCAGATAAAAATCTTTATATATCTAGCATAGTTTTTGATTTATACTTAGGAACTGCGTTAAAAAACGCAATCACTCTTTAGAGTGATTAATCCCAACAACTAAGAGTTTTTCTGATTACTAAAGTAGGGTTGAGCCAGAAAAACTTAGGTTGTGATTCGATACTTATAGAAACAAGATGATGGAAAACTTATACAATCTTCTCTTTGTCATCAGTGAGTTAGCAGTCGTTTTAGTTGCCTTTATTGTGCTGCAATGGGCAATAAATTTCTTCTTCAAGAAAAGCTACCACTTATCATGGCTGAAAGACAAAAAAAGCCAAATTGATAGGTTTCGGAAATACTCAAAAAAAATCCTAGCATTTTCTTGGTTTTTCCTTAGTATTGCAATAGTTTTATCCAATGTCTTTTTGATTTATCGAGGAGAAAAAGACTTACTCAAGTACACCTTGAGATTATTTCAAAATGTACCCAAGCAGTTATGGCAAACCACATTGTTTGGACTCTTTATTACCACTGTTCTCGTTATCGTTACCTTAACCCTTATCCGTTATCTTGATCCGGTTCTCAACCCAGCCGGTAAAAAAGTAAAAGAGTTTGCTGTTTTTGCTAAACTGACCGCCGTTTACGATCAAACCGATCCGTTTTTAGCAAATACCAAGTTTCATCTCACCAATACTCTTTGGCTGCTTACCCTATATCTCAGTGGATACTCTTTTAAGTTACCAGAAACACTCATAAGCTACTTAAAAACCCTATTGATTGGGTATCTTATTGTTGCTTCTAGTATCCTTATTTTACAAGCCGCAACTTCAATTATTGATAGTCTCGATAATCTCATTGAATCTTATTTCAAGCCAGACACCTTAGTCAGTCGATATTATGGCAATCTTAAGCATTTAGTCCCCTTCGCTAAACGCTGTTTAGAAGCTGTGATTTATGTGAATATGGTTACCCAAATTATTGGCTTAATTCAAGCCATTACTGGGTTGACTAATATTGGAGAAAAACTGATTAATTTAATTGTCATTATCCTCCTCAGTCGTGTTTTTATTGAGCTGGGGCAACTCCTCCTTGAAGAAGTTATGTTGTCCGATCAAAGCTTATCAGACACGCAGAAGCAGCGACGGATGACGATTACGCCACTGATGCAAAGTTTATCCAAATACTTGATATATTTTGGCGCTGGTATTTTGATTTTAGATGTTTTTGAAATTGACCCCACCCCCATTTTAGCCGCAGCGGGTTTATTGGGTTTAGCCGTAGGTTTAGGGGCACAAAACTTGATTAACGATATGGTCAGTGGCTTCTTTATTTTGTTTGAAAACTATTATTTGGTCGGAGACTTTGTGGAGACAGGAGATGCTTCAGGAGTTGTAGAAGCCATTGAACTCAGAACGACTCGCATTCGCCATCCCAACGGTCAAGTTTATATCATTCGTAATGGAAATATTGAAGAGGTTGTAAACTATTCTAGAGATTATATCTATGCCGTAGTCGATATCCCAATTTCCTATGAAGCAAATGTCAAGAAAATCTATGGAATTTTAGGGCAAGTCAGTGAAGAGTTACAAGCGAATCACCCCGAAGTTTTAGAACCCATTGACTTTAATGGAATTGAAGAATTTACGACCTCTCATATGATGATTCGCACCATGACAAAACTCAAGCCAATCAGTAACCCCAGAGGCATCCATGACGAAATTCAAGGGGTTGTCCGGGATATGATTAAAGAGGCTTTTGATCGGGCAGGAATTCCACCTCTCTTACCTCAACGGATTATTCGGTTTAAGTCACCAGAAGATAGTCAGATTAATTTGCTCAAAGAATAATTAAGTAGGAAGTTGAGGCTCCTTTTGTTTCAGAATTACTAGAGCCATATCATCAAATACTGTATGCTGGCCAATATGATCCTCAACATCAACAATAATTGCCTGGCGAATTTCTTCAGCCGATTGGTGATGATGAGCTTGAACTACTTCACAGAGTTTCTCAATACCATAGAAGACTCTATCTTTATTTTCTGCTTCGGGAATCCCATCTGTATACAAAACAACTACATCTCCAGGGTTAAGTGCGATTTGAGAAGAGGAAATAAATTCACTGATGTTGGCTTCTAAACCTAGGGGCAATCCTAAATCAATCGTATCAATGCGTTCAACTTCTCCATTGTGTCGAACAACAATCGTCTCTTCATGTTGTCCACTGAGTTGGATGATTCCATTGGTATAGTCTAGAAGTGCGAGTGTCATACTTTTATCGGAATTCATGCGCTCAATATTGTGATAGAGGGTACGATTGAGAATCGATAGGAATTCTACGGGATCGGTTTGTTTACTTTCTTGCAGAGTACGGACAGCCGTTTGAGCCATAATCATGATGATACTACTTTCGAGTCCATGGCCAGTAACATCACCAATCCCAATTTTCAGGCGATCGCCCTCCACTAAGACATCATAGTAGTCTCCACCCACGTCTTCCGCCGGTTGCATACATCCAGCAATATCTAAAGTGGCGATCGCCCGCAACTCAGATGTAGAAGGTAATACCATCTCTTGCATCCGGCGAATAATATCCAATTCTGCACTTAAATACAAGTTTTCCGCCTTCAAACGCTTCAAATTGAGCTGAGTCCGCAAACGGGCTAATAATTCATCCTTAGCAATGGGTTTAGTGAGGTAATCATTTGCCCCTACCTTTAAGCCCGTAACAATATCTTGAATTTGGTTTTTTGCCGTCAATAATAAAATGGGCAACTCTGTGATCTTAAACTTTTCCCGTAATCGTCTCGTAACTTCATATCCCGTCATTTTGGGCATCATGACATCTAGCAAAATCAAATCAGGTTTTAATCCATTATCGATTAATTCTAAGGCTTCTTGACCGGTACTTGCTTGGCAGATAGCATAGTTATTCAAAGATAAATGATTGACTAAAACTTGACGATTTACCGGTTCATCATCCACAATCAAAATTCGTGATTTTTCTTCTATCTCTACCCGATGTATATCTTCAAGAGATGTACATTTATCGTCTAATTTTAGTTCACTATTTGGGATCGTCAAGGTTGATAAAATTTTATCTACTTTCCCAGAAGAAATCGGTAGTGTAAAAGTAAATCTTGAGCCTTTATCAACCTGAGAACTAACACAAATTTCACCCTGATGTAATTCTACCAATTGTTTAGTAATTGCCAACCCTAAGCCTGTCCCTCCATATTCTCGCTCTGTTGAACCATCTGCTTGCTCAAAAGATTCAAAAATCTTTTCCAATTTATCTTTAGGAATTCCAATCCCACTATCAGACACTGAAACCGCAATTTGAGAGTTATGACTAGAAGATTTGAGCGCTTCTGCACTAACTTCTACAATTCCCGACTCAGTAAATTTAATGGCATTACCAACCAAGTTATAAAAAATTTGTTGTAGACGATTTTCATCCGCTTCTGCGGGAGGATAATCTTTAGGGATATTATTGATCAATTTCACGTCTTTCTGCGCGACTAATGGTTTCGATAAAGTCAAAACAATTTCAACAATTGAATGCAAATCAACAGGTTTGAGTTGCAACGTAATTGTCTGATGTTGTAACTTAGAAAAGTCTAAAATATCATTGACTAAGTTTGACAATCGACGAGCACTAGCAATAATGGTAAATAAGTTAGAACGAGTGATGGGAGAGAGTTCTCCCGCCACTCCATCCATCAAAGATTCGGCAATCCCAATAATTCCATTTAACGGGGTTCTCAGTTCATGAGATGTATTGGCTAAAAAGCTATCTTTCATTCGATCGAGTTGCTGAAGCCGCACATTGGTTTGATCTAAATCATCTTTTTGTTTTTGCAAAGCTTCAAAAGATGATTTAAGTTTTTCGGACATGAACGTAAAGGATCGAGATAATTCTGTCAACTCATGGGAACGATGAATATTCAAGTGCTGCTCCCAGTCCCCAAGAGATATTTTTTTTGCCGCTTCATTCAAACTTAAGATATCTTGAATAATCCATCGGGAAGTCATAATTCCCAATAGGGTTGCCACACCTAAAGCTATGAAGCAGAGTAAAATAGTCGTGCGATTATTTTCATGAATTTTAGCCATGAAATCAGATTCTGGAATAATCACGACAATTAACCAATCTAATCCATATTCGTCGCGATATGAAGTGACTTGAATTAACTGCCATTCGTCTCCTAGTTTGAATTTTAGCTGTTGGCTCCCTGATATATCTTTAAAATCCGGAAACTCAGTTTCTAAAAATTTTGCAGTTGCTTGAATTAATGGATTATCCATATCTCTTGCTGGCAACCGTTCCGATTTTTTTTCTCCCTGAATTAAGGGTGATGCATCCGTTGAGGAACCAACTAATAATCCATTCCGCTCAATTATAAATGTTTGACCGGTCTTACCAATTTCTAAAGTTTGTAAAAAGGTGCTGATCTCTAGCAAAGATATATCAACTCCTAAAATAGCTTCTAGATTTCCATCTTCATTATAATAGTGGCTTAAGGCGGGTAAAGAGATATTGGGACGATTTGTCCAAACGAAAATTTTTCCCCAACTCGGTTTATCTATATTTTTTCCACCTATATACCAAACCTTACTAAACATATCATAGTTGGGATATTGATCGTATATTTCTGTCCGATATCCTGCCTGATTCACATCCCAAATTTCATAGACTTTTTCCGGATCATCTATAGTCCAATGGGCAATTCTCACTTGACCATCCATGATATTTTCTGAACCACTTAAAAGTCCTGCTGGTGTAGCTAAATAGACATAAGTTATATTAGGAAAAAGTTGTATTTGTTGCCAAAAATGACGTTCTAATAAAGTCAGATTATTGAGGTCTAATTTCCCCATTTCTAAGTCGTAAAGATTAATTCGATTGATTAAATGGGGATTGGCTAAATAAGTATTCAGATGATCGGTGATGCGGCTGGTGGTTTCTTGTCGTAACTGGATCGCTAATTCTTCAATGGCTTGTTGACCATTACGATACGACCAATATCCAATTAATCCTACCACTACAAATATCTGTACCAAGAATGGCACAATTAAAACTATCCTTAAGGGAAGTTTTTCAGATGCTTTATTGATCCATTGATTCAGCCGTATCGCCAATTGGATAAAATCTCCTTGATGAATGAATATTTACTGTCACATCTCATTTTGTCAACTCATTGTTAAAATTGGTAACATTTTACCGCACTTGTTGTCACAAGACAGACAACTTTTGAGTCATTTAATTGGATGCACTCATTATGAAGTTATCTAATCCTCGGTTAGGTTGCTCCCGTTGGGCTAAAATTGGCCTCACTTTGGCTTTAAGTGGCTTGGCTATACTGAGATCTGGATTGGTACTTAAACTCCATTATCTTAGTACTGAGGCTCAAATTCGAGTGTTAGAGGGTATTTATGATCGTGGTAACCGCATTGAAGCGAGTTTATGGATGCTGTTTGCTCTCGGATTGGGTTGGCGATCGCTCCTTCCCTCTCCCCCTCTATACTACACTTTCTCGATGGCTCGTCCCCATTTTTACTCTATTTGGTCTCTCCGATCTAGTAACAGTGCATACCGGAGGATGGGGGGAAGCTATGTATACTACTCCTCCGATTAATTCTGCTTTTTTTACTTCGGTCATATTAAAATAGCGACGCTCAAACTCAGGACGAGTGAGGCGATCGCCATTTTCCAGAGGAGGAATAGAAGGTAGGGCTGTATGGCGATCGGTGGAGGTGGAGGGTAATGTAGAAGTCATAGATCTGAAGCGTTATGGCGTTATGGCTTAAGCGATCATTTTTTATTGTAGATCAGCCCAAATAATAGACTTCTTGGAGAAGTCAGGGAATAGGGAATGGGGGTAAGAATATAGGATACTCTTACACTTCATTTTCTACCGACTGATGGAAGAGGTCTAATGTAGAGTTGAGAGACCCTTTTAAATTCCAGATTTAAATCAATGCTTTAATTTCATCAACGGCTAAATCTTCTACATTTTTAAATACCCTTTGCGCTCCAGCACTTTCCAATCGTTGGGCATAGGCTTGGCTCTGTTCTGGGGTTTCTTGCACATGGGGCGGTAAAACGCCGATCGCCACCCATAACCGATCGGGTTGCTCTGCTCTTGCTCGCTCTACCGTCTTCATATCCGCCACCGTATCCCCCACATAAAACACCGGTAGTGTTGGATCGGAATCTAACTGTTCAATCACCTGAAATAATCCGGTTGGATCGGGTTTTCCTGGAGCATCTTCCATCGCCACTAACGCTAAATTCGACAGCTTTAACCGATACTCTAGAGCATATTTGGCTTCTGCCCGCGTTGCTCCACTAAAAAAGCCCCATAGAATCCCGTGGTTATTCAAGTCATACAGATAATCCGCCGTAACCAAGAGGGGTTCATGGGTAATATATCCATTGAAATTCTGGCGATCGCTGCCTTGATAGCGAGATTGGAAAAATTCCACCAGTTCCTCATAGTTAAGTGCCACGCTCTCCCTCGTGTGACCTTGACTCACCCAATAGCGATACACTAACTCTTGAGACGCTTCCCAATCATTGTTCCAAATTCCCTCATTTTTCAGCTCATCCATATCTGCTAAAGTGGGACGAGACTGGTTATCCGTAAATTTCTCCACTGTATCGGCGATCGCCCGACGATAGGATTGACCCACATCTCGCAAAACCCCATCAATATCAAATACTACCAGTGCTTGTCGATCCATCACCTGATACTCCATGAAATTACCAGTCGATACAGTAGGGTTTTCGCGTTCACCACTACACCTGTAGGACTCCCACTCTTGCCTTGATTATAACATTCAAATTCACTCAAATCATCTCGCCGTACCCATCCCCTAGCCCGACTTTGAAGCAATTCTACTTTTACCCAATTGTTTCCATATTTATCGTTAGCGATCGCCAACCCATCTCGATCGCCTTGTAGAATCGAGACGCGATCGCCAGGACTACCATAATATCTCGTGTAAAATTCTGTGCCAACACCATCGTAGATCCCTAGATCATTTTCCTGGTCTTCTTCCCCTAAAATCGCCGTACAAGCAGAAATGGGTTGAGCTTGCACCGACTGACTTTCCAGTGAGATTACGGACAATAAGAGCAACAGACTAGCGGCGATCGCTTCTATTTTCAGCTTGGATTGTGCGTTCATAGCTCGATCCTGAAATCCCTTAATCCTATTCAATTCACGTCCCTAGATTTTGACTTCCCCCACTTGGGTGATTCATGGCCTTTGGCTGACTTTCTTTACACTTCTCAATATTAACTGAAGTGAATCCTAGAAAAATCGTTCACCCGAATCCCATAGATATAAATAAATATTGCACTCTTACGCAGTTGGGGCAAAAGTTCGGTACAACAAAAAAGTAGAGAGTGTACGAGAGAAACGAAATGGGAACTCTATCTGGAACGAATGGGAAAAACCTCAATTGGCAACAAATCCTCCTAGGCGCTCTAGGATTTTGGTTGAGTGCAACCCTCATCATTGATCTGGTAATTATGCCAGGTTTATATACGGCTGGAATGATGACTCAACCGGGATTTGCCTCGGCTGGTTATTCTATTTTTTGGATTTTCAACCGTGTAGAAACTCTCTGTGCCGCTTTAACTTTAACCGGCTTACTCGTTTTAGAAAATCAACATCAACTCTCAGAGGCAAAACGCCATACTGCCCTTATCTTATCCGTTATTTTATTGGCGATCGCTTTAGTAGACACCTATGGCTTAACTCCTCAAATGAGCGCCATGGGACTCAATTTAACCTTCTTTGAAACCGTACGCTTGGTTCCCTCAGAAATGATGCCCATGCAAATGGGATATTGGATCTTAGAACTGTTAAAAGTAGGTGGTTGTGGCATAATTCTCCACCTCTGTAGCCCTTGGAGTACTGCTAACAACTAAAGCAACAACGACTCAACTTAAAATTTTCCAATCCATGACTCAATTACAAGGCTCTTAAAATGGCCTTGTTTCTTTTTTTGTCCTTATTCCCTGTCCCCTGTTCTCTATTCCCTATGTACAAGCAACGGTGGTTAGACTTACTGCATCATTATCGGGCGATCGCCGTCATCCGTTCTCCCGATCTGAAATTGGGGATGCAACTTGCCCATGCAGTCGCGCAGGGAGGAATGGGTTTAATTGAAATTACCTGGAATAGCGATCGCCCCGCCGATCTGATCGCCTTACTGCGTCAACAGTTACCCCACTGTACCATCGGCGCAGGAACCGTACTCACTAGCAATCAGATGCAAGACGCGATCGCCTGCGGTGCAGAGTTTTTATTTTCACCCCATACCCATCCCCCACTCATTGAACAAGCGATCGAAGTCAATATTCCCATCATTCCCGGCGCTCTCACCCCCACCGAAATTGTTAGCGCTTGGCAAGCAGGAGCCAGTAGTGTCAAAGTCTTTCCCATTCAAGCTCTTGGTGGTAGCCACTATCTTAAAAGTTTACAAGGCCCTTTAGGTCATATTCCCCTCATTCCCACAGGAGGTGTTACTCCAAACAATGCCCTAGGTTTAATTAAAGCCGGGGCGATCGGCGTTGGGTTATCCACCCAACTCTTTCCCTTATCCTTAGTTAAAGCACAAAATTGGCAAGCAATCTCCGAAAACAGTCACCGACTCCTAGCGCAATTACGCAGGGTTGATCGATAGTTCTTCAGGCAAAATAGGAATATATAGCAGTTAAGGAGTGGGTTAGGACGGTTAAGTTATTATTTTAGGTAATAGAAGGCTTCATTCCCATCTAGAGCGTCATTATCTCCACCGGTAAAGCCTACCATGAAACGCCTAGGGGCAGCTTTGCCATCCAATCCAAACATGAAGTAGCACCAATGCGAGGAGATGGTTACGATTTACCCGATGTTCCCTATACCATGTACTATTCTGGTCACTATGCCATCCATGGCGCGTACTGGCATAATCAATTTGGTATACCCATCAGTCATGGTTGTGTGAATGTTGCCGTCGATCATGCCCAATGGCTCTTTAATTGGACAGCCTTGGGAACCCCCGTAATTGTTAAGTAATGGAAATAGAGGAATGGGGCGCTCCCTGAGCGAAGTGGAAGGGAGCAGAGACACGGAGATTACCATTACCCAAAATTTTTAATTTTTAGTCGGACTCCCCTTCGGATGATTGAAATGACTAGGACGTTCCGAACTCCACTGCTGGCGTAAGCGGCGCAATTTCTGACTTTCCACTTGTGCGGCATGAATCTGAGCTTGCCAATTGTATTCGCCACCAATAAACACAGAGGGAAGATGCATCAAGTCTCGATCTTCAAATAGACTCATTAATACCCACCTAACTTAGAATCACTATAGAATCTCAGTCTATCAAGATTCCTCTGCTTGCGGTAGGGTGGGTAAAAGAACATGGATTGTTGTTCCTTCATTGAGAGAACTATCAATCATAAATTTTCCGTCATATAAATTCACCAATTCCTTAACAATCGATAAGCCTAATCCTGAACCTTGTTGTTCATAGATTTTCCGATCGAATTGCTGGTAAGCACCGAAATTAGCGATCTGTTCTGCACTCATTCCTCGTCCGCGATCGCTAATCGCTAAATGATAAAATTCCCCCTCTATTTCACCAAAAACTGTAATTTCAGTGCCCGGTTCTGAAAACTTAAAAGCATTATCCAGCACTTCCTCCAAGAGTTTAATAAAACCGTCCCGATCTATCCGCAGATGAGCATCTTTTACGTTTAATCTCAAATCATCTATACGGGATTTTTGTTGTTTTTTAGAAATCCCTACACTTAATTCCTTAATGATAAGACTTACATATTCTATTGATTTACTTCTCAAAGAGAATAACCGTTTTGGATTCGTTTTTATCAACTGCAAATCAGTATAAAGCAAAAAATTTATAATTAATCGATGGAGCCGTTTTGCCGAAACATTAATGTTTTCCAAAAGCTCTAAAATTTCTTGATAATCTAAATTCTCAAAATCGTGCTGTAAGAACTCTGAAGAAACCAAAATTCCGTTTAAAGGAGTGCGGAGTTCATGAGGTAAAGAGAGTGAAATACTATGGCGCAGTTCATCTAGCTTGATTTCGGCTTTTTCGGTTTGAACCTCTTGTTTTTTTAACCGAGTTGTAATGGCACTTAACAACTCAGTGCGCATAAACGGTTTAGTAATATAATCATCTGCTCCTAACTCCATCCCTTGGCGTTGATCAGATTTAGTGGATTTCGCCGTCAAAAAAACAAAGGGAATTGTTGCCGTTTTCGGTTGACTTTGGAGTTCTTTTAAAACGCCATAACCATCCAATTCTGGCATCATAACATCACAAATAATTAAGTCTGGAAGATGGGCGATCGCTAAGTCAACTCCCTCACGTCCATGTTCTGCACCAATGGCCCAATAGCGTTCTGCTTCTAACACATCCAATATAATATCCCGAACATCTGGATCATCTTCAATAACCAGTATTTTTTTCATCACGAAACTATCCTTAATGATATAATGGCAGGGTTACTGAAAACAGACTTCCTTTCTCTGGTGAACTTTCTACCGTAATCTGACCCTGCTGTAAATCCACCGCTTTTTTGACAATGGCCAAGCCTAACCCGGTACCGGGTAAGTTGCCTACATTGTGACCGCGATGAAAGGATTGAAATAAATATGCACGGTCTTCTTCCGGTATGCCAATACCACTATCTTGAATTTGAAAACAAACTTTGTCGGTATTATACTCTATCCTCAACGTGATTTCACCTCCATGGGGAGAATATTTAATGGCATTAGAAAGTAAGTTTTCTAAAATCTGTCTTAATAAGCTTTCATCCAGATAGACTTCCAACGGTTCAGGGGTTCCGTCAGTCAAAAATGTCAAATAGTGTTTTGGGCTTAAACAACTGCTTGTTTCTTCTATCAAATTTTGACACAACTGATATATGTCAACTTTATGAGAATTAATCGGATTTTTGTCAGATTCTGATCTCCCCATGATTAAAATATTATTCAACAAAAAATTCAAGTGATTAACGGTCATTTGAATTCGTTGCAAATATTTAAGTCGTTTAGACGAATCCCACTGGTCTTGGTAATGCTCCAAGGCTTCAGCCGAAGCCAAAATTCGGGTTAATGGCGTGCGAAATTCATGGGAAGCCATGGCAATAAACCGAGATTTTAACTGATTTAACTCTTTTTCTCGTTCCCAATTTTTTCTCATGTCTTCTTCCATGTTTTTGCGCCGCGTAATGTCTTCTACTGTGCCTTCATAGGCAATGATTTCCCCTCGATTATTAGTAATGACTCTGGCATTTTCACAAATCCAAATGATCTGGCGATCGCGCCGATAAATCTGAGATTCAAAGCCGATCGCTTGACCTTGCTCGCGGACGAGTCTCATGAACTCTTGATAGCGATGGGGATCGACATACATTTGGCTAATATCCGTCAGATCGGTCAACTCCTCTGGAGACTCATAACCATAAATATGGGCTAAACTCGGATTAACACTTAAATACTGTCCCTCTGGAGACGATTGAAAAATCCCTTCGATCGCGTTCTCAAAAATACTGCGATATTGGCGCTCGGCTTTCTCCAAATCTTGATAAGCCATTTCCAGTTTGCGACGACCCTTAAATTCGGACTGTTGCAGCCGTTCATAGAGATACACGGAAAAATCGCAAATCAAGCACACCCAAAACAGGATTAAGACCATAGGGACTTGTAAGGAGGCATCTAACACGGAGAAAAAAGAAGCCTCATGCTCCATGGAGTAGAACAGAGCATAAAATCCTACCGTTACCCCTTGAGCGAATAAATGGAGCCGCCAACGTACCGAAATCAAGGTTGCTTGGGTAAAAAAGGTAATAATTAACCCGGAAAAGTCGATTTCAGAGGCTGGATTTACGGTATTGGAGACGAGGGGGAGTAGGGTAAGAGACCAGGAAAATAGTAGAAATAAGACACTCAGATGGCGATTGGTGGACGCTGAGGGAAGCAGATGCAGACTGGTCAACAGGCTTAGGGCGATCGCCACTTGAGTCCCTAGCTGATAATCCCATAAGGGTTCCTCCAGTCGCCAAAACCGCATCCCATTGAGGGTAATCACACTAAAGATGAACCCTAATGCAATCCACAACGCCAACTGCAAGCGCACTTTCATAAACCGCTGTTGCCATTGCTGATAATGACTTAAACCTTCACAACCCGGAGGATTGACTAGCCCCCAGAGGGGTTTCAATTGGATTAAAGAACGTAAGCAATGGAATAAGTTTGGAATCATGCCATAGAAACCAAGAGAAGACTTAAGGAACAAAAGTCGGTACAATCCTAGGAAACACAGGTGGGGTCATACTAATTTTGAGTATCCACGATCGCTGCCCTCAAAAACAACTAGCAATGACTCAGTACAGTTCCTACTTTCATGGTATTACTAACCTACGCTCCCTCTAGAGTGGGCAAATCTTCAACCCAAACTTTAGCTAAACATCCTGGTGTTAGCCCAAAACTCAAGCCTGCTGACAGGGTTCCTCGCAAGGTACGCAGACGATACAGACGACTGTGGCGCTTCAAATCCTTCTGTTTAGGTCTTTCTTTACCTGCGTCTATCCTCGGTACTTATCTATTTGCCACGGAAATCTTGATCCAAGACGCAGAAGTGGCGCAATCTTTGTATGAGTGGGAAATTGCTGCATCCGAACCCACACCAGAACCCCAAGCCACACCCGATCGCTGGCAAGATGTGGAAAATGCGGTTAATCAAGCCACTTCTTTAACGTCCAGCGCACGAACTAAGGCTCAATGGCGTGAAGTAAAATCCTATTGGCAACAGGCGATCTCCACCCTCGACACCCTACCCCCCAATCATCCCCAGTTTACTCAGATTCCTAGCCTCAAAGCAGACTATCAACAGCAACTCGACACCGTTCAACAGACCATCTGGGCCGATTCCAGCCCCATGACGCTCAACCACGTGATTAGTGGGAACCTCTCTCCCAAATCAATCGTACATTCAGGAAATGGTCTATTCTTCGCCCAAAATATGATGTATTCCCATACAGTCACCGTCTATGACCGGGAGTATAATTTAGTCGGAACAATCAGCGATCGCATCGACTTAGAAGCCTTTGGTCATACCGAATATAGCGGACTCTTCCAAGGATCGCCCGTAGAAGCCGCCTTTTCTCATAACGGTCAATATGCCTGGGTATCCAACTATCAAATGTACGGCCCCGGATTTAATCGTCCTGGGGATGATGTCTGTCATCCCGATGCCAACTTTGACCCCTCCACCCTCTATCGTATCAACACCGAAACCCTGCAAATTGAAAACGTCATCTGGGTGGGATCTGTACCCAAATATGTAGCCACCACCCCCAATAACCGCCTGGTTCTGGTTTCCAACTGGTGTAGCTGGGACTTAAGTATCATCGACACCCAACAGAATCAAGAGATTAAGCGCATCCCCCTCGATGCCTATCCACGGGGAATTGAAGTGGATGCCCAATCTCAATTTGCCTATGTTGCCATTATGGGATCGGATGATATTGCCAAAGTCAACCTCAATGACTATTCTGTGCAATGGTTTAACCAGGTTGGAGTCACTCCTCGTCACTTAAATTTAGACCCCTTAGAATCCTATTTGTATGTCAGTTTTAATCTGGATAACGAAGTCGGGAAACTAGACCTCAAAACTGGAGAAATTGTTAGTAAAGTTTCCACTGGGAGTGCCCCCCGCAGCATGGTCTTATCTGATGATGGACAATTTTTATATGTAGTCAATTACAATTCCGATACCCTGAGTAAGATTCGTACTCAGGATATGAAAGTCCTGCAAACGGTTTCCACAGAAGCGGCTCCCATTGGCGTAACCTATGACCCCGAAACCCATCAAGTTTGGGTGGCGTGTTATACGGGAAGTCTGATGATTTTTCAAGATTAGATTAGCACGGTAACCTCGTATGCTAAGGTTACCCAATCAAAAGATGAAATATTTAATGGGAGAAAGGCTAATTCTTATGCTAAGGATTGATCGCTTAAGATTGTAGGCTCAACTCGGGTAAACCAGGAAATAAGACCAACTCAACTTCCGCTAAGGCTCGATCGAAGTCATCATTAACAATTTGCACATCAAACTCGTCTGCGGCAGCAATTTCGATGATGGCACGGTTGAGACGGCGGGTAATTGCCTCTGGAGATTCGCTTTGACGATCGCGTAATCTGCGCTCTAACTCGGACATCGATGGGGGCAAAATAAAGAGTCTCAGAGCTTCGGGAAAGGAGGCGCAAATCTGCCGAGCGCCTTCTAACTCAATCTCTAATAATACCAGTATTCCTTGCTTGATTTTTTCCTCGACCTGTTGGCGAGGCGTGCCATAATAATTACCAGCAAATTGGGCCCATTCCAACAGTTGCTCCGCAGCGATTAAATCTTGAAACTTTTCTGGAGTGACAAAAAAATAATCTTTACCGTTCACTTCTCCAGGGCGAGGAGAACGAGTGGTCATTGAGACTGACAAATAAATATCCGGATGACGCTTGAGCAGCGATCGCACTAAAGTCCCTTTACCTACTCCACTCGGGCCCGTAATAACCACTAATTTTCCTGTCCCAACCGTTTGTATCATTCCCAATATATTCTAAACGTTATCCTCTGCTCCCTTAAGATTCCCGGTTACCCTTTTGAGACATCAGCCGGTGGGAAACGGTTTCTGGTTGAATGGCAGATAGAACAACATGGCCTGAATCCATAATTATCACAGCGCGAGTGCGTCTACCATAGGTGGCATCAATTAATTGTCCGCGATCGCGACATTCGGCGATCGCCCGTTTAATCGGTGCTGACTCTGGAGTGACGATCGCAATGACTCGATTCGCATGAATGATATTACCAAATCCAATATTAATCAGTTGAACCATAGGGGGATGGGGGAATCGGGGACGCGGGGACACGGAGACACGGAGACACGGGGAAATGGATGGGGAGAAAGGGGCTGATGCTCCCTGAGCGAAGCGCCGCAGCGTAGCCGAAGTGTCGAAGGGAGCCGATTGATTCAGGATTCGATTTATTCTACATTGAGGGTAGAGCGTTAAACGCTCCTATGAGGTGCATGGTTACAGACTCAAACCCTGAGTACAATACCCATTCCCTATTCCCCATTCCTTAGCACGAAGCGCCCTATCACCTATGCCTCCACGTTGGCCTCGAAAACCCGACCGTAACAACGATCCAGACTATCGCCGCTTAGATGACCGGATGAACTTTGCGCTCCATGTAGCGATATATGCCGCAACGAACTCCGGACTCTGGTTTGTTCATCAAATTAAGCCGGATACCCTCCTCTGGCTGACTTGGTTTAGCTTAGGCTGGTTGGGACTGTTGGCGATCCATGGAATCTTTATTTTTGCGATCGCCGACTACACGCCTTCTTCCAATCCCAAATAAATCCGCAAATTATTCCCCTCATCCCCCCATCTCCTATGGGATAAGGGGGATTTAGGGCGATCGAAATCCACCGGATAGCACAAGGAAGAGCGATAATCAGTCATTCCCCCTAGCTATATTGATTACTAGAAGCCGCCTCGATCTCCAAATTAAACAACGTCTTCAGAGTTTCCATGGCTTGCTTGCGAGCTTCAATATCCTGTTGGGCCCGCAGTTGTACCATAGGATCGTGTAGAATTTTATTCACAATTCCACGGGTGAGTGCTTCAATCACTTCTTGATGTTTCTCCGCAAACTCAGACCCCAAACGAGAAAGGGCTTTTTCTAGCTCTTGCTCGCGAATCGTCTCCACTTTATGACGTAAACAGTTAATCGTCGGTACAGTTTCCAGACTGCGCCACCATACCTCAAACGCTTCTACTTCTTCTTCTAATAAGCTTTCAGCTTCCATCGCCATTTGACGGCGACTTTCCTGATTTTGGGCAACCACTGCCTTCAAGTCATCCACATTATAGGGTTTGACTGAGGGTAACTCTCTCACATCAGCATCTACATTCCGAGGAACCGAAATATCAATTAAAGTTAAGGGGCGTTCTGGATTAACAATGGGTTCTAAATTGGCACGATTTAATAAGGGTTGGGTTGCTCCAGTACTGGTAAAAACCAAATCGGATGCCTGAACCACCTCCATCATTTCTCCCATGGGATGAAGCGCTAAAGAAGCCTCACTAAATTTATTGGCTAATTCTTCAGCACGCTGCATGGAGCGATTGACAATACTAATTTGAGTACCGCCTTTGGAGAGCAAGTGTTGTACCAACAAACGGGACATTTTACCCGCACCAATAATGGCAATCTTGCATTCTTCTAGGGTTTCTAATTTCATTTGGGCAAGTTCAACCGCGGCTGAACTAATAGAAACTGCACCTGTGCCGATGTTGGTTTCCGTGCGTACCCGTTTCCCCGCAGTAATCGCTTGTTTCATTAAGCGGTTGAGAATCCGACCCACACCTTTATACTGTTGGCCGAGTTTATGACCTTGTTTAACTTGCGATAAAATTTGCCCTTCACCGAGTACCAAGCTGTCTAATCCGGCTGCCACGCGCATTAAATGCATAATTGCATCTTCATGGAGGAGAATAAACAGGTGAGGACGCAATTGGGAGAGGGGCAGTTGGCTATGTTCGGAAAGAAATTGGGTCACTTCCCAAACGCCTTGTTGATTGTCACGAATCACCACATAGATTTCTAAGCGGTTACAGGTGCTTAGAATGGCAACTTCTTCGATATGAGGATAGAGCTTGAGGGTGGTGATGGCTTGTTCGAGTTGGGGTTCAGGAATACTGAGTTTTTCTCGAACTTCAACGGAAGCTGTTTTATGGCTTAAACCGATAACTGCAACATTCATGGGTTAATGTTTGTTAAGACAACTTGCTAAGATTTTGGGCAGATTATAAAGAAAAGATGGCTCCAATTAAACTGAAGACCATATGAGTAGAGAGTGCTAGGGTATTCCTAATTCAGATCAAACAACTCAACGTTTAATCCTAGTAATTAACGCCCTATCTCCCCATCCCCCCATCTCCTTAAAATGGGGGGATCTTTTACAGCAGAAACGACTGTAATTGAAAAGTTATCCTATTTTAATTGGATATTTTTGGGTGCGTCAGCCATATGAACAGTGTCTACAAACCGGGCAGTTTTGGACTGACTGGAAATGACCAAGCTATGGGTTCTGGCTCCACCGTGGAAATAGCGAACGCCTTCCATGAGGGTTCCAGGGGTAATGCCGGACGCGGCAAACAAGACGGTTTCTCCACAGGCAAGTTCTTCTGCATTGTATACCCGGTCTGGGTCTTCGATGCCCATGCTGCGTAGACGTTCGAGATTGCTTTCTTTGCTTTCGCCAATTAAGCCGGTTTTGACGATTTCTGGATCGTAGATGAGTTGACCTTGGAAGTGACCCCCTAAGCAGCGCATGGCAGCAGCGGAAATGACTCCTTCGGGAGCGGCTCCAATTCCCATGAGGGCATGGATATTGGTTCCGGAAAAGGCACAAGAAATGGCGGCGGATACGTCTCCATCGGCAATGAGGCGAACTCTTGCGCCAGCGCTACGAATTTCGTTGATCAGGTTTTTGTGACGAGGCCGATCCATGACGACAACGACTAATTCTTCTACGGAGCGATCGAGACACTCGGAGATGAGTTTTAGGTTTTCGGTCGCTGATTTGCGGATATCTACATGGTTTTTGGCCGCTGGAGGAGCTGCCAGTTTTTTCATGTAGAAGTCGGGAGCAGCGAAGAGTCCGCCTTTTTCAGAAATGGCAAGCACAGCCATGGAACCGGGTTGACCGTAAGCGACGAGGTTGGTTCCTTCGCAGGGGTCAACGGCGATGTCAATTTCGACTAATTCGTCGGGGTTGCAGAAGTCTTTGGCATCTTCACGGGCGCAAATGCCGACTTCTTCACCGATGTAGAGCATGGGAGCGTCATCCCGTTCTCCTTCTCCGATGACGATACGTCCGCGCATGTGGATTTGGTTCATGCGTTCGCGCATCGCTTCTACAGCGACTTGGTCAGCGGTGTTTTTTTCCCCTTTCCCCATCCAACGAGCAGAGGCGATCGCCGCTTGTTCGACCACTTCTATAATTTCTAATCCCAATGTGGTTTCAATCACAGTTTTTCTCCCTAGAGGTAATTCAGTGAAATGCTTATATTTAGCCGGTTTCAGTGTATCAGTCTATCAGAGTCTGGGGACAATGTTCGATCGCAGTCTCTCTGAGATTATGTTAAGTTTTGCATCGTTTATCTCCGATCCACTGCTCTGAGACCAGCCGGAGTTCACAGAAACCAGCTTTTGTGCAAATCTCCTATAATTATCGACAAAGACTCGCTTGAGCTGAAAACTACAGGAGCCATACCATGTCTGAAACTCAAGGAAATTCAGAATTATCTAAACCCGTGGAAACGGTGACTGAACAAAAAGAGGAGACCAGCTTTCTGGAACCTCTGCAAACCAAGGTCGGTAATATATTGGCCAGTTGGCAACTGAAAGTTGGACTGCTGGGGGCGGTTCTAGTGACGATCGCTCTAACGGTTTTCTTTTGGCAACATGAAGTGGCGGCTTTGGGTATGAGGCTCTGGTCAAGACAGGCCGGTGCAACCCCAATTGAATGTATGGTTAAGGATACCAATGGCGATCAGTATGTCAGTTGTAGCGCGATTCTCAACGACCAGGTGGTGCCTTTAGAATGTGGCGCAAGTATTTTTAATGTAGGCTGTCGGATTAATTATGGTGCAGCCGCGATCGGAGCGCGGAAATCGAGAGACTAGAGAGGGAATGGGGAATAGGGAATAGAGAATAGGCAGCAATGGGTCATGTTTCCGCGTTTCCCCCATTCCCCCACTCCCCCGCTCATCAAAGCGCTATCATAGTTACTAAGAAATATAAAGATTTGTAACATGATTGGCTTTTCTTCCCCTGGCTTCCAGAAACTGATTAAAAAACTGCTGTTGGGTAATGAACCCACACCGGAATTACTGGCGATTTTGCTGGTGTATTTTGTCCAAGGGATTTTAAGGCTGGCGCAATTAGCAATTAGCTTTTTTCTCAAAGATGATTTGGGTTTATCTCCTGCGCAAGTTGCTGCCCTAACTGGGGTGGCGACACTGCCTTGGATTGTTAAGCCTTTGTGGGGCTTTATTTCTGATGGTTTACCGATTTTGGGCTACCGTCGCCGTCCCTATCTGATTTTGTCGGGTTTGCTGGGAAGTTTGGCTTGGGGACTGTTGGGGACGGTTGTCGATAGTGCAGTTATGGCAACGGGGGCGATCGCCCTTAGCTCCCTCTCTGTTGCCATCAGTGACGTGATTGCTGACTCCCTCGTAGTTGAACGAGCCAGAACCGAATCCACCAGCCAAGTCGGATCGCTACAATCTCTCTGTTGGGCAACTTCAGCGATCGGAGGACTAATTACAGCCTATTTAAGTGGATGGTTATTGGAAATTCTCACGCCCCAACAAGTCTTTGGCATTACAGCGATGTTTCCCTTAATCGTAGCCATGGGAGCAGGGCTGGTTGTAGAATCCCCTATAACTGACTCTACTCCAGCATGGAAGACCATCAAACACCAGGTATCCCAGCTTAAAGAAGCCATCTTTCTCCCCTCCATCTGGAAACCCACTCTCTTCCTCTTCCTCTGGCAAGCGACTCCTTCCTCAGACTCTGCCTTTTTCTTCTTCGCTACCAACGAATTAGGCTTTCCACCGGAATTTCTGGGTCGTGTGCGCCTATTTACCAGTATTGCTGGATTAATTGGTATTTGGATTTTTCAACGCTTCCTCAAAGCCGTTCCCTTTCGGCAAATCTTTGGCTGGAGTACGCTGATAGCTGTCGTTTTTGGCTTCACTCCTGTTCTCTTGGTTACTCATACGAATCGGCTCTTAGGGATTGGCGATCGCTGGTTTAGCCTCGGAGATAGTGTCATCCTCACCGTCATCGGCGAAATCGCCTTTATGCCCGTTCTCGTTCTCTGTGCCAAACTTTGCCCCCCCGGTATCGAAGCCACCCTGTTCGCTCTCCTCATGTCCATTGCCAACCTCTCCCATGTCGTCTCCCAAGAATTGGGCGCTCTCCTCATGCATAGCTTTGGCATTACTCCCAACACCTTCGACAACCTCGCCCTGTTGGTTACCCTCACTAACCTCTCCTCCCTTCTACCCCTTCCCTTCCTGAAACTCCTACCAAGCGACAACACTCTCAGCACCCCACAAGTGGCAGACAACCCCATCCATCCTCTTCCAGATGAAGAGGGCGATCCAGAAAGCACTAAACCCTTAGCGGGACTCAAACAAATTTCAAGCCCAAACCAAGCGTAAACGTTATTTGTAAGTGGTATTCGAGCGTGGTTTTATTCCCAATTTCTGAACAATTAGAAAAATCTAGAGATGCAATCCTTTATGACCCAGAATATGCTTTGCTCAGAACGATCCTTAAATCTCATTTCCCAAATTTAGGAGATATAGCGTTTCTCAAATAGATGAGGCACAATAAAAACTATGCTTTCATTTACCAGTTTGTTACTCCTCTCTTCTAATGTACCTCACTAATTCGATAAAGGTTATAAAATATTTTTTTTGCACTGGATTCCAGACCCTGACATGGATTTTTATACTTTATTAATTGATGGGGAATACTGGCTTGAAGTTCACATATCAAGAGAGCCTCATGTCAGCAACCCAGTTTTTTTGAAGTTACAACAGTGGTGGATTTTCTAAAACAGAAACCTAAAATGTCTAAAAGGTCACGACGGGAATTTGAGACCGCTATTAAGCTTTCTAAAACAGAATGAGATGGCTGTTTAAGGGGAATTCAAAGCATGTCGCTCGATCTCCAGTTACACCCAACGTTCTCCTCACTGTTGAATAGTCTGTTTTTTCTCCTCAACAGTCACTGTAGCGCGATCTCCTCTTTCTTGTTAGCCTTCTTTGTCTTGACGTTCGCGATCTTTGAGGTGATACGGATCGTTATTGCGCTCGATTGAGCCCTATGAGCCCTCTCCTGCTCCTGCACCGCCACTTCTTCCGGCAAAAATACGAAAAAGTTAAGGTTTCCACAGCAATTGCCGCTCTTGACTCTAATCCACGAATTGCTCCACCAGTGGGCAGCGCTATACCAATGGGAAATTCCTGACTTAAGGTTTAAATTCTCCCCCTTCATCTCCATCCTTTGATAACCTGATATGAATAATCCAGTCTACTACCGCTTAGGAACCTGAATCATTAATGAATTCAACCATCACCGCGCTACCCAACCTCGATACTCAAACCCTACACGAACAGTTCTCCGATATAGAAGCTAGGGATATTGTACAATGGGCTGCTAGAACCTTTGGCGAAGGTCTAGCCATGAGTACCAGTTTCGGCATTCAATCGGCTGTGATGCTCCATTTGGTCACTTCTGTTGTGCCCAATATCCCAGTTATTTGGGTAGATACGGGCTATTTACCTCCAGAAACCTATCGCTTTGCCCATGATTTAACCCACAAACTTAACCTCAACCTAAAAATTTACCAATCTTCCATGAGTCCGGCCCATATGGAAGCTATTTATGGAAAACTCTGGGAACAAGGTACAGTAGAAGCATTAAATCAATACGATCAACTGCGTAAAGTTGAACCCATGCAACGAGCGTTAAAAGAACTTAACGTCACGGCTTGGTTAGCGGGTTTGCGCCGCGACCAAACCGATCACCGTAAGAGTTTACAGTTTATTAATCGTCAAGGCAATATTTATAAGGTTTTACCCATTCTGAATTGGAATTCACGGGATGTTTACCAATATTTAGTTGCCCATGATTTACCCTATCATCCGTTGTTTGATGAGGGGTATATGACTGTTGGAGATTGGCATTCTTCTCGTCCGCTCAGTTTGGAAGATGGGCATGAACGCGATACGCGATTCCAAGGTCTTAAACAAGAATGTGGATTGCATTTGCCCGAGACTGACGATGAGGCTCACAGTCTTGATTCTAGTAGTTTATAGCGTTTTGGACTGGGGAATAGGCAAGAGGGAATAGTCATTGCCTCTTGCCTATTCCCTGAGTAATAGAAGAGGAATGACTTTGCAAAAAATCACCTAAAATTTGATTAAAGGGTTCCGGCTCAACTAAAAAGGCCCAATGGTTACTGGGGACTGTTTCAATTGTTAAATTCTGAAGATAAGTGCGGTACGGTTTTAATTGCCAGTTTGTGCGATTGAGGCCTTTTTCTGGAGTAATTAATAAAGTGGGCAGGTCTAGGAGTTGAGTCAGTCCAGCAACTTGCATCACTTCTTTAAAGATTTCATTGCGAGCATCAACAGTGAATTTGCTTCCCCAAGTTCCATCCGGTTTAGATTCGATACTGTTTTGAAAAACTTGTTGCTGTAAATCGCTCCATCCCCGATATTGCTTGAGGGTTTTGGCTTTGGTTTCGGCAACCTCATAGCTGCTAAAGGGGCCCATCCCTTGCAAGAAGGGCAAGACGCGATAGAGTAAGGGAAAAGTGACCTCAAAAAATTTGGGGATTTTATCGATAAAAAAGGGATCGACTAAGGTCATAGTCCGGAAACGTTGGGAATTCTGACTTGCCCAGAGGGGTAAAAATTTTGCGGAAAAGGAGTGACCAATAATATGGGCACTTTTCCATCCCAGATGATCCATTAATGCTTCTAAATCAGTAATGAGGCGATCGAAGGTATATCCAGTTTTGGGTTTATCACTTTCTCCATGGCCGCGCAAGTCGGGGGCAATGCAATGGAAGTTTGGCCTTAGGGAGGAAGCGAAACTTGACCAAACGAGGGCATGATCGGCTAAACCATGCAATAACAAAACGGGTTCTGTGCCTGAGCAATGCCATTGAAGGTAGGATAATTGTAGATGATCTGTGGAGAATGTATGACGGATAGCCATGTGATGCTCTCTCTGGATTTACGATAAGGTGCGATCGCTATGTTTAATCTTCCCATGGGATTGATTACTGGAGCAACTTACCCGTTTCGCGCTTTGGCATTATTGGTGAATCAGCCTAAATTGCGCGGTTATGTAATTGTGCCGATTTTAATCAATATCTTGATTGGTATTGCGCTCTATGTGGGTTTAGTGTTTCCCGGTTTGGAACTGGTGGATACTCTGACACAGCAGTGGACGTTTCAGTGGAATCAATGGATCGCTAGTTTACCGATGTGGTTAGGGTTTTTAACCGGGTTTGCAGTTGTCGTCCATTGGCTGTTAAATGTTTTGATGCTGTTGGTTTTATTTCTGGTTACAGGCTTTTTATTGGTTCAGTTTGGGGCAATTTTAGGGTCTCCCTGGTATGGTCAATTATCGGAACAAATTGAGAAAATACGCCTGGGACAACTGCCGCAGATCAATACTCATCCGTTGGCGATCGCCCAGGATATTTGGCGAGCCATCCTGTTTGAGTTAAAAAAACTACTGTTGATGGCGATCGCTGGTATTCCCTTATTGCTATTTAACTTTATTCCGGCGATCGGAACGCTGCTCTTTAGCATCGGCAGTTTAACCCTAGCGACAACCCTCGTTTGCCTAGATTTTTTTGATTCCCCTCTAGAGCGCCGCAAGCTTCCCTTTCGGCAAAAGTTAACCTTAGTTTGGCGCACGTTTCCCGCCAGTGCCACGTTTGGCTTAGTGTGTTTTGGATTGGTGAGTGTTCCGTTTATCAATATTTTAACGGTTCCCCTTTGTGTGTCTGGTGGCACTCTATTGTTCTGCGATCGCATTTGGCCCCATCATTTTACCCAAGAGCGATCGGATATAGCGATTGGTACTAGGGAATAGAGCAGTTCTAGTTAACGCGCTCCATTGATTCTATCCTTGGAGTAGAGAGCATTTCTTCCGACTCGGATGCTTCCATTTCTGAAGGGTTAGTCAAGGTTTCCAGGGGAGGAGATTCTATAGGAGCTATCGATTCTTCCAAAGGCGCAGAATCGACTAAATCGGGAAATTCGATCGCCTCTTGAGCTTCTTCTTCTAACGCTTCTGGAGTCTCGATTTCCTCTTCTATAACTTCGGGTTCTGGCGTTTCAATTTCTTCTTCTATAGTTTCGGGTTCAGAAGGGGATTCAATCACCTCTTCTACAACCGGAGATTCAGGGGTGATTTCCAAAGTCTCTTCTGGCTCTACAGCTTTATTACCAAAGGGATTAATAGACTTAACATCAAGTTGGTTCCATTTGGATTTTAGGCGATCGCGCCACTGATTCAGATTTAGTTGCTTACGCCATACTGGAGTTTCACTAACAACTGGTTCCGCTTCCTCTTCCACTCCTGAAGATTCCAGTATGATTTCTTCTGGTTCTACCGTTTCCATCGGTTCTGACTCTAGAGTTTCTAGACTCTCTTCTTCCACATCCACAGTTTCAGCAACCTCTTCTTCTACAGGTTCCTCTACCGCTGGAGTTTCCAAAACCTCTTCCTCTACCTCTGGAGTTTCCGGAACTTCTTCCTCCGCCGCTACTGGTTCTTCCTGCGGTTCTAAAACTTCCGTCTCTGGTACAGCAGGAGTGATATAGTCTGGATCGACAATACCTTGGGCCACTTCAGCACTAATTTCACCTCGAATCAGTTGAGACAGGGTATCCGTGGCTTCAGGATCGTAGGTTACCAACCGAGCAGTGGTATTGAAAACATTGTTAATCGGGTTACCCAGTTCATCTAGAATTTCCAGTTTGACCCAGTTTTTGCCTCGGTCAAATCCTTTCAGATACAAAGGTTCCCAGCGATCGAGGATAAACTCTTCTCCATTTACCGATGCCCGAATCCGCCAGTCTAGAATATTGTCCTCTGAATTTTCTTGCGCGACAACATGCAGAGGCGCATTGGTGAGATAGAAATCTAACAGAATGGGTTCGGCACCATACGTACCGATGGGATTGCTGTAGGTGAGCAGGGGAAGGTCAGGATTAGGGATTTGGTCTTCAGTTTGCGTAAAGACGTGAAACGTGGTTTGGGCGTAAGCACTTTCATTTTTGAAGCTCTCTCCCCAGGGAGTGGTGGCGAATACTCTAATGGTATGGGTTCCCGGATTGAGGTTGCTAAACCTAAGGGGTTGGGATAGGTCATAAAGGGTTGTGTAGGGTTCGTTGTCTAGGGTCACTTCCAGGTGAGGTCCTAGAGCTAGATTCGGGTCTTTATGTATGGGTAAGTCTTGAACTTCGAGTTTTAGGGTAAAGGTGGTGTCTTGGAGTGTTTGCTCAGGTTGAGGATTGAGGATTGTGACTTGGGGTTGGTAGCTTTCGAGAATTGGCCGTAGTTTTTGGATGGCTTCTGGGGGCGAGACTTCAGCGATTTTGGAGGGAACTTCCCGCTTAAGAGGATTGGAGATCCCGGAGGTGGGATTGGGGAGATTGAGGCTTCCTTGATCCCCACAACTGACCACTCCCAGGGATAGACCCAGCACTAACATGAGTCCTAAGAGGCTTGAAATCATGCGTTTCCCGATTTTCTGATGCAACACCGACATCCTTAATCCCTTGCACGTTAAAGTACAGCGCTATTTTATCACCAACCTGGAAGTCTCTAAACTGGGTCTCCTTCATTCCATTGAGTTTTGTAAATATTATTGATAGATTATTGACTTTTGTTCTGTTTTTTGAACAAAAAGCTATCTGAAGATTTAACCCCACACTTGATGAAGGCAAATTTGAATTATTGTTAAGTAGCTTCCTCAAAGGGAAGACAAGTCCTATAATTCACAGTCAGTACACTACTTAAAACCGGTGACCTTCTGGATCGCTTGATCCTAGTGAAACCTTCGGAGTATCGGGATCAAAGAGAAAAGGCTATAAAAGGGCAATGTCCTGAGTAAGGAAATTAAAATTCCTCAAATTCAGTAACAAAGCTTTACATAGCCCCACATCTTCAAAAAAAACCGCTCTTGAACATCAAGAAATCTAATCTTGAACATCAAGAGATCGCCGAATAGATCCCAAAACCACGTTAAAGTCCCTCACAGAACTAACCCTATTAAGTAGTGCCTAGCGTTCTGTAATGACGCTACTTGTCTAAAGAGAGGAGAGTCTCAATGACAACTACCCCAAAGGAGCAAAAAGCAAAGGCGAGGGTGGTCGTCGATAAAGACCCAGTCCCCACTTCATTTGAAAAATGGGGCAAGCCGGGTCATTTTGACAGAACCCTAGCTAGAGGACCCAAAACCACAACCTGGATTTGGAATCTTCACGCCGATGCTCACGATTTCGATAGTCATACCAGCGATCTAGAAGACGTATCTAGAAAAATCTTTAGTGCCCATTTCGGTCATTTAGCTGTTGTATTTGTCTGGCTAAGTGGCGCTTATTTCCACGGTGCTAAATTCTCAAACTATGAAGCTTGGTTGAGCGATCCTCTCGGAATTAAACCGAGTGCCCAAGTGGTTTGGCCCATTGTCGGCCAAGATATTCTTAACGGTGATGTTGGTGGTGGATTCCACGGAATCCAAATTACCTCTGGGTTATTCCAACTCTGGAGAGCCTCCGGCTTCACCAACTCTTACCAACTCTACTGCACCGCGATTGGTGGGTTGGTGATGGCTGGCTTAATGTTATTTGCCGGTTGGTTCCACTATCACAAAGCAGCTCCCAAACTGGAATGGTTCCAGAATGTGGAGTCGATGATGAACCATCATCTATCTGTACTGCTCGGTTGTGGTTCCCTCGGTTGGGCCGGTCACCAAATCCACGTTTCCTTACCGATCAACAAGTTGTTGGATTCTGGAGTAGCTCTCAAGGATATTCCCTTGCCCCATGAGTTTATTCTCAATCCCAGCTTGATGACGGAACTATACCCCAGTGTAGAGTGGGGAGGTCTCGGTGGAATCCAGCCTTTCTTTACCCTGAATTGGGGTGCTTTCAGTGACTTTTTAACCTTCAAAGGTGGACTCAATCCGGTCACTGGTGGATTGTGGTTGTCTGATACAGCCCATCACCATCTGGCGATCGCCGTCCTCTTTATCATTGCTGGCCATATGTACCGCACCAACTGGGGTATTGGTCACAGCATGAAGGAAATCCTAGAAGCTCACAAAGGCCCCTTCACTGGAGAAGGCCACAAGGGATTGTATGAAATCTTCACAACCTCTTGGCACGCTCAACTGGCACTCAACCTAGCGTTGTTGGGATCATTGAGTATCATTGTGGCTCATCATATGTATGCGATGCCTCCGTATCCATACATCGCTACAGACTATCCGACTCAACTCTCCCTGTTTACTCACCATGTTTGGATTGGGGGATTCCTGATTGTCGGCGCGGGCGCTCACGCAGCTATCTTTATGGTTCGTGACTACGACCCTGCGAAAAATGTTGATAACTTGTTAGACCGGGTGATTCGTCATCGGGATGCAATTATCTCTCACCTCAATTGGGTTTGCATATGGCTAGGCTTCCACAGCTTTGGCTTGTATGTTCATAACGACACCATGCGTGCGTTAGGTCGTACCCAAGATATGTTCTCGGATACGGCAATTCAACTTCAGCCTATCTTTGCTCAGTGGGTACAGAATCTACATAATCTAGCTCCTGGCAACACAGCCCCCAATGCGTTGGCTAGTGTAAGTCCTGCCTTTGGTGGTGATGTCGTAGCTGTTGGTGGAAAAGTAGCTATGATGCCGATCGCGCTGGGAACAGCCGACTTCATGGTTCACCACATCCACGCCTTTACCATCCACGTTACGGTACTCATCCTGCTCAAAGGTGTTCTCTATGCCCGTAGCTCTCGTCTAGTTCCTGACAAAGGCAATCTGGGCTTCCGCTTCCCCTGTGATGGTCCGGGTCGGGGCGGTACTTGTCAAGTCTCAGGATGGGATCATGTCTTCCTGGGTCTGTTCTGGATGTACAACTCCCTGTCCATTGTAATTTTCCACTTTAGCTGGAAGATGCAATCGGATGTTTGGGGAAGTGTATCCTCTGATGGAACCGTTTCCCACATCACTAATGGTAATTTTGCCCAAAGTGCAATTACCATCAATGGCTGGTTGCGTGATTTCTTATGGGCGCAAGCGTCTCAAGTAATTACGTCCTACGGGTCTGCTTTGTCCGCCTATGGCATTATGTTCCTAGCTGGTCACTTCATCTTTGCCTTTAGTCTCATGTTCCTCTTTAGTGGTCGTGGATACTGGCAAGAGTTGATTGAATCAATTGTTTGGGCCCATAATAAGCTCAAAGTCGCACCCGCGATTCAGCCTCGCGCCTTGAGTATCATTCAAGGTCGCGCTGTAGGGGTAGCCCACTACCTCTTGGGAGGAATTGTCACTACTTGGGCATTCTTCCTGGCTCGCATTATTGCAGTAGGATGAGGTCGAGAAGGACTTAAACATGGCAACGAAATTCCCCAAGTTTAGCCAAGACCTCGCACAAGATCCCACAACTCGTCGGATCTGGTACGGGATAGCTACCGCCCACGATTTTGAAACCCATGATGGAATGACGGAAGAAAATCTTTACCAAAAGATTTTCGCCTCCCATTTCGGTCATCTGGCAATCATCTTCCTGTGGACTTCTGGCAACCTGTTCCACGTAGCTTGGCAAGGTAACTTTGAACAGTGGATCAAAGATCCTCTCAATGTCCGTCCCATTGCTCACGCGATTTGGGACCCACAATTTGGACAAGCAGCGATCGATGCTTACACTCAAGCTGGTGCTGCTAACCCTGTAAACATTGCTTATTCTGGTGTCTACCACTGGTGGTACACCATTGGAATGCGGACGAATGGCGATCTGTATCAAGGAGCGATCTTCCTTTTGGTTCTAGCTTCGTTGATGCTGTTCGCTGGCTGGTTACACCTCCAGCCCAGTTTCCGTCCTAGCTTGTCTTGGTTCAAGAACGCTGAATCCCGTCTGAATCACCACTTGGCTGGTTTATTCGGTGTTAGCTCTCTGGCTTGGACCGGTCACTTAGTTCACGTCGCAATCCCCGAATCTCGCGGTCAGCACGTGGGCTGGGATAACTTCCTTAGCACTTTGCCTCACCCGGCTGGTTTGGTTCCCTTCTTCACAGGGAACTGGGGCGTATATGCGGAAAATGCAGATACGGCTGGTCATGTGTTTGGCACATCTGAAGGTGCAGGAACCGCAATTCTAACCTTCTTAGGTGGTTTCCATCCCCAAACTGAGTCTCTGTGGCTCACCGATATGGCTCATCACCATTTGGCGATCGCAGTTCTCTTCATCGTTGCTGGACATATGTACCGCACGAACTGGGGTATTGGCCACAGCATGAAGGAAATCATGGAAGCCCATAATCCTCCCAAAGGAACCCCCTTTGGAGGCATGATCGGTGACGGTCATAAAGGAATGTACGATACCTACAACGAATCGTTACACTTCCAGTTGGGATGGCACTTGGCTTGTCTAGGTGTTGTGACTTCTCTAGTCGCCCAACATATGTATGCCATGCCTCCTTATGCTTTCATGGCTAAGGACTACACCACCATGGCAGCTCTATACACCCATCACCAGTACATTGCTGGATTCCTGATGGTAGGGGCTTTTGCTCACGGTGCAATCTTCTTAGTTCGGGACTACGATCCAGAAGCCAACAAGAACAACGTATTGGCTCGGATGCTTGAGCATAAAGAAGCTCTTATTTCTCACCTGAGCTGGGTTTCCTTGTTCCTCGGTTTCCATACCCTGGGACTGTATGTTCACAATGATGTTGTGGTTGCCTTTGGCACTCCTGAGAAGCAAATCTTGATTGAACCTGTGTTTGCTCAGTTCGTTCAAGCTTCTTCCGGTAAGTTAATGTATGGAATGGATGTTTTACTGTCCAATCCTGACAGCATTGCTTATACCGCATTCCCCAATCACGCTAACTTCTGGCTACCCGGATGGTTAGATGCGATTAATAACAACTCTAACTCTCTGTTCTTACCCATTGGCCCTGGTGATTTCTTGGTTCACCATGCGATCGCCCTTGGTCTGCACACCACCACCTTAATCCTCGTGAAAGGTGCGTTGGATGCACGGGGTTCCAAGCTGATGCCCGATAAGAAAGACTTCGGTTACAGCTTCCCCTGTGATGGCCCCGGTCGTGGTGGTACTTGCGACATCTCTGCTTGGGATGCCTTCTACCTCGCCATGTTCTGGATGCTCAATACCCTAGGCTGGTTAACCTTCTACTGGCACTGGAAGCATCTGGCTATTTGGCAAGGAAATCTGGCTCAGTTCAATGAGTCCTCTACCCACCTCATGGGTTGGTTCCGCGATTACCTGTGGTTAAACTCCTCTCAGTTGATCAATGGATATAATCCCTACGGCATGAATAACCTGGCTGTTTGGGCTTGGATGTTCCTCTTCGGACACCTGGTCTGGGCAACTGGATTCATGTTCCTGATTAGCTGGCGTGGTTACTGGCAAGAGTTGATTGAAACGATTGTTTGGGCCCACGAGCGTACTCCTCTAGCGAACTTGGTTCGTTGGAAAGATAAGCCCGTTGCTCTGTCTATCGTTCAAGCTCGTGTAGTTGGTCTAGCTCACTTCACTGTTGGCTACGTCCTCACCTATGCAGCCTTCTTAATTGCCTCCACTGCGGGTAAGTTCGGTTAAATCCTTCTGGACCGATCATTAACTGATAAAAACCCCTCACCTTCGGGTGGGGGGTTTTGTTGTCCGATACAGCAGGGAAAGGGATAATCAAGGAATCAGGATTTGAAACTCCTTTTTCACAACGTGACAGAAGAGGGATATCATGGGTTTCTTAAACCCAGTTCGATCGCCTCAATGACAGACTCCAATACCTTCACTCGTGCATAAAGCTTATCGTTGCCAGCGACTACTGTCCAAGGAGCATTGGGTGTATGGGTACGGCCAATGGCCTGATTCACTGCAACCTCGTATAGTCCCCATTTTTCTCGGTTTCGCCAATCTTCATCGGTTAACTTATATTGCTTAAAGGGATCGTTCTGACGGGACTCAAAGCGCTGTAACTGCTCTTCTGGACTCACATGAAGCCAAAACTTAACTAGAACATATCCCGCATCGGTCAACATGGCTTCAAATTCGTTAATTTCACGATAGGCTCTCCGCCATTGGGTATCGGTAGCAAAGCCTTCAATGCGTTCAACTAAAACCCGGCCATACCAGGTTCGGTCAAAAATACCAATTTTGCCAGCGGTGGGTAAATCTCGCCAAAATCGCCACAGATAATGATGCATTTTTTCCTCCGCCGTCGGTGCAGAAAAGGCTTTGACTTCATAACTGCGAGGATCTAAATTATCGGTTAAGCGCTTAATGGCTCCGCCTTTTCCAGCCGCATCCCATCCTTCAAATAAGGCTAATACGGGCAATTTAGCCTTAAAAATCTTCAGTTGTAATTCTTGCAATCTCATCTGGGCTTTTTTTAGCCGTTTCTGATACTCTTTCTTAGAGAAGGAAGCACTCAGATCGACCCGCGCCAGGAAATCCGGTTCTGTGGGTTCTAAATACTCTTGGGGAGGAAGAGAAGGGGGAATGAGTTGACTTTGACTGCGATCTAAGGCTTCTCGCAGGGTAGCGGCTACGGTTTGTAAGACTTTGACTTGGGCCCAGCGTTGACAGTTGCCTTCGACTAATGTCCAGGGGGCAAACCCAGTGCTGGTTTGAATAATCATTTCTTCTGCCAGCATCTGATAGTCGTCATACCGTTTGACCTGTTGCCAATCTTCATCCCTAACTCGCCAGGCATTGAGGGTGTCTTTGGCGTAGGCTTTAAGCCGTTGCTTGAGTTCTTTTTTACTCAGATGAATCCAAAATTTGGCGATCGCACAACCGTCATCGCTCATTTGCCGCTCAAAAGCGTTAAGATGGCGCATCAGAGCGGGAACTTGAGCTTCTCGAACACGATTAAATAGCCGGTCTTCGAGAACATGGGTATACCAGCTATGGTAAAACAGCCCAATGCTGCCGTAGTGGGGGATTTTCTGCCAAAATCTCCAGAGGACAGGATAATTTTTTTCTTCGGTGTTTGGCGGCCAAATGGGATGCAGTGCAAATCCCCTGGGGTCCATATACCCAATCACTTTTTTGACTAGAGCGCCTTTACCAGCGGCTGCCCATCCTTCAAGCACGACGATCATGGGTAATTTTTTTTCCCAACAGGCGTGTTGAAGCGATCGCAACTGTTGCATCAGATCTTCTATTTCTATTTTGTAGCGGTGCTTGTCAAGAGAGCGATCGAGATCCAGTTGCTTGAGCATTCGTGTATATATCCTTGTATAGTTCTGGTTCTATGATCTGCGATCGCGTCCTGATTCTTCCAATCCTTTGGCTTATTTTCAAATTTGCACCCATATCCCATCCTGGCCAACATGGAGAAATGACTTAATTCTTTTTACATATAATTTGATACGCTAAACCCATGGTAACTGAAGAGATTTCATGATGGAATATCACTCCTACAACACTCAATTCCCTGCTCTCACTTGCGCTTAACAAGGGGCTGAGTGCCCCTTGCCTCTTAATGATCGATTAGGGGAAACCTTAGAAAGAAATGGTTTCAGGATTCAGAATAGTTAACTTATTCATTTAAAGCGTCAGCTAAATTAGTTGCATTTTGTTCCATAATCGTCAAATACATAGTGGGTTCAGTACTGGTTGAACCTCCTGTTTCGATTGGATCAAATGTACTAACTTCAATTTTGAGATCTTGAGCTAGAGTTTCAAAGGCTTTAGTGTTTCCTTGCTGATCTTGGAGTAAGGCTTGAATCTGTTCAGCTTGCACAATTTCGATCAAGCGGCGCACATCTTCAGGAGAGGGATTTTCTTCCGGAATGTCTACCAAGAATTCAGCTCTGAGACCATAACTCTGAGCAAAATAATTGGCAAAATCATGGAAGGTGATAAAGGTTTGTCCGGCGTAAGGTTTCAGTTGTTCGGTAATCTGAGCATCTAAGCTTTTCAGTTCCTCGATAAAAGCAGCAGCATTTTGGGTATAAACTTCTGTTCCTTCTGGATCGGCAGCAATTAAAGCATCACGAATATTTTCGACTTGCTCAATTGCTCGTTTGGGATCGAGCCAAATATGAGGATCGAATTCTCCATGATCATGGTGACCATGCTCGCGATCGTGGTCGTGGTCGTGGTCGTGGTCATGATCGTGGTCGCGATCGTCTTCGTCACCATGGTCGTGGTCATGATCGTCTTCATCACCATGGTCGTGGTCATCATGGTCTTGTTCTGCAAACTTTAACGGTTCAATACCGGAACTTGAATCAACGATGACTAAATCGGTATTCTCCGCATTGTTAATGAGGTCATCTAGAAAAAATTCTAGTTCTAACCCATTTTTAATCAATATATCCGCTTGGGCGATCGCCTGAACATCCCCAGGTTTAGCTTGGTAGTCATGGGGGCCGATGTTAGTTGGTAGTAATTGTATGACTTCTGCGCGATCGCCCGCCACTGCCTTCGTAAATTGGGTAATCGGCAAAAATGTGGTCACTACCTCCAAGCCGTCTTGCTCTTCCACAACGGCTGTATTTTGCCCTGTAATGGGTTCAGTGCTGGAGTTAGAAACACAACTGACGAGAGATAGGGCAGTGAAAACCGCGATCCCCAATTGACTTACTCTCTTTCCTGGAATGATCATGGACTTAAATTAGAATGATTATCATTGTATTTTAGCAGGAGGAGCAAAAAAATGTTCGCTTATTGGCACTCTTTTTCCTCAAACCCACGATTGCCGGTCACGGAAATTAGACAAGAAAACTCTAATACACTCTCACCCGTTCCCTGATTATTGATAATCGCATTTCCTCGTCCTCCTTGAGAAGCCTTAACTACAATATTGCCATGGACTTGATTATTTTCAATTCTGACATTATTCATCCCACTTGCTCCTCGATTGGTATCGGCACTGACGTAAATATTCGATTTCCCAATTGGAGCAGGTAAGAGGAGATTATCCGCGATTGTCACATTTTCAATCTCAGGAATTTTATAAATGCCAATATACGCATTACCTTGATTTCCCCGAATCACTGCTCCCTTAACCGACGTTCCTCCACAGCACTCTTGAATTAAAATCCCTTCTCCATCCACACTCCAATACCGATTATCCATAATTTGATGGCGATACACCTCATACTCATTTCCCTCAATAGTAACCTGATGTCCTGACCAATCAATCCCTCTATTTTCAAACGTATTAGCATTTCTGGGTTGACGTAATCCTGTCGGGTGAGTCCACACTTGCTTTCGCTGTTTATCGTAAATTTTATTGTCTTTAATCACCAATCCTTGACCAGAAGCTTGAATCCCAGAGCGCATCGTATGATAAATCCAATTATCTCGAATGGTAATTCCGTGACGAAATAATCCAGGTTGAGTCCTGGGAGTTTCTGCTAAACCGAACTGGCCAGAGCGATTCACGGCAATCCCATGATGGGCGCTATAATCGAAAGGGACACGACTACCTTGAGCATAAGTAATAATCTGTTTTTTCTTCAGTCCTTTCACTTTATATCCCGGTTGCTCATAAGTATCGGTAATCCGATCGTTGATGCGATTATTGGCGACTAAAATATGTTCATAGCCATTAATTTTAAAATTGGCACTAAAGCGACTTGCAAACCGCATCCAAGCATCTTGAAAAGAGCGATCGGGTACTCGACTGTCAGGATAGGCAACATTATTACTACGAATCCCAAATAGGATGATATTTCGGTTCTTTGCTGAGTTCAAATCTGGTACAATCTGCACTCCTGCGCGATTAATATCTAAATAGACTAACCCTAGATTACTGTCTGTTTCAGGATGAGCCGTACGAATCGTCTTAAATGCCGTGTCGTTGGCAGTTCCTTCTCCCGATAACTGGGGTTTATACTCGGGGAAAACCAAACGGGAGCGGGGTTGAAAGTCATCGAATTTTGCGTTGGTTATCTTCGGACGCTCTCCCCGCAGAATAATTCTATTGTCTAAAACCAGATCCTCGGAAAATTCATAGGTTCCGGTGGGAAAATAGATGACTCCTCCCCCGTGTTCCATGGCTGTTGCTTTGGCTTGCTCAAACTGGCGATCGCTGTTTTCTCCCGGAAAGTCCTTAATATTATACACGCATCCCCAAGGTAAGCGATCGCTCCAGGGATAAGCCTCTTTTCCATACCAATCGGCGATCGGATTAGTTTCCAGAACTGAATAATCCGCAGGACAATCGAGATCTGCAACTTGAATAATAGATACCGGTAAAGGCTCTAGATTAATACTTTCTAGAAAGAGATTCAAAAATAGAATATAACTGAGCAAGCATAAAATACCCATCCACCCTATGCTAAAAACTAATTTCTTGTATTTCCTCCATAATTTGCGGTTCATAAATTTGACCGTTGTCTCCCCTCAATACTTCCGCTGGAAACCTTTATAATCAATCAACACAGCTCGTTATCTAAAGGATGACAACAAAATCTATTTCTCCCTAACTTCTTAGCTTGATATAATGCCTGATCGGCAGCATTAATCAGAGATTTTACAGACCACTTATCGGATGGTATTACACTGCTAACTCCTAAACTCAACGTTACATACCGATCGATTTCAGACTCCTCGTGTATAATCTGCAAATCAGCCATTTCCTTCTGTAAACTACGAGCTACATCGCAAGCTCCATTCCGATTTGTACTGGGCAAAATTATAGCAAACTCTTCTCCACCATATCGAGCAACCAAATCCCCTGGTCTTCTCGCTGCTTTCGTCAATGCACCAGCAATTTCAATCAAACAATCATCCCCTGACAAATGCCCATAAAAATCATTATATTTCTTAAAATAATCTACATCAAACAAAACCAAGGATAGGCATTTTTGTTCCCGTTTCATTCGCAACCATTCTTTTTCTAATACAGAATCAAAAACGCGTCTATTCGCTACCTGTGTCAATCCATCTCGATTAGCTAAACGTTCTAACTCTTGGTTCGCTATTTCTAGTTTTTGATACAATTTCGACTTTTCTAAAGGTGAAGCTAATTGATTGACAACTGCTTGAATTAAATCCACCAAATAATCCTGGCAATCTTCAACGCTTAATTTATAAAAAACTAGAATCGCTAAGACTCTTTGGTTGGCAACAATAGGGACACCAAAAACCGATTTAAATCCCGACTTTTCAGCCATTTTTTTACCCACACATAAATCATCTAAATAATCACAACAATCATGAATCCATTCTGGTTTTTGAGATGTCCAAATTCTACCAGGCAAACCTTGATTAGGAGCCAAGGCAATCTGGGCACTTTTTTCTTGAAATTCTTGAAATTGCTCTCTTCCAGTTTCTAGACAAGGAATATAGGTTAACCAAGTTTCCTCATGATTAGGAATCCAAGCTTCTGCATAATCCCACAAGATATGACGGCAGACTCGATCTAAAACTTGAGAAATAGCCAGTTGAATATCAAAAACATCATTGATTATTTTAGTAACATCTAACATTAAACTCATCTCTCCTTGAGTTTTCTGCAATTGTCTATTCTTGATCTCTAGAAAATTATTATTGAGTTGTAATTCTCGTTGTAAATCTCTTAATTCCAGATGATGTTTAACCCGAGCTAACAGTTCCTCCATTTGAAACGGTTTCGTCAAATAATCGGCTCCTCCCAATTGAAATGCTTTAGCCTTATCCATTCCTTCTTGAAGAGCGCTCAAAAAAATGACCGGGATATCAGAGGTTTTGGGATTTTGCTTCAGTTCTTGACAAAAAAGATACCCATTCATTTCAGGCATCATGATATCCAGAAGAATTAAATCAGGCTGGAAATGGTCAAGACTGGTGAGTGCAAATTTACCATTAGCGGCTAAACGAACTTCATAACCTTGCTGTTGCAAAACAGTTTTCAGTAGTCGAAGATTTTCTGTAAAATCATCAACGACTAACAGTTGTGGAGACAGGTTAGAATTAAAAGACTGAATCATGTTTTTAAATAAGAGTTGTATAAGCTACAAAGTTTAACTATAAAGACAATTCTCAATTATCAGGCTCAATCATCAAGATTAAAGCCATGTAAAGGGATAGAGTTTAGTAACTGAGATTCAGAGGACTAAAGATCTTAATTCTCATGATATGGCATGTTCAAATAATCAGCCATGCGATCGCACAAGCAATGGGTTGCGCGATCGCCCCCTACCTCACCTCTGACCCTAACCCCCAACTGTCAAAAGGGTTTAAAATCCAATCAGCACACCTGATATTCTCTCAAACCCTGTGACAACTCAACAGTTATCTCCAAAACTCTCAACCCCTCAAACCTGGCTCTGGCAAAACCATCGAATTATCTATACGGTTCAGGGCGAGGGTATTCCCCTTGTCCTACTCCATGGTTTTGGCGGGTGTGTGGGTCATTGGCGCAAAAATATCCCCATGTTAGCCCAGGCTGGATATCAAGTGTTTGCCCTCGATTTACTAGGGTTTGGAGCTTCAGATAAACCCCCTTTAGACTACTCTATGGATCTCTGGTATAGCCTGCTTCAGGACTTTTGGGCAACTCATATTCAACAGCCAGCCGTATGGATTGGTAATTCTATTGGCGGACTGTTGAGCTTAATGATTCTAGCCCAAACTCCAGAGCGGGGAAAGGCTGGCGTTTTGATTAACTGTGCTGGAGGATTGAACCATCGTCCTGAAGAGCTGAATTTTCCCTTACGGATAATCATGGGAGCATTTACCCGTTTGGTAAGTTCTCCGGTTACTGGGCCATTTCTGTTCAATCAGGTGCGACAAAAACATCGTATTCGCAGGACGCTCCACCAAGTCTATATGTCCTCCGAGGCTATTACAGATGAGCTAGTAGATTTACTCTATCAACCCTCCTGCGATCCTGGCGCACAAAAAGTCTTTGCTTCGGTATTAACTGCTCCTCCAGGGCCAAAACCGGAAGAGTTATTAACCCAAGTCAAACAGCCCTTGTTGGTCTTGTGGGGCGAAAATGACCCTTGGACTCCGATTAGTGCAGGTAAGCTGTATCGTTGTTTGGCTCAAACCCGCGCAGATGTTGAGTTTATCTCGATTCCGAATGCGGGTCATTGTCCCCATGATGAATATCCGGATTTAGTAAATCGGTTGATTTTAAGGGGTTTGACTCAATTTTGAAGTTAGCCAATCATCATAGCGCGATCGCCGGAAACCACAGTTTCGATGGTAGATCAATATTCTGACAGTAGAACGGGGATTTAGATTTTTGAAAGATCCTTATTTTTTAACCGATAGTGTCTTTCTGAAATCCCCTCACAGAATAGAAGCTTTAGGACTGCTGATGGGGCTGTACTTATTGGTTTGGCATGGTTATGCAATCCCGACTTTTGAGTTGATCTTTTCAGCAAAACACCACTGATAAAGGTTGCTACACCGACCTTAGCGGCTAATGCCAAAAGCAATATAATTGTGGGGAATTAACTCGGTATGATCGTAATCGTTAACGACCTGACTTGTTTCAGCATCGTACACCCAATCGCTCCAGTCCCACACGCGCCTTTCTTTTTCTGGGATTTGCACGGCGACGTAAACCCCTTCAGCTAAACGGGCTCCTAGAGGATTGCTGCCAAAATCTAATCCCAAGTAAAAATCCTGCACGGGAACATTTTTTCGGCGACGAGCAATCGCTTTAGTCAAACCAACCGCCATCGCTGATAGAGGTGCGATCGCTGGCTGTACGGTTGACGATAGCTTAAGTCCAGCTTTAAATACGTCGGACTCCAAAAACTTTACAGCAGCCTCGTCTTCTTCGTTTTTGATATTGACCGTATAACACTTAAAAGGAATTCCATCATTACCGACATTCAACCCAACGAAGATAGGATAATTGATAATAGCCGCTCTTTCTCCTTCGCGCACGCGATAGGTGCTGTTGAAGTGCAAATGCTCTTGGGTGTTTTGTAATTGGTTTTGAGTATAAAAATCAAACAATATTTGGTGAGTGTCACCCCCAGGATAGGAGGCTACGCGCAAGCAGTTTAGCGTAATTTTAATACGAGCATTTTTGAGCGATAGGTCGGGATTAATATTTCCGGCAGATTTAATGGGAATAATTTTAGTGTTAGCAGGCACCGGAGCAATGTAGCCAAAGGTATGAGCGGCGTGCTGCCAGGGTCTTTCAAACAGACTCCATCCAGAAAAGGTACTTGCAGCCGGTTGCCGGTCTTCCGCTGCTAAGAGCGCTATAGCCAACTCCTCCTCTCCTATCTCGCGCAATTTGGCCGCTGCTTGCGTCACGGGCATTTTACCTATCGCGGGTAAGTCATCGAACCAGTTTACATTCATATTATTGACCTCGTTTGTGCCTTATAAGAACAATTAATTGCCTTGTCTTCTGAACGTCGTTTAAAGCTTTATCTCCATAGCCTTCGTAGTTGCTAAGAGCGGCCTCAGCAAAAAGCAAAGCATCGCTATACCGATTATCCCTTAGCAGATGCAAGGCTACATTGAAGCGGGTTCGGGCGGCTTGGTAAATATCTCCTTGGTCTTCTTCGTAACGAATGGCCTTCTGCCAGTGTTCCAAGGCAAGAGGAGAATAAGTAGCATCCGCTATGCTGTAGATGTTGCCAAGCTGGTTATGCACTAGCGCTAAGTAACTTAGCGCACCCGAAGGCAACAAATTGAGAGCCTTTTGGTAGCAGGCTAGCGCGTCATTGAGGTGATGGAGTTGGTCTTCCTGCGACTGCCCGGTGGCGATTGCTTCTTTGCATCGTTCGTAAGCTATCTGCCCCTGCTGTGCCAAAATACCGGCAATTTTTAGCGGGTCTTTCTCGCCAGGGACTGTTAAAGTTTCTAGATAGCTAGTCTCCGCTCGTGCTAAATCGCACAGATCGGGAACTGTCATATAGGCTTTACGAATATTGATGGCGGTAACAGCCGCACCCTCTCGGTCGCCTATGCGAAGCGACAGGTTGTAATCTTCCTCGTAAGCTATAAGACATTCGGGCGACCCTAGGTCACGCAGAATATCGCCCAACTGACTCAACGCTACCGCTAGGGTTCTAATAGCATCCCTTTGGCTGCCGTCTAACGATTCTGGAGGCGCGGCTAGAGATGGTTTGGCACGTTTGCGAGCTTCACGGACTGATAGCCGTTGCAAGCGTTCGGCCTTTTCCCACTGATGCCTTGCAGCGGCAACTTTTACGCGATATTCGGTAACGAGAATCCATAAAACCTCCCGCTCTGGAAGGGGTTCGTCACTGTCTGCATCGACGAACTCCGGTACGATTTCCTCTACCAGCCGCGCCCACTCCGAATGGTGTCCCGTATGTTCGTAAAGTGCCTTTAAACCTTGCATTGGATTTATAATTCCATTCCACCAGCTCCTTGCCAGCGATACTTCCCTTGCGTGGAGCAAGTTAGCCTCCTCCGCAGCGATTAAATTGACAACATTGCGCTTGCCTTTGTCATATTCGCGGTAGAAATAATCCCCCATATCGCCAATTGCTCGAACGTAAGCATGGATAGCTAAAGTTGCTTCCGATTCTTCTCCCTCAACGGAAGGAGACGCGGGGTAGTATCGGTCGAACAGGCGCTTAAAATACCACGGCAGGGCTGGGTGGATAGTGTAGAATCCGTTGCCGCGAGCAGTAAGCAGGCCAACCTCAGCAGCCCGGTCGAGCTTGGCAATACCAGCTTCGCGGGTCAAACCGCGCGTGGCAGGCACGCACCAGTCCTCATCGGGGTCGCCCATCCAACACAACACGTCCACATTTACAAAACCCTGAAATAAATGCAGCAATGCTAGTTGTTGGCGTTCCTCCTCTGTAAAGGCACGAGCAAAGCCGTAACTCAACGACACGCCCAATGACTTAGATCGCCCCTCCCTCTCGTCATCTTCAATCGCGGCTTTGCCCGTTCTTAGCCGAGCCACAAAATTCTCGACTTGCTGCTTGGTTTTCAATCCGTCATGCAGTGCTTGGCCTACTAGCACCGCAATCGTTAGTGGATTTCCCTGGCTGAATTGCAGCAAAGGCCACCAATCCCCTACCTCTATCAATTGATGTCCCAGCCTCTGGGCGATCGCCCGTGTCAGTTGCACCCGTTCCTGCATGGGCATTGGCGGTATTGCAATCCTGATAGGCTCTTCGCCCAACCACCCTCTCTCATCGCGACGGGAGGTAAGTAGAAACTTAGCCTGCGTCTGGCTTGCCTCCTGCAAAAATTTAGCCAGTTCGTCGCGCTCTTGGGAACTCCACGTCGACTCCGTGCCAGCAGGAAACCCAGCTACTGATTCGACGTTATCCCAAATCCACAGCACGGGAACTTCTCGCAATGCTAAAAGCGCCCAAGAATACCGCTGGCTATCGCTTAGCGTTAGCCAGCGAACTCCCCTTGTTTTTAACCAGCCCTCAAATGCTACGCCAACCTCGTCCAGCACTCGCCTCAAAGGCAAATATCGATCGAAAGAGGAAAACAGCACCCGTCCCTCCACGCCCCCAGTTTGCGCGTACCAGCGGCCAAACTCAACAGCGGTACTCGTTTTGCCGCTTCCAGCATAAGAATGCAGCAGAGTAATGCGCCCCGTATCGAAAGCACGGTCGAGTGCCAGCAGGGTTTCGTCGCGGCCCAAGAAAAACGCATCGGGGGTTTTGGACGATTGCCATCTCCTTTCTTCACCTGCAAGCGGAGTATCGTTGTCGCTAAGGTTAAAGGCTTGTTTGAGAGTGTTGGCAGAACTGGGGAACGCCACGGGGGCTGCTTCGTAAACTATCGGCACCGTCCAGTCTTGCAATGGCAGCGGGCTTAAGGCAACTTCCCGAATCGGTTGAGCGCGTAACTGCTGGCGTCCTTTTGTGACGGCTTCGCCCAGTGTTTGACCTAGAGCTAAAGCCTCGTACAAATTAGCCACAAACTCGGCAGCGGTGAAAACATAAACGTTGTAGCGCATTGCCACCACGCCAGCCACGCCAGCATTTATGACCTCTTGTGCTAGAGAACCTAATGCGCTACTCCTGTTATCTGCAAGAGTTTGACCCGGTTTGCTAGGTGTCTCAATATAAGCCGAACGACAAGCATTAAGCACCAGCAAAGATACCTCCGTTTCCGCGAGCAACGAACCGAGTAATTGCCCATGAACTAAGTCCTCCCGATCGCGAAGCGTCTCCGCAGGAGAATCGCCAGACTCGGAATCCGAGCTTTCAAATATCAGGTAACCTCGCTTTTTTTGAGGGGGCTTACCCGTTTTTTTTGCTCTGAGGTCTTCATAAATCCCGTGTCCGTCAAAATGGACGATTCGATAGGGAAATCCATCCTCCTTGGCTCTTCGCAAAACCTTCTCTAGCTCGTCATATGTTGGCGGGCGTAAAACGTCTAATTGAAAAACCTCGCTGCCGCCGTCTGTCAGCCCCTTAATCAACTTGGTTGCCACCGACCGAAACGCCACGTCTTTGCTACCTTGAGGGCGACAGATAACCATTAAAATCTTAATCTTGCTATTGCCGTAGCGAGCGGCGTGACTGTCCTGTCTTCCCTGAAACCCGGTACGAACAAAGGCGCTTGCACTCAATGCTAGAGGCGTATTGCTGCGCGGAACGCGCATGAGTTCCCACGGAATTGTCGCCGCATCAGAACCGTTGGGAGAAGCGATTTCTATGCGAGCGTTGCCGATTTTATGGCGTAAAACTTCCCATAGGTTGCGGGTATCGTTGTTGGCGTAAAATACCTTCTCGAACAGTTCCGTTCCAATTTCGTACATCCGCCGTTCTATCCTACGGGCAATCTTGGGTGCGGGTTCTTGAGGGTATTGCAAAAAGTCTTCGAGATACCAGCGAATGTCTTCAAGCTCTTGCTCCTCAATTCTAAATTCAAAGTCTGCCGCCGCACTCTGGCTCACCTCTGAGCCTTCCAGGGTAATTGCAACCTGGTATTTATCTCCCTGGTTATCTCCTTGCTGGATAATTCTGACTGTCACCATTGACTTCTAGGTTTCTAAAGATGTTTTTTTCCAATCATTAGGTCATCTCTAACATTCTTTGAATGGGACGTAAAGCGGCTACCTGAATCTCTTCGGGTAGGGTAATTTCTGGAGTCCGTTTTTTCATGGCCAAGTAGAGCTTTTCTAACGTATTGAGCCGCATATGAGGACATTCATTACAAGCACAGTTATTTATCGGTGGTGCAGGAATAAACTGTTTATGGGGCGCTTCCTTCTCCATTTGATGGATAATTCCCGGTTCAGTAGCCACAATAAATGTGGGACTGTGACTGGTTTGGGCATAGTTGAGTAAAGCAGTCGTGGAACCGATATGATCGGCATGGCGCAGTACGGAGGGTTCGCATTCGGGATGGGCTATAATTTCCGCTTCGGGGTGCTGCACTTTCAGTTGCACGATTTTCTTTTCGGAAAAGGTTTCATGGACAATACAACTGCCATCCCAGAGGAGGAGATCTCGTCCGGTTTGTTCCATGACATAGCGTCCTAAGTTGCGATCTGGTGCAAAGATGATGGGTTGATGGGTGGGAATTTGCTCGACTATCTGGACAGCGTTGGAACTGGTGCAGATAATATCGCTCATGGCCTTAATTTCGGCCGTACAGTTAATGTAGGAGATTACCAAATGATCTCGATTTTGGGCCTTAAATGCAGCAAAGGCATCAGGTGGACAACTATCGGCTAGGGAGCAACCTGCATCGAGATCTGGTAAAAGTACCAATTTATTAGGGTTAAGAATTTTGGCAGTTTCGGCCATAAAGTGAACCCCAGCAAAGACAATGACTTCTGCGTCAGTATTTGCAGCTTTGCGGGATAGGCCAAGGGAGTCACCGATATAGTCGGCAATGTCCTGAATATCGGGGTCTTGGTAGTAATGGGCCAAGACAATGGCGTTGAGTTCTCGCTTGAGAGTGGCGATCGCCTCAAAGAGGTCGTCGGGAAGTTCAGAGACGCGAGTGGGGGAGGAAACAGCAGTAAACAAGGTGAATAATAACCTAAACCATTATTACTTTCAGTTCTAATTATAGTTTATTTCACTAAAAAGGGTAGGGTGACCAACGCCCCTACCCAATTAGGGCATACTGATAACTCCCGAAACTCTTAAGCCAGAACGGTTTCTGGGATAGACCAGCGATCGACCGTTTTACCGATCGCCGCCAATTCTTTCATCAGTTCATCGAACTCATCTGGGGTGAGGGACTGAGGCCCATCCGAGAGCGCTTTCGAGGGGCTGGGATGAACTTCAATCATTAAGGCATCGGCTCCTACGGCGATCGCCCCTTTCGCCATCGCAGGTACATGCTGAGACCAGCCCGTCCCATGGGACGGGTCAATCATCACGGGTAAATGGGTCAGCGTCCGCAAGACCGGAACGACAGACAGATCCAAGGTATTGCGGGTATATTGACGGTCAAACGTGCGAATTCCCCGCTCACACAAGATCACTTGAGAATTTCCCCCAGCCAAAATATACTCAGCCGCCATCAGCCATTCCTGAATGGTTGCGGACATTCCTCGCTTGAGTAAAACCGGCTTATCCTGGGCCCCGACCTTCTTCAGCAAGGCAAAATTTTGCATATTTCTGGCCCCAATCTGAATCACATCAGCCACTTCTGCCACTGCATCCAGATCTGCCGTATCCATGATTTCTGTAATAATACCTAAGCCGCTCTTGTCCCGCGCTGTGGCCAGTAGCCCTAGGGCACTTTCTCCATGGCCTTGGAACGAATAGGGTGAGGTTCTTGGTTTATAAGCGCCACCGCGCAGAAACTTAGCTCCTGCCGCCTTAACTCGCAGGGCCGTTTCAACGATCATCTCCTCCGTCTCCACTGAACAAGGGCCAGCAACTACAACGATAGGATGACTTTCGCCAAAGGGAACATCACCTTGAGGTGTAGAAACTACCACATCCGAGGCTTGACCATGACGATATTCACGACTGGCACGCTTAAAGGGTTGTTCGACACGCAATACTAATTCAATCCAAGGACTCAATTCTTGAATTCTCTCCCGGTCTAAATCTGCTGTATCCCCAACTAAACCAATGACCACCTTGTGCTGACCCACTATTTTTTCTGGTGTCAGGCCCCAAGTTCCCAGTTCATCACTGACTCGGTCAATTTCTGCGGTTGGCGTACCGCTTTTCATTACTACAATCATGGTTGATATCCTGATTCGATAGGGTCATTCTGAATACTTATCTTGTTTGATCGATCGCCACGCGGCGATCGTTCTACCTAAATTTTGGGTAAAGTCCTGCCAACCGAGCAGAGTCCCTACTCGATTTTCATCCCAAGAGGCCGAGAGTACCCCATAACTTAAACCGAGGACACCCAGGCCAAAAAACCCCATACTCACCAACACCACAGCAATATGAGGTAAATCAAACTCTGTTTGGGTCAAAATCCAATAGCTGATCGCAAACGTTAACACACCTAGGGCAGTAGGTACACCAGACAACAAAGCCATGCGCTTAATCATCCGCTTACTTACAACTTCGGGGATCGCCCGGTCTTCTTGACGAATTGGGGTTCTTTTCTGCGACCCTTGAGAGGACTTTGATTTCCTGGAGGAGGATGAAGGAGTAGAACGATTTTTTTTACGGCTGGTTTTTGGCTCGAAGGGCAATCGTTCCTTCGCAACCGACTCACCCTTTTGAGTGGGTTCAGGGGACATAGGCAATTACTCTAGCCTCGGATACTCAAACGACTAATTAACGCTTTGTAACGGTCTTGGTCTTGTTTGTTAATGTAACCTAACAAACGCTTGCGCTGACCAATCATTTTCATCAGACCTCGCTGAGAAGCATAGTCTTTCTTATTCGATTTTAAGTGGGCACTTAAACGGTTAATCCGCTCAGTCAAAACAGCTACTTGCAGATCCGCTGAACCGGTATCGGTTTCGTGAACCTGGTACTCAGCCATTATTTGATGTTTTTTGGTTTGTGTGAGACTCATAAGGTGTTTTGTTGGTATAATCCATCAAAATTCAGCAACTTTGTACTATAACACAAATTTCGATTGTGACCCAAGCTCCTAAGCAAATCAGCCAGTTACACAAGCCAATGGGAAAGGTCACGGTTAATTAGCTCTTGCAGCTTGAGGATATCTTAACGATAAAATTCAATAACTTGTTGATGTTCTTCAGCGGATAAAGGCATAACTTTTTCTTTCGATAGGTTCATAAAAATGGCTTTATTTTTCTCCATAAAAGACGTTCTTGAAAAGCATTAATTATTTCTCCTTAGTCACGATGTGTTATCGCCTCTCAAACCTGCATCAAGCGCTCCGAGTAAGCACAAGCTGAATTCATGGAATCACCTCTGGAAAAATAAAACTTAACTCAACCAACTAATGGCTTCCCTGATCCAATCTTCTGCCTCTTGAGTTTTCATCAGATTGGGTTTCTGACTCAATGCACCTAACGCTTGGGCGATTTCTTCCTGGTTATATCCTAAAGCGAGAAGAGTCATTTCCACATCTTCTTGCAAAGCTGAAGGAATGGTACTAGAGACCGGTAGAGCGACTCCAGATGTATCTCGCCATTGGGATAACTTGTTTCTTAACTCTAGAGCAATACGTTCGGCTGTTTTACTACCCACCCCAGGAGTGCGTACCAGTTGTTTAATATTACCCGTAACGATCGCCTGCACCAAATCGGACAACCCCAACGTATCCAAAAGAGCGATCGCCAATTGTGCCCCAATACCACTTACTCCCACCAACTGGCGAAATAGATCCCGCTCTGCTGACGACGTAAAGCCATACAACAAGGGTTGCTCCTCGCGAATCATCAAATGGGTAAATACTTGAACCTCATCTTGACGCTCAGAGATCCCATCGCCTAACTGACGAGTCACTTGGATCTCATAACCTAAACCATTCACCTCCAACACCAGAGTCACACGATTTCCCGATCGCCGGTCAACTTGGGAAACGGTTCCCCTCAGATAACTGAGCATTTTGCTATCCCCTTGCGTGATTGAATCGCACAGCATAGCCTATGGTATTATCATACGGTGTTGTCTTACCAGCACACCCAAAAAGCAACTCCAAAAGTCAACCTGACTGGAGAGCCAACCGTGGCTCCTGCTTGCATCCGTTCCTGTAAGAAACAATAAATGTATGAAAGAGCAATCCCCAATCCATAAAATTTATAACCCTTACAGAAAACCGACTTCAGATATCCAAGTGGAGTTGTTGTTGATGAGTCCGGAAAGAGAAAACGGGTGGACTTAACTAAGATTTTTCAAACCTCAAACCCCATTATTGGCGTGGTTCATCTTTTACCCCTACCAACATCATCGCGGTGGGGAGGGAACCTGCAAACCGTCATTGCTAGAGCCGAACGAGAAGCCACTGCCCTAGCATCAGGCGGAGTCCATGGCATCATGGTAGAAAACTTTTTTGATGCCCCCTTCACAAAAGATCGGGTCGATCCATCTGTGGTGAGCGCCATGAGCCTAATTATCGATCGCCTAAAAAACCTTGTGACCTTGCCCATTGGAGTCAATGTCCTGCGCAATGATGCTCATAGTGCTTTGGCGATCGCCTCCTGCACCGAATCAGCATTTATTCGCGTCAACGTCCTCACTGGCGTAATGGCTACCGATCAAGGATTAATTGAAGGTAAAGCACACGAACTCCTACGCTATCGGCGCGAACTTGGAGCAGACGTAAAAATTTTGGCAGATGTCTTAGTCAAACATGCTCACACCTTAGGAGAGCAAACCCTCGCGTCTACTCTTACAGACACGATTGAACGAGGACTGGCCGATGCCATCATTCTATCTGGCCCAGCAACTGGCAGTCCCCCTGATATTAAAGACCTGAAATTGGCCAGCCAACTCGCCCAAGAAACCCCCGTATTTATCGGTAGTGGAGCAGATTGGCAGAATATTGGTCATCTATTCCCCCATGCTGATGGCGTGATTGTCTCCAGTTCCCTCAAACGCCATGGGCATATTGAACACCCCATTGATCCCAACCGAGTCAATCAATTTGTCGAAGTTGCCCAACAGAGTTTACCCTCAAACTAACCTAAATTAAGTGAATCGGTGGAAACTTCCAGCATTGAATCCTAGTCCACATCCACACTTCTGAAACCCCTATCTATGGAGGAACACCTGTGAACTCTTCCCGAAAATGGATTCCCAAAGGATTAACCCTTTCCCTCTTGTGGCTCGGCCTATGCACGGGTGGATTATTATTCCTAGAAGATTTTAACCCTTCCACCATCGGCAGATCGGCTCAAGCTCAACCCTCAAAACCTGAAAACCGGCCAATAGAAACAGCTTCAACCCCAGCGAGTTTAGCTCTAGCAGAGCATCTCCAGCGCATTGGCGCTAAAATGTATGGCGCTTATTGGTGTCCCCATTGCCATGACCAAAAAGAACGGTTTGGGCAAGAAGCTGTCGATCGCATCCTGCTAGCTGAAAGTGAGCCGGTTTATATCGAATGTTCCCCAGAAGGGCGAACAGCTCCCCAAGCACAAATCTGTCAACAGGCAAACATTAGCGCTTATCCAACTTGGATCGTTGACGGTCAAAAATATGAAGGAAATTTGTCCTTAGAGGAGTTGGCCCAATTGTCTGGATATCAAGGTTCACAGAACTTTTAACTGCGGAAAACCGGCTTCACCTGAATTCATTGCAGGTGGCAAGCCTAAGATTTGTATAGGGGATATGCCGAAACCCCCGTGAATTCATTCCGGGGATGAAGGCTAAAAGCAAGTTAAAACTTGCCTGTTAACTCCCTTCATTTTAGGACAGATTATGTTAAAATAATATTGGTCAATGACCCACCCGCGACGCAGACGAAACAGAAAGCCTTAACGTGACGAAATCGAGTTCAGCTCGTGGCGCAGAAAGCTCGGTAGACCGGGAAAAGAGGACAGGGCAATAAAAAGTATAAACTTTAAGAGTTTTAACCCTAGAATCAAACTTAAAATTGAATTTTCTGGTATGGATTTCAATACATAAGAACCGCGTGGCTCGCGGGGATAGTCTGTGGAGTGAGTGTAAGACCGGAGTCGAGGAAATCGGCGAAGGCAACTGCGATGAAGCAGAAACCTAAATTGTGAGATTTAGGAATCCCTGTGTCTTTAGACCGGGGAGGAGGTCAAGCTGCAATCGAAATATCTACATCGTTATTACTCAATTTAAGTTATGAGGCGTAGGCGTTCTAGTCCCTGGATTCATCGTTGGTCTCGACCCATTACCGCTGCGATAGCGACCGTTGGGGCGATTGAAACAGCATTTTTAACCGTGGCTGAGTTCATGGGTAGTGCAGAAGTGGTTTGCCCTAACACAGGCTGTAAAGAGGTCTTGGGCAGTCCCTATGCAACGGTTTTTGGTTTGCCTCTCACCCTGTTCGGCTTTTTTGGCTATGCAGCCATGCTGATGCTAGCGATCGCTCCCTTACTTATCAATCCCGATCGCAATCAGGAACTACGAACCACCCTAGACCAGTGGACTCGTTTCCTGATGTTCATCGCCAGTACGGTGATGGTCGTGGGGAGTGTCTATTTAATGTACATCATGGCCTTCGCCATTGGAGCTTTTTGTCCCTATTGTGTGCTTTCAGCTCTCTTATCTCTCTCCCTATTTGTGGTTACCCTCATGGGCCACGCTTGGGACGATATCGGACAATTAGCGTTTACCGGGTTAACTGTAGCCATGGTTACCCTGGTCGCTACCCTAGGCGTTTATGGAAGTGTCAATAATCCCCAAGCTGCCGCAGGAGCGCCACCCCCAATTACGACCCCCTCTGGACCGGCTGAATTGGCCTTGATTGACCATCTCAATGAGATTGGAGCCAAAAAATATGGTGCGTATTGGTGTCCCCACTGCCATGACCAAAAACAAATGTTTGGTAAAGAAGCAGTGGATAAACTCAATTATGTTGAATGTGCTGCTGACGGAATAAATCCGCAAGTGGAACAATGTCAAACTGCTGGCATTCAGGCTTTTCCCAGTTGGGAAATTAACGGTCAGATTTATGCTGGAGTGCTATCACTCAACGAGTTAGCTGATTTATCTGATTATCAGGGGCCCCGTGATTTCCTACAACGGTGATTGGAATCACTCACCCACTCTGGAAATTATCACACACTCCAAGAGCAAAAGCGCATATAAAGGATTCTGGTAGTCTTTCAAGGGTCGATAATCATGCGTTTACAGTTTAAGGGATGGGTTTTTTTTCACGCGATCGCCTTAACCGTCGGTCTAGGAGCGATCGCTCACCTTGAGCAACCTTGGCCTTCAACCTCAGATCGCAACTCATTGATTGAAAATGTAAATGCTAGTCCCTTAAAACCAACGATCCAAACGCCCTTATCAGGAAAAGTTTGGAGTACAACTTTACCCCTCTAGTTCTGTGCATCTATATCTTTAATCAGTGAATAACCGGATATGCCATCCTGCTTTTGGGGTCACTACCCTTCTCCTTAACCTAAAACCCGATCCGTGTCATATCCAATTTTCATACCCGCTTTTTGGAATCGGCTCATCCGGCGCTTTTTCAATCAACATCGAGTCATTTTTACCGCTTCTGGCATCACTCTCGCTCTCCTGACTCTACGCTTTTTCGGTCTATTCCAGGCGATCGAATTACTGGCCTTTGATGCCTTCATTCGTCTGCGTCCTGCCTTACCAAAAGATGACCGAATCATTATTATTGGCATCAATGAACCAGACCTACAAAACCTAGGATGGCCAGTCCCTGATTCTACCTTGGCTACTCTCCTAGAAACGATTGCTCAAAGCCAACCTCAAGCCATTGGATTAGATTTATATCGGGATTTACCGGTCAATCCTGGCCATGAAGAACTCAAACAGGTGATGCAACAGTTGCCTAACCTAGTCGGTATTGAACGGGTAGCTGATAAAAAAGCTCCAAATATTCCCGCTCCTCCAGTTTTGAACCCCACAACCCAAGTGGGATTTAATAATGTTCTCTTAGATGTTGATGGTAAGGTGCGTCGAGGGTTACTCTATGTGCATACGGAAACGGTTCACAAAAGTTTTGCCCTTCAACTTGCCTTAAAGTACTTAGGCCAGTTCGGTATAGAGGAAACAGCTTCATCAGTCAATCCCAAATACTTACAATTAGGCGAAGCCGTCTTCTATCCCTTTAAGTCCTACGATGGAGCCTATGTCAATGCAGAGGCTAGCGGATACCCTTTTTTAGCGGATTTTCGCGGTCCTCGCGATACTTTTACAACCGTTTCTATGTCTGAGGTTTTAAATGGAGAAGTTGATCCACAGTTATTTCGCGATCGCCTGGTTTTAATTGGTTTAACTGCTATTAGTCTCAAAGATTTTGTTCCGATTCCCTACAGCAACCCCGATCCGGTTCCTGGTGTTGAAGCTCAAGCCAATTTAATTAGCTTTATTTTAGATTTGGCTGCTGGAGAACAGAGTGCAATCCGAACCTTATCCGATCCTATTGAAGGGCTGTGGATTTTCGCTTGGTCAGGATTAGGCTCTATTCTAGCCTGGAAATTGAGAAGACCCTTCCAATTAACCCTCAGTTCAGGAGTCACCCTAGGAACGCTCTGTCTCACCAGCTATGTTCTGTTTCTGGCTCGCTGGTGGTTTCCCTTCATTCCACCTCTGTTCGGCTTTGTTGGCTCATCCCTGATGATTTTGATTCATTTTGCCCATCAGGAAGGAGAACTTAAACGCTCTACAGAATTTCTCCAGGGAATTATTAATACGATTCCCGATCCCATTTTTGTCAAAGATCAAAACCATCGTTGGATTGTCTTAAACCAAGCCTACGCTCAATTAGTGGGTTATCCCTTGCAAGTGTTAATGGATAAATCGGATTATGATTTGTTTGCACCTGAAGAAGCAGAACAATTCTGGAAACAAGATGAGAGCCTGTTTGTAACTCAGGAAAGTACCCAACAAGAAGAGGGATTTACGGATGCTGGGGGAATTCACCGAGTAATTGAAACTAAGCGATCGCTTCATCGGGATGCTGGGGGTAATTCATTTCTAGTGGGTGTGATCCGCGATATTACTCAACAAAAAGAACGGGAAGCGGAATTAGAGCGATTAGCTGAAGATCTCAAACGCCACAATGCCGAATTGAAGCTCTCAGAAGACCAGATGCGCCATATTGCCAATCATGACGTACTGACCGGTTTAGCCAATCGTAAGTTGTTTGAAGAAAGACTGCAAGAAGCGCTCGTTTATGCTCAGGCCAATGAAAAAATGCTAGCGACCTTCTTCCTCGATTTAGATGGCTTTAAAAATATTAATGATACATTTGGCCATGATATGGGGGATTTGGTGATTAAGGAAGTGGCTAAACGCCTGAAAAGTTGTTTGCGTGGAAGTGATACTGTCGCTCGACTTGGAGGAGATGAGTTTACAGTCCTGTTACCCCAAATTCCCAGTCGATCTGTAGCCATTCGGGTTGCAGAAAAGATTATTTTGGCAGTGACTCAACCCCTAGCTCTCAAAGGAGCGGATCTGAAAATCACTTTAAGTTTGGGCATTAGTCTATATCCTCAAGATGGCAAGAGTCTTGAGGTGTTGATCAAATCTGCCGATCAAGCGATGTACCAAGCCAAGATCCAGGGTAAAAATCAGTATTTTCTTGCTTCTTCCCATCAGAGCAATCCCTAAAGTTGTATCAAATCTTTACAATTAGAGCTTTAGGATTTCCGGGTTTGAGGGAACGGGTCAGAATAAAAGAATAAGGTTACGTAAATCCTCAGAATCAAGTCTGAGGTGTGGCACTTACCACGATCGTAAGCATTCTGAAGGCAAAACCGTATATCTACGGAATCTTCAGGATTGACCAATTGACAATATTTGTTAAATTCGGTAAAACTGCCAGTAAAATTGCCAGTATAATGGAAAGTAGGTCTCGCATTAACTAGGGTTATGGGTATGAGAACACCGTTAAGCCTTGACAAATATACAGCTCTCCTCTTAGCGGGAGCATTAGCGATCGCCAGTTGGGCACAACCCAGTTGGGCCAATTCCTCTATCGAGAGGGTTGATACCCCCTATCAAGATGCGATCCAACTGCTTAAAGGGTACGAACCTCCTGATAATGGTTCTCCTGACAGTACAGGAGATACTGGGGGGCGCTAACGCTCATACTCTACAAGGAACTATTTTGGCGATTGATGGATAAATATCACTAACCAGAATCTTCTAGCTAGAAAGGTAAGAATATTCCGACCCTTGTATTCTTGCTTTGTCAGCGAACTGAGGACACCTAACCGGGTTCGTCGCAACGAGATTTGACCGAGTAGGACTTTAGAATCGGCAGCATCCTAGTATAGTTCAGGTTGTTTCCAGTATTCAGTAGCGTAGGTAACAGATAGCTCACAATCGTACGAGTTTTTGATCTTTATTGAGTTCAATAATTTATCAGTTACCTTCATACCATTTCTATGTAAAGATGCGCTTCATGATTAGCTCTAAACCATTGCTGCTCAAGGATCGATTGGTTGCAGCTTTATAGATAGATAGTATCAGTATAGCACGTTCTCAATTGCGTAACCAGGGCAAAAGACAGAAAAATCCCAGCCTCTTGTGAATCTATAGAGAAAGAGACTGGGGGAGAAAAAACTTTAAAAATTGATCCTGAACCTGAATCAGAGGATCGGATAGGTTGAGGAGTCATCTATACAATGATCCCAACCTCTTAGTTTCAGTAATTGTGCTTAGTCATAGTTACCGTTATTCACATTATTTTGTCCATAGACAAACGCTTCTGTGGGTTCAGTAACGGTGAACTTATCCAAATTGGCTTCAAGTCTAGCTTTTTGGCGATCGCTCAACCCAGGAATGTCCAGAATCTCTTCCACATTCCCATAAGGGCTATTGTTCACAATTTTGGTCGCTAAGACTGGATAAAATCCTTTCAGCTCTAGAAAAGATCGGACACTAGAGTTATTCAAATCAATGAGATCGCCTATTTCCGCCAATTTATCATCGGCCTTATTGCGCACATTAGCCTCGGCCAAGATAGGCTGTACACTTGAAACTGTCAAAGCCCCAGCCGTAGCAGGTGCTGTATTAACGCTCATCAGAGTGGCAAGCAAAATCACGAAAGCAGAGAATAGGCACAGCAATCGTTTCATGGGCATCATTCCTCCTTTATTAATCAGTTATTACTAAACCATGACACAGCCATCATTACCTATTATGGGACTGATTTGGCCCATTGATGCCATGCATCAGTGAAATTTAGGGGATTTAAGCAAAAATGCCTGCAATTGAGAAAACGAGCAGCCATAGGTAACAGCAGGATGTTCATACCCTTTCAGTTGCACCATATGTTTTTCAAATAGAGTCGGATTCGTTCCCACACTAAACAAATACTGATAAGTTGTTTTACCTAGAGCAATATCTTTCTGAATTTGCTTCGTACAAGATTCGAGTCGGAAAGCCGCATTAACGGTATCTCCTAAAGCTGTATAATCCGGGCGATCGCCACTTCCCGTATTGCCCACCATGGCATATCCCGTATTTACTCCAGCTCCAATACGCATCGGTGACGGCAAAGGATACTCCTTGGCCAACTTCTGGGTCATCTGATGCAGTTGATGGAGAGCATAGAGGATTTTCATCACCTCCATTTGGTTTACCCCCTCCGTACCATGAAACCAAACCGCCATCACCGCATCCCCAATATACTTATCCACCCAGCTATCATACTTGCGGAGAATCTTGCCAACATTGCGAAACCAATTGCCCATCATCGTTGATAAAGTGACATCATCCATCTGCTGAGTCAAACCGGTAAAATTGCGAATATCAACCACCATCACCGAAATCAACCGACGCACATGTAAAGCCGCCGTCACATGGGAATTCTCTTCTATATCTTCCAAATCTAAGGTTGGGTCTGGAACCGCCAAGGGATCGTGAAAGTGGGCCTCAGTCTGGCCAAACATCAAATGATCCCCATCTTGTAGGGTGACTGGCACATTCACCCGACGACCATTGACAAACGTTCCATTACGACTTCCAAGATCGATTAAATAAACTGTTCCCGTGTCTGTATGTTGGATCATGGCATGGTTACGCGAGATCCATGGATCAGACAACACGACGGTATTGTCTTGAGTGCGTCCAATGGTCCAACACTGATTGCCCGCTAATGAAAGATGGCGAATTGATGAAGGGGTTTTAAGGACAAGATAAGGAGGAGTATTTACGCTCACTGTGGACGGCCTCATTGCAGTTATGATGTCCCTAGATGCATCCTGACATAGTTTTTAAGATAAACGAATTCTCTAGAAGTTAAAGAAGTAAGGATCTAATTCTCTCGAGTTTCCTGTTCCTTGTACACTATCGATCATAGTCTCTGCTTTCCTAAATTTATGTTTGATCCGCTACCTCCTTCTAAACCTAATGTCCACCAAATTGCCAGCGAATTTTATCGATTGGGATGGATTGGTTTTTGGGTACAACTTGGTTTAGGAATCATACCCATTGTTATTTTGCTGTTTGTCTTGTTATTTGACAATAGACCGAACTCTGCACAAGCGGGTAATGCTTGGCTAGGTACAATTCTAGCCTATGGGTGTTTATTAACCTTAATTTTTACGATTTATTGGTGTTTTCATTACACTCAATTGTCCGATCAACTCAAAAATCCAGAATTGCGCCCCTCTAAGGCTCAAATTCGTCGTAGTCTATGGATTGGGATTCTAGCCAATTTGTGTGGCATGACTTGCGCGATGATTGTGGCTCTCTGGCGAGTCGGAACCTTATTATTCCGGATGTTATCCTTGCCTCCTGGAGCCTCAACCATTTATACGCCTATGCCAGGAGCTGCGGTTGTTAACCCCGGCTCTATTATTGTGCCTATGAATATGATTTCCCTACAAGCAATGATGAATACGATCGCCGCTGAACTCGTTGGTGTAACCGTCACCCTCTGGCTTCTCTATCGAGTCATCCAACATACCTCCCCTGGAGAATCTTAAGTCACCCATCCTAACTCGATTGGGTCTCTAAAGGGGTTCCCGGTTCCAAATTTAGATCTGGATTGGGTAGAATCACGTTATCCCCTGGTGTTAAACCAGATAGCACTTCTACTGTATCTAAGCCTTCTAAACCTAGGGTCACTTCTCGTTTTTGGGCGAAACCCTGCTCATCTTTGACCCAAACAAACGTCATTTTGCCTGACCTTTGTAACGCCTCTAAACCAACCACCACCACATCTTGGCGTTGATCGAGGATAATTTCCACATTGACCTGACTTCCCGGAATCAAAGTTCCTGTGGACTGATTGAGTTGAATGATAGCTGATACAGTCGCCAGTCCACCTGGCGAGCCTTGAGAGTCGGAGACGGAGATCGCTTGGGGAGATAACGCCACGACTTGACCGTCATAAACTGGGGAATCCGGACCAATAATCGTAATCCGAGCAGGTTGATTCAAGCGTACTTTGGCTGCATTCAGGGTGGATAAACTCAGCCGTACATATTCCTGGGTGGGGTCTCCCAGGGTTAATAACTCATGCCCCCGTGTGACTCCCTCACCATTATTAACATTCACCCGTAAAACTACGCCATTGATGGGAGTAGTAATCAGGGTATCTTGCAGTTCTTGTTGAATTTTGCGTAACTCTAACTCTTGTCGTTGCAGTTGCAGTTGGATTCTGTTGACAGCAAGTTGGGCATTTTGCAGTTCAGAAGTGGCACTTGCGATCGCCGTCTGCTGTTGATTAGATTGTTCTAATTTCTGCCGTTCTAAGATGAGGGTTTCTGTTTCTACTGTTAATTGGGCCTCACGCACAGCAATTTCAGCATCTCTGACCTTTCGGCGTTGGCTTCGCAATTGATCTCCAGAAATAAATCCCTTCTCCTCTAATTCTAGTAGATTTTCTAACTCTTCTTGACTATCGGCTAAATCCGCTTGTTTTTCCTGCACCTGTTGTTGGTGACGTTCTAACCTTAACTGTTTTTCTTCCAATTCCAACGTGTGAATCTGAAGTTGTCGTTGGGTTGTTTCTAATGTCTGTTCGGCTGCTTGCACCTTCTGTCGATCGTGTGCCAACTGAACCATCGTTTCTTCGATTTCAGTCAGTTGTGCTTGCAAACGAGTTTCCCGTTCTGGATTGCGTAACCGAATGATTTCCTCTCCAGCCTGTACCTGTTCACCCACAGTGACTAACACTTGCTCGACTGTACTATCATCAGGGGCTTTGATCGTTTGTTGATCGCCCAATCGCACGATTCCACTTTCGTTAATCGTCTGCTCTAGTGAACCGGATTCAATCGCTGTTGTCGTGACTTTCACGGGTGAAGGGGTACGTTGAAGTATTGAGGTATAAGCCAGAAGACTGAAAACAGAAATTGCGGCGATCGCCCCCGATCCCATCAACCACCGAATTCCCTGTTTATGTTGTTGTTTAGCCAAAATTTCCATCATTGTTAAGCATAGGTAGATCAATTGGCGATCCTGCTCCCTGTCGCCTAAATTTTCGGACTCAGGTAATCAAAGTCCCGTATGGCAATCACCTTGCTTAGTCTATCCAATCTCTAGCCGAAGATGCCAATTGACACACAGCGGTCAAACCATACTAAGCTGAAGAGAGGAGATCCCGACGCTACTGAACCCACTTATGCAAATTTATTTGGATTATAGTGCTACCACCCCAACACGCCCAGAGGCGATCGCTGCCATGCAGGAGATTTTGCTTCATCAATGGGGCAATCCGTCCAGTTTACATAGTTGGGGACAACGGGCAGCGACGGTATTAGAATTAGCCAGAATGAAGGTGGCTGGTTTAATTGGAGCCAGTTCTAGCGAATCGATTATTTTTACGTCTGGTGGCACCGAGTCTGATAATTTAGCCCTGATGGGGATTGCTGGGCAATATACTCAACCGCAACATTTAATTATTTCCAGTGTGGAGCATTCGGCTGTTGCCCAACCGGCCCAATTTTTAGAGCAACGGGGATGGAGGGTGACTCGTTTACCGGTGAGTCGCCAGGGCAGGATCAATCCGGCGGATTTAGAAGCGGCTATTAGTAAGGATACGGTGTTAATTTCGGTTATCTATGGTCAAAGTGAGGTGGGAACCTTACAACCGATTGAGGAGTTGGGAAAAATTGCACAAGCCCATGGCATCGTTTTTCACACAGATGCGGTACAGGTGGCAGGACGATTACCTTTAGATGTGGCTAGTTTGCCGGTAGATTTGTTGTCGTTGTCGAGTCATAAGATTTATGGTCCTCAAGGAACGGGAGCGTTGTATGTGCGACCGGGAGTTCAGTTGTATCCCTTAATCGGTGGAGGGGGACAGGAGCGGGGATTACGTTCGGGAACAGAGGCTACGGTGGCGATCGCTGGTTTTGGGGTAGCTGCGGAATTAGCTAGTGAAGAGTTACCAGAAGAAATGCTGCGGTTAAGGCGGTTGCGAGATCGCCTCTTTGAGCAATTGGTGGATATTGAGGGCTTAGTCCCTACGGGCGATCGCTGGCATCGCTTACCTCATCACGTAAGCTTATGTTGGCAAGATACTCGGGAAATTACGGGAAAAACCTTAGTACGGCAACTGAATTTAGCGGGAATTGGGATTAGTGCGGGTTCGGCTTGTCATAGTGGGAAACTTTCTCCAAGTCCGATTTTAAGAGCGATGGGATATTCTGATCGGGAGGCGATCGGCGGCATTCGCTTCACGTTGGGTAAACAAACCACTGAAGCGGATATAGATTGGACAGCGATGGTGTTAAAGCAGATTTTGCAACGGTTGCGCTCAGAGTCTCCATGTTTGGTAAGAATTTGAGGGAAGAGGGAAGAGGGAAGAGGGAAGAGGGAAGAGGGAAGAGGGAAGAGGGAATCTCCCCGCGTATGGAGCGTCCCCGTGTCTCCCTATCGCCCCATCCACGCGTCCCCTCAGTCCTCGAACCAGCGATCGGTTCCTAATCCAAGGGCACGCTGTAGGTTAAGAGTCGCCGCTAATCTGAGGAGCATTTTACGGGCGATCGCCGTTTCAAAGACAGAAGAGAGAACCATCTCCACTCGATAAGCTTGGCAAAACTCGATCAACCGGGAGGGAAAGCCTAAAATTGCGGGTTTAACAACCATAACTCCTGGCCATCCTGCGTGATAACAGTTTAGGAACTGTTGCCAGGTGGCGATCGATTCATCTAAAGCTAAAGGGGTTGGATACTCCTGAGAGAGGGCTAACATAGCCTCAAACTCAGATATCCCTAGAGGTTGTTCCAAAAATTCCACCGGCCGATCTGCACAGGCTTGCAACCATTGATGGGCCTGAGTTTCCGTGAGTCCTCCATTAGCATCCAAGCGCAGTTTTATCCCATCTGGAAGCATTGATAAGAGGTCTTGAAAATCGTTCAATTCTTGGGAAATCTCTGCTACCGCTATTTTCCATTTCAATGTTTGATAGCCCTGATTCCAAATCGGTAATTGGAGGTCGAGGGCTGCTTTTCCTGTCGGTAATAAGCCACAAACGTGAGTTAAATTAGGCGGCACTTCCCAATTGTGTAGATCGATTAAGGCTGACTCAAAACCAAATTGACAGGCAGGGAAATGATCGGGAATAGAACGAATCTGTTCCTCGGTAATTTGATCGCCAAACGACTGACAAAATTGTAAAGCTTCTGTAACATTTTCTGACCCAAACCCAGGTAAGGGGGAAATTTCTCCCCAACCGCGATCGTTCGATTCTTCTTCGTCGATCCGGCGCAACTGAATCCAAATCCCTTGGCGATCTCGCCACACGCCATGATGGGTATGCAAGGGCTGTTTAAATGGACGGCAATAAGCTTGGATACTTAACCGATATCGATCGTTATTTTGAGAATTCTTAATATTGATCCCCATGTGCCAACAAACTTGTTACTATAGATATAAGTTCTTTTTCCTGTAATTCTAACTTAATTTAAACCCAATTTTTATCCAATCATGTCTGATATGAATTAGAGACTGAAACTCTTGACTTGCTGCTCTATTTGTCTTCTATAGTGTTTCTCTCTTCTTATGGAGTTCAGCTTGAAGCCTTAGACCTTAAGTGATACAGACTATTGCTAGAGTGTGAAGCGCTATATTGTCTATTCCAGTTGCCCAGCAAGACTTTCAAGCGATCCGAATCTATATCAGCCGTCAATTAGTAAAAAACCAGATGGAAAACAATTCCTGAAGATGATATCATAGGATAAAAAAGATAACCACATCAGTTAGTCAGGAATAAAACGAGTCATTGCTTATTTTTATTCCCTTAATCTTGGGTCAAACTGCCATGAGAGAATTATCCTATTCCACCCCTCCCCCTGCCGTTTCTGCGGATAGGCTAGAACTGCAAGTTGAGCCGAATTCGTTACAGAAAATAGCGTCTGTCGATCGCGGATTAGTTCAATGGGTTAAACGTTTAATTTTCGTATTGCTCTTAGGAGTAGCCAGTGTGGGACTCCTGTTCTTAGCCGTAACTGTGGTGTCTCCAGTAGAAGGGGACGATTGATCTAGCTATTCTCAACTAACCTTCTGTGGCTCAACCTCAATTGGACACCCTTTTATGCAACACCAGAACAATCAATTCACGATAATAGGGGCAATTCATTGCCCCTATTTCGCCTTGATGTAAGACGACCCTTGAGAGTCCTGATTCCCTAAAACTAGACTGTACATTACATTAAAGTGTAGATAGAAAACTTTCCTCAGGATCGAACTCTAGAGCTTCAAGCAACCTTTGAAGAGGTGGGTGCGTCTAAGGACATCTGCGTGACGGTGAATGATGGCTATGTTAAGTCTTATGAAGAAATTGAAGCTTCGGCGATGGATTTATCCCGTGATTTCCCTTTGGGTTGCCCTGGGAGTTTGGGTGGGGAGTCCCCAAATGAGCCAAGGGTTTTCGATTTGGGATATTCTTCCAGATGTGATTCAATATGTGCAACTGGCCAGTTTAGGCGATCTCCAAGAAATGGCTCTAGGCAAACAAATTAACCAGCAACTCATTAGCCAAGAAGTCCGAATCTATGACGATCCTGAATTAACGGATTACATCGATCGTATTGGGCAACGGCTGGCGAAAGAAAGTTACCGTCCACCCACATCAAATTATCGGTATACATTCCAAATCGTTGATGATGATTCTGTTAATGCCTTTGCTACCCTGGGCGGCTTTGTTTATCTCCACACCGGACTGATGAAAGAAGCTGAAAACGAAGCCGAATTAGCGAGCGTCATCGGTCATGAAATTGCCCATATCACCGAACGTCATGCCATTAACCAAATGCGTCGCGTCGCTCTAACCAATGGGTTAGCCACTGCTGCGGGAGTCGATCAAAGCCAGATCGTGCGCTTAGGTGTAGAAATTGCCTTGCGTTTACCCCATTCTAGGGAAGCCGAATATGAAGCAGATCGAGTGGGACTGAATATGATCGCAGCGGCAGGCTATGCCCAAATTGGCATGGTAGACTTCATGAAAAAATTAAGCCGATCGCCCTCTAGACCAACCTTTCTCAGCACCCATCCCCATACTAACGATCGAGTTCAAGCTTTAGAACAGGCGATCGATCCAGAATTTGCAGCCATGGGTAAGGGACTCGATCCGAATGATTATCAACGTCAAATTGCTACGTTGAATGGCGGAAGTGGCGATCGGAATTCATCCGATCAATCTGATGAAGAATTTTGGCCCCTATAGCATAAGGCGTAGTGATTAATCTGCGCATCTGGAGTGCCCCCGCATCTTCTCCCAGTGCGGTTAACCGAAACAGCCAATCAACCGACAAAATCGCTAACCTAATAATATAAAGCTAAACGGTCAGCATTGACTTAACCTGATATCGCCAGAGTGTGACCCATGACCAATCCCTATCCATCCGATAAACCGGCAACTCCAGCCCCCTGGAAACAACCCCTCATCTACATTACCCTAATGCTCTTGGGCAGTACGCTCACTTTAGTTGGGACTCAGGTTTTATCGCGATCGCCAAATTTATCCACTTCAACTCAACAAACCTCTACGACTGTCTCAGCCCTTCCTTCAAGCGCAACGGCTCCATTAGTGCCCACCAGTAATGATAGTTTTGTCAGTCAGGTTGTACAAAATGTTGGTCCTGCGGTTGTTCGCATTGATGCGTCCCGGATTGTCACGCAACAAGTCCCGGATATCTTCAACGATCCCTTTTTCCGGCGCTTCTTTGGTGGTGCAACTCCCATGCCCCAAGAACGAGAAGTTCGAGGGTCAGGTTCAGGATTTATTATTAATGAAGAAGGTATGATTTTAACCAATGCCCATGTGATTGAGGGCACAGATATCGTAGATGTGACGCTCAAAGATGGACGCACCTTAGAAGGAAAAGTTTTAGGTACAGACCCAGTCACTGATGTAGCAGTTGTCAAGATTGAAGGAGAAAATCTACCCACGGTAAAATTGGGGAATTCGGATACTTTACAGCCCGGTGAATGGGCGATCGCCATTGGTAACCCCCTCGGTTTAGATAATACGGTTACCGTAGGCATTATCAGCGCCACCGGTCGCTCTAGCGCCCAAGTGGGGATTCCCGATAAACGAGTGAGCTTTATTCAAACCGATGCAGCCATTAACCCCGGTAATTCTGGCGGCCCCCTACTCAACCAAAATGGGGAAGTTATTGGTATTAATACCGCCATTATTCAAGGGGCCCAAGGCTTAGGCTTTTCCATTCCCATCAATACAGCCCAAAACATTGCCGATCAACTGGTCAGTAAAGGTCAAGTAGACCATCCCTACCTTGGCATTCAAATGGTCACCCTAACGCCAGATCTGCAAAAAGAAATTAATCAAAATCCGAATAGTGGCTTTAAGATCTCCGCAGAGCAGGGGGTTTTAATTGTGCAAGTCATGCCCGAATCTCCAGCCGCTCAAGCTGGTATCCGCGCTGGAGATGTGATTACCGAAATCGATGGTAAACCCATGAGGGAAGCCACAGACATTCAACAAGCGGTACAAAATACCCAAGTGGGTAGTGCTTTAAATGTGTTAATCCGTCGTGGCGATCGGTCTTTACCTTTAACTGTCCGTCCAGGAGTCTTTCCTGCTCAATAGAGGGAGGAAGAGTTAAGAAGCTAGGGAGCCAGACGCTCCCACACCAAAACATTCAAGGTTTCAGTAGTGTCCTCCCGTAGCGAAGCGACTGCCCCTCATCCCCCAGGAGAAGGGGAAAGTCAAGAATCCCGTGGGAGAGGGCATTTCCTGTTGCACAATTCATTTAGACTAGCAATACTTAAGATTGGCGATCGCCAAATCGCTCCAACAACTCCTCACGGGATAACTGCAAACACAAAGGCATAAACTCATCGGGAGATAAGACTAACAGAGAGTCAATAATGCCCAAAATCGCCTCATCCAACTCACCAAACCGAGTTCGCAATAAGGCTTCAATCATCAAGCATTGTCCCCGTTCAATCCCTTGTTGAATTCCTTCTTGCAGGGTATCTTCTCGCCATTTTAGATAGGCTGGTGATAATTCCATAATCAACTCCCTTTCTTCTGTGTCTAACTCTATTTTACTGGCAACATTAATCCGCCATATCCCCACTAACTGTAGAATATTTCGCCGTTGAGGATGTTCTATGGGTAGTTCCAGCACTTGCTCAATGGCTCTTTTCTGTGTTCCTCCTTTTCCCAACATCCTTAACCATAAGGTTTCTGGGATTTCCGGGAGTTGGTTGATGGCAATAATCCCCGCTTTGAGTGTTTTTGCTAAAAGATGTACTCCTGCACACCATTGTTTTAAGTCAGGACGAGCGCCTAATCCTTCTAATACTTTCTCAGAAACAGTTGGCGTTAAAATCCATAATCGAGGCAATTGCTCTTCCTCCAGGGTTCGCTGCTCCCGTTTGGCTTGACGTTGCAGTTCTGCATGGACATGGAAAAGCTTGAGAATACAGTTGCGAATTTCTGGGTTGCTGGGACAGTTGCGATAGGGTTCTAGTAAACAAGGCGTAGAAGCCAGTTGAGAGAGTAAACCCAAGGCTGGAGGGTTGTTTGGTGGTTTAGGGGATGGCTCGAAAATCAGGTCAATAGCCAGAGTTTCCCCTGAAATTTCCCGACTAATTTCTACTTCTCCCAGGGGTTCGAGTAGTTCTTTGAGGTACTGCTTGGCAAATTGATCGTGGGGTTGGCGCGTCACGACAAGAGGGCGGTTGAGTAGGAGTGATACTCTATTTTATTACAGTTGGGGCGATCGCCACCGTATATCCTGTAATGGGATACTGGTAGTTGAGATAGTCTCATCGACTCATAGAGATGGGAAAGATATACTGCCTAATATCAAGAACCAAAGTGTTTCCGGAAAGAAGAGGGCTACCTATCAAGAGATTTGCCGCCACGTCCAAACTCTGACTCCAGATGAGCAACTTCGCTTGTTAGAAGAATTAGCTGGAATGGTACGTCAGCGTATGCTTATCCAACCTAAGTGTAACATTATGGATTTAGAAGGATTGGGGAAAGATATTTGGCATGGACTTGATGCTCAAGAGTATGTTAATCAGGAACGTGCTTGGACGATGCAAGCACTGATGGACTGATGCTGTATTCTATTGCTTCGGGGTTGTCAATGTGCTGAGAGGCTTGCAGGATCTCGATCCCGACCACATTACCATTCTGATCAAAGTCTAGGATCATACCGGGTGTTTCTTCGTCACTTTCGGTAATCATTGCTTCTTTGAGGGTGATGCGTAGGACATCAACTTGGCGATCGTATTTGATTTTCATGGGTTCCTCCAATATTTTTGACCTTTAATGATTGCGATCATTCTCATTAAGAAAAAAATCAAATTCAAATAAATTCTTAATTTATTCATTATTGCTAGATTCAATTTCACAAAGATCTTGATCTCTCTCACTAAAAGCCATATTATTTTTTATATGATTCCCAATAAAGCATAATCGCTTATGTTGAGTTACAGATATTGCTTTCAATAAGTCACCTTCAAGATTATAAAATTCTATATGGTTATTATTACCTAAAACTAAAGTTTGATCATTCTTGCTAAAGTCAATAGTTTTGGCGCTGCCTGAAATATAAGATTCTAGCTCTCCTAAAATTGGCTTGAGTTTAATTTTTTGAGACATTTTTACCTCCCCTGAATTTGGGTATTCTTTCCAAGGTGTTGGGGCGGGTTTACATAATTTATGGTGTATCGAGCCACGTTAATGGTGAACCCGCCCCTACTGCTATGTCATTGTGAATGGAACGCAGTGGAATGAAGCAATCTCTGCCCTCTCGGTAATCTTGGCGATTGCTTCCCTGCGATCGCAATGACAACTATTTAGCTGCGCTCCAACTTTACGATTACACCACAAATCGTTCGCTCACGATTGTATCATCGATGCCCAAACAGACGGTAAATTCTTCACCAAAGTTAGCATCAAACTCACATTGAATCCACACATCCGCAGCTCTAGCTGTGACTTCCTTAAATACCTCCCCTTCCACGAGGATAGTCATTTTCAGGTTAACGGGCAAAAACTCGGTATCCTTGGGATAGACTTTTAAGTTGGCGATCGCCTTCTCCTCTTCTTCCTGTATCAGATTAATCAGCAACACCACCTGACACTGAAGCAAGTCTACACTCAGATCGTAAAACTTGGCTCGCTGAGTGCGATCGCTCCACACCATCACCGGACGCAACTGTTCTGGTGTTAACAACTTCTCTGCTCTTTGCCAACCTTCAGTAAATACACCCTGAAACCAATCCCTTAACCTGGTCGGTTCTTCCTCCCATTCCGGATAAACATCCAACACCTGAAACCCAGCAATTTCCTGCAATTCCCCCGCTTCAAACAATTCCTCAATGCGCCTGAGTCCTTCCGGCGAACCCTCGATCACCACAACCACACTACCCGGTTTCATAATTTTAATTTGAATAGTTTCATCCTTGGATGCTTCTCTGAGTATCTGTAGCCATCGATCCACTTTAGGCTTCAACTCATCAATCGAACCTTCTAGGGTAATGACCATTTCTTTTCTGTCTAAACCGTACAATTGTTCTACATCGACAATATTGCTTAACTCTAGTCCAAAGAATTCAGCAATTGCTTTAGCACTTTCAACTGAAACTTTTTTCCGTTCAAAAAAACGCGAAACTGTTGAGCGACTTAGATAGCCTATTTGTTGGGCTATATAGGCATGCGTTATTTTTTGATAATTCGCTTTTTCTTGGTCAGATCTTGCTTTTTCAAGCTTGTCCCATCCCAGAGTTGTTGCAATACCTCTAGATCTTGACCTCATTTTATATCTCCATATCCGAGGGCTAAATATTCATTATTAATAATGCTATTATACTCCATTTCATTTTTTGGTGCAGATAGTGCAAAACAGAGTATCAATGACGAACTAAAGCGGCCCAAAAGACTGATAAGTTGTGTTTTGATGTAAATGCACAGTTAAACGTCCAGGAGCCAATAATTATGAGCCCTCACGAGTACGATCGGGAATTTCATACCGAATTGCATCAACCGCACTATCATCCCCCGCACAACTTCGATCATAGCTTTGATGGAGGTGGCGATGATGATAGCTGGGTTCACGATTTCCTTGAAGGTATTTTGTCCTGGCTCATGTAAAGCGAATAATTGATATCTTATTAATTCTCTCGCCGTAAAACGTCAGCGTTTTACCTTTAAGTGCAGATGATGCAGAATATTCCTAAATGCTGCATCATCTGCCCTCGAAATCCAATCCATAAGCTTGTTAGCCTAACAATGTAAATCAATTTTCCTAGGAGGAAAACTATGCGCCAGCGTGAGTGGTATGAAGAAGATCCTTATCTGCTTCGAGCCAAACGTGGAGTACGCCATGAACTTGCTCAATCCATGCAACAGTCGTCCAATACCCCTTTGGGTGGAGATGATAGTGATGGTAATGGTTTAGCGGAGCTTTTGATTAATCTATTCTTCGGCGGTTAATTCACGGAAACTTCTGAATCGGGCGGGTTTTTGCGGCTAAAACTTCTCTCAGCCCGCCCTTTTATTCATCAAATTATCTACTCATTTAGGAGCAACAATCATGAATAATCCTGTCAAATTTACGATCGCGATCGCCAGCGCCATGGCTGTTCAATGTCTCATGCCGAACATTGCTCTAGCGGACTACGGAGCGATCGCCTATTCTCGAAGTACCGGACGCTGGGGAGCCTCCTGGCAGCACCTATACAGTGATTTAGCCAGAGACAGAGCCTTGTATAATTGCGATCGCCGAGACTGCGTTGTTGAAGCTCTAATCGAAAACACCTGTGGCGCTCTAGCTCGCAAACGCAATAACACTCAAGTTGTTGCCACTGGATTTAGCGATCGCCGCGATCGAGCGGTAAACCGTGCTTTAGCAGCCTGCGGAAGCAACTACTAGCTTGTGACCACTATCTGTAGCAATTCTAGAAACTAGCTCCATCATTCAATGATGTTAATCATGTGATTCGATCGCAGATTCGGATCGGCCCAGGAGCAAATCAGACCAGTGGGGCCCGGATCGACGAGGTGAACCGGTTGACTTCTAATCCATTGGCCAGCAATAGATAGGCGCAATTCAAACAGTTGCACTGCTCCTAAACGGCGAATGCCTGGAACTTGTTGCAACAAGGCGATCGCATCGGACATATAGGCGGGTTGACCGAGTGGCCAACCGTTACCTCCTGGGCCGCCGGTTAGGGGATTAAAGAAGCGATAGAGGGTTACATTGAGAGTATGCAGGAGTTCCGTTTGCGCTTCTGGGGTGCGATAGCTGGGGTCTAGGGAGACTTCGGTTTGTACGGAAAGTCCCACATATTCAGGTTCTAAAAGCTCCACCTGCACGCCCAATAAGCGCCGTTCATCTAGGTAGGCCATGAGTTTGCGATGCAAGGGAGGACTGAGGCGAAACTGTTCGGGAGGGATGCCAACCCCTTGTGCGATCGCCTGTCGGTTGGAGTCGGGAACCACTAATAGTTGCACGGTTCCTGGTTTTTTGGGGTTGGTGGGTAAACAAGTGGCGCGGGCGATCGCCCCATCTCCTCCTAAAATCGTCAAAGATTCAAAGTCTTCTGGAGTCACCGCGCGATCGCGAGTTCGCAACATTTGAGGCACGCGCATGGCTGCTTGTTCAATGGTTTCTGCTTCCGTCCCATTGCGAGCTGGAATTAGATTCACCACATTGGCGACATAGGGAACCGCAGATTTCAGCGTATTAAGACTGCGATCTTCCACATTGCCTCGCAACCCACCTCCGGTGCGATAGCGGCTCATTTGCACAGTTGCTCCCCTAGGGGGTATGGCTCCATATTGGTGTTCCATGCTGGGGGGTTGGAGCGGAGGGCGATCCTGTCCCTGTTGTAGAATAGCGCGGATATCCTTAGCCTGCTTGAGTTGGGCGGGTTCCCGGATCAGGGGGCCAAACTGGAGCGTACCGGTAAGGGAATCAATCAGATAATGCAGATCGCTCGGACTAGAATTAGAAAAGTCAGTCACTTCTTGCCATCGTTGAGCGGTTTCCCCTGGAGGCGTGACGATCAGATATTCGTCTTCTTGACGGTCGAGAATGGGCGATCGCCGCAGTTGGAACCGTTGCCCTGGTTCTCCATTACTGTTACCCAGTAGGTCATTTTCGATCAGTTCGCATTGAGTCGCTTCCGTGGTTCCGCCAATGGCTTTGACTCCAATACCAATGATTTGTGGCGATCGCGTGTAACTTGGTTGACTCAGGCGTGGAGTCGCATAAACACAGCGCAACCATCGCCCTTGATAGGCGGTAAATTGGGCTACTGGAAAATTCAAGGGTAGATGTAACGTAATATCCACTCCCTGTAAGGGATTTCCCCCTCGTTGGGCAATGTCCGCGAAGCTAAAGCCTTGGGTTTCATCATCTGATTCTTCAAGTAGCACTGGCTGCCAATACTGACCATTCCAGGCTTCCCAGCGTCGCGGGGGGTCAGTGGGGTCAATGCCTGTGGGAGTCGCCTCCTGTCCTTTTAATGTAAGAATGATAACATTTCCATCCAAGGATTCTTGGGGATCGAAGACCAGATAGAAACAATTCCCTGGTTGGGGTTGAGCGTTGAAAAGGGGCAATTCGGGGCCAGACCATTCCCCTGTAGGGGTCAGATTCCAGAGATGGGTAAAGCGATCGCGTAAAATTTGCGGCGTTTCCTCGATTTGCTCGGCTCCCAGAAAATGGTTAATCTGAGGATTACCAATTGTTAGGGGGCGATCGGTACTAAATACAATAGGGTCAAGTCCGGGTTGCCGCTCCGTTGCCACCTCAATCCCCACCGGTATTGTATAAGACTCTGGCAAATCCGACACCAAATAAAAAGTTACTTCTGTTGTCGCTGGATTCGGCGGCTCTAAGCGAATACCGAGCAATTCTAAGAATAAAATATAATTGCGCCGAGGCAGTTGGTTAAACCGCAGCAGCATTTGATGGGTTAACCAGGCAAACATTTCAATCATGGTAATGCCTGGATCGCTCGGATTATGATTCGTCCATTCTGGACAATAGCGTGGAATTCTCAACAGACATTCTTCGATCAAGTCTTGGTATTCTCGGTCATCTAAATTCGCTTTCGGTAATTTTGGTAAAAAATCAAAAACCATAATTAATTCCTGTCTGCAAGAAGAAAAGAAAGAAACGAAGACTGTTAATGGTGTAAGTCTACCGATTGATCGCTTTATGATGAATGGAGGTAAGCGAATTCAAAACGCAGATCCCAAGACAAGGTAAGACTATTCCCATCGTATTACCCCTCACTTAGTCTACCTCTTAGAACCTCGAAAAGAAAATAGTTCTACTGAAACTCATCAAGCCTTACAATAGAACAAGCTGGGGGATAGGAAGGGCTAAAGATAAACTTGGCTGAGAATATAGCGTAGGCGATCGTAATCATCTTTGAGGAGTAGACTCAAATTTCGTCCGGCTTGCACTAACCAGGAGTGTTCCGTATGGCGCAGTTGGTAAATCGTTCTCAAGGTCGCTGCAATCAAGGCATCAACTGGCGTTCCGGGAATTTCTAGCAAAATGCGAATAAAATCAAATTCCTCGCTAAAGCGAATCACTTCATCAGGATGACATTGATAGACTGCTTGGTGAATTTGCGGGGGACGCGGGGGTAAATGCTGATAAACTCTGGAGCGAGAATTCCGGGGTTCAAGGGTTTCAAATCCGACAATCGCCGCTCGAAACTCAGTTTTAAGCATGGCAAAAATTTGCGGTTGCTCTGATCGCAGTTGTTCTAGAGATAATCCCAAAGCTCTAGCACGATGGATCGAATCAATGGGAGTAGTGGTGGCATGATACACCACCGCATAAACCCAATAGCCTGTATCTGGTTCTGAGGAGCGTTCGGGAGTGACACCAAGCGATCGCACAAAAGAACCAAACGCTGGCATCATGGGAAAGTTGAGATCTTCTGGTTCCAGACATTGGGCTAAAAATTCCGAAGTTGCCGTTTCGATCACCTCAGCAATATGATTTTCTGGGCGATCGGTGATGGCAGTTTGAGTTAAGGGTAAGCGCATGGAGAATGGGAGATGAGGTAATAGTGGGGATGGGCAGACGCGGGAACACGGAAAGGACTAAGTGCCTATGACTACTTCCTGCTCCCTCCTGTCTACTCCCTACCCCTTATTTTTTACTCGTCGGATCGACGATTTCCAACTCTGCGAGTCGGAAGGTAACCAACTTATCCCAGTTTCCCCCTTCAAAGAGTACCGCTGCTTTACCATCGGTTACCCGTTGCACTTGGCCGGTAAAACCATAATAAGTATCTCCCATATTTTTTACCCGTACTGCTACACCTGGTAAGATCATCCTTTTTTACCTCAAGCGATAAAATATCCATTAAAACTTTAGCCGATGTCGGTGATTGGCTACTGCTTCTACCAAGCCGATCGCCAAAAAATTGGTCAATAGAGCCGATCGCCCATAACTCATCCAAGGTAGCGGAATTCCGGTAACTGGGGCAAGGCCGATGGTCATGCCAATATTCACCATCACCTGAAACACAATCATCGATAATACCCCGATCGCCAGCAAAGAACCAAAGTTATCCTTCGCATTTTGGGCAATCATCACTAAGCGCAGACAAATTAACCAAAAGACCAATAACAGGATCGTCGCGCCAATAAATCCCAACTCCTCACCCACAGCCGAAAAGATAAAATCCGTGTGTTGTTCGGGAATAAAATGCAGTTGGGTTTGGGTTCCCTGATTTAACCCTGTGCCATGGAGTTGTCCCGAACCAATGGCAATCCGAGATTGAATGAGATGATAACCTCCGCCTAGGGGGTCTTTTTCCGGGTTGAGAAATAAAATTAAGCGGTCTTTCTGATAATCCTTAAGCAGTCCCCAAAAGACCTCACCCAGGAATCCAAACGCCGTACTTAGAGCAACTGTAACGCCTGTTCCGATACGCGGCCAAGGTAAACTGGTCCAAGCTAAAAGGGCTAGTAAACCCACCCAAGCAAACCAGGCTGGAAGATAAAGATTAAATAGGATCGCTGAGATCATTGGAGAGATCAACAAAATCAGCCAACTGGGATTGGTATTAGCCCAGTAAAGCATTCCCAAGGCGATCGCCCCAAACACGAGGGAGGTTCCTAAGTCAGGTTGCAGAAACACAAAACCCCAAGGAACGCCTACAATAGCGAGAGTTTTGAAGAGGCTCGATAGGGTTGAAGCCCCCTTACTGTGGAGCAGAGAAGCTAAGGTAATAATTACCCCCAATTTGGCGAATTCCGAGGGCTGAATATTAAACCCACCAATGGTAATCCATCGTTGCGCGCCTAAAGCCGTTGTGCCAATAAAAATAACCGCTAATAAGGAAACATTAGTAATACCATAGATCACCCATTGCCACTGGATGAGTTGCTGGTAGCGCCAACGGGCAATAAATAGAGCTAGAATACACCCCATCCCCCCAATAATCCAATGTTGCAGCCAATCAGTATATTGAAGATTGAGCTGGGTTGAGCGAATCATGATCCCACCAAACAGGGTTAAGCCAATCACCAGAATCAGCAATAGCCAATCTAAATTTTTCCAACTATTGAGTATAGACAGCCAGCGAATTCTAGAACCTGAATTAGCAGAGTAAAATAGAGATCTACGCATAAGAATGGGGAATGGGGAATGGGGAATGGGGAATGGGGAATAGG
>DDLS01000210.1:78722-85494 GCA_002340255.1 Cyanobacteria bacterium UBA2566
GGGAATGGGGAATGGGGAATAGGGAATGGGGAATAGGGAAGGATGAATCCCTCTCTATTCTTGATAGAGTATCCCTGATTGACTCTAATTTATCTGGTGAGGACGGCGACAGAGATTTTAGCTGCGATCGCCTTAGCGACCTTGACTAACGCTTGAGCTGAAGCCGATTCAGGATCGCTGACCACAATAGGTAAGCCGCGATCGCCACCTTCCCGTAAACCTATTTCTAGGGGAATACAACCGAGCAGGGAAACACCCAGTTCTTCTGAGGTCTTTGCACCCCCTCCCGAACCAAAAATGTCATAGTGGCGATCGGGCAGATCCGGCGGGATAAAATAACTCATATTTTCCACCATTCCCAGCACTGGAACCCCCATCTGTTCAAACATTTTCAGCCCCTTACGCGAATCAAGAAGGGCCACATTTTGGGGAGTGGTCACAATAATGGCACCTACCATGGGAACCGCTTGAGTCAAGGTTAATTGGGCATCTCCAGTTCCAGGAGGCATATCCACAATCAGATAATCTAACTCACCCCAGTCCACTTGATAGAGGAATTGGCGAATCACCCCATTGAGCATGGGGCCGCGCCAAACCACTGGTTGGTCTTTTTCAATCAAAAAGCCCATGGAAACCAGCTTTACGCCATGATTAAAAGCCGGTTCTAGGACTTCTTTGCCCCCTCTGTCCTGTACCATCACCTTAGCCGAGTCTAAGCCCAACATCGTTGGGGCATTGGGGCCATAAATATCAGCATCAATTAAGCCCACCTTAGCCCCCGTTTGGGCTAAAGCGACAGCCACATTCACTGCCACCGTACTTTTTCCCACTCCCCCTTTACCACTGGAAATGGCAATAATATTTTTCACGCCCTCAATCCCTTGGCGATCGGGTAAGGTATTCTTAGCTTGAGGGGTTTCTGCTGTCACCTCAATATTCACCGATTGAACCCCTGGAAGCTTTTTCACCGCTTTTGTACAGTCTTCGACAATAAATTCCCGCAGTGGACAAGCGGGAGTAGTCAGCACCAAAGTAAAATTCACATTTCCCTGGGCATCAATCTCAATTTGGCGAATCATATTTAATTCCACCAAACTTTTCCGCAGTTCTGGGTCTTCCACAGGTCGTAGGACTTCTAAAACGGATTGGGGATCGAGGGTCAAAGTCATAAGGATTTGCTATTGGCTGTTGATTATTCCGACGTTACTTATCAAATCTTAACGCCCTTGGGCAATTCTCATCGGTTTTCATACGGGTTGACTTAAAATCCAAAATCTACCGAGTTTCCTGGATGGGTTTTCTTTCCAGGACCACCTTGAAGGGGCGCTTTCTCTGCTGCTTTGGCTAGAGCTTCAGCGACTTTGGCTGCATAGGGACGAATAAACGACCAAATCAGAGGAGAGAGCCATCCGCGCAAGGTGACTGAATAGGAGATGCGAGTGCCCCAAACCGTCGATTCGACTTGATAGATCATCCTCTCTTCAATTCCGGGCATAGCCAAAATTCTAATGCTTAAGAGTTCTCCGGGTCTGACTCGTTCCACAAAAATGCGGATTGGAATGGGGCTTAACCGAGTCACAGCCCTAAAAATCAGTCCCGGTTTAGGAACCAAACCCCTAGGGACATTGGTTCGCGCTAAGAGGGGATGCCAAGAGACATCAGCGAAATCAACAACGGTTTGCCATAGATCGTCAACCGAAGCTGAACTAATGACACGATAGGTTTTGGCTAGGGTACAGCGAACTCTACGACTCTTGCGGCCCAATAGCTTAGACAAAAAATCTGGCATTGTCTATTCAATACTCACACTAAAAAATAAAGAAATCATTGATGCACTTAGGTTTGAGCAGGATTAGGCGGGTTTTAATGTCAACGGGGAGTGGGTCATTCACGCTAGGGTAACATTGCCAGTGAGATCTGCGGATCGTGGATTAAGAATTATTTCAGTTTACCAGCGCCCAACAGTATATTATGGGTCTAAGGCTTGTTCCAAGTCGATTTGAGATACTACAATCAACCCAGAAGTCCACAATTCCTAATAGAAAAGGTAGACGATCAAAATGGAGCAAAGAACACACGAAACGGAAGATGGAACAACAGTTATTGTTTTAACGCCAACTGGACGTTTAGATATCACTACAGCCTGGCAATTTCGTTTGAAACTACAGGAATGTATTTCTAAGCTCAGTAGGCATGTGGTGGTAAATCTGGGTCAAGTAAACTTTATTGATAGCTCAGGCCTAACGTCTTTGGTCGCTGGGATGCGGGATGCGGAGAAGGTTAAAGGCTCTTTTCGTATCTGTAATGTTCATCCGGAAGCTAAGTTGGTGTTTGAAGTGACGATGATGGATTCTGTATTTGAAATTTTTGAAACAGAAAATGATGCACTAGAAGGGGTTCCCAGGGTTGCAGGATAATTGGGGCAAAAGGGTCTGACGAATGTGTTTGAGTCACTAGGAGAGGGGACGGTCAGCTTTCTGGAAGCAATTGTCTTAAACTCCTGGTGACGGGACTTTAATGCTGGTTTTTTGCGAAAACCTTGGCAAAGTGACCTTTAGGCGCGAGAATGGAATCACCCACTCTTGATAATTGTAGCTGTGAATACTGTCCGCACTGTTTCCGATACTAAGCGAGCGTTTTATACTAATCATACCCGGCCCATTAATTCTATCTACCGCCGTGTGGTGGAGGAATTGATGGTAGAGATGCATTTGCTGTCGGTCAATGTGGACTTTGAGTATGACCCCATTTATGCCCTTGGGGTTGTTTCGTCCTTTGACCAATTTATGGAGGGATATTCACCAGAGGGTGAAAAAGCATCTATTTTTGCAGCGTTGTGTCAAGCGTTGGAGAGCGATGTCAATGTTTATCGGGCAGAGGCTCAACAGGCTCAGGAACAGATTAAGGATTGGTCTGGAGATGCTGTGGTGACTTTGCTTTGCGATCCGCATCAGGGTGAAGGTGCGGAGGCTCTGCGGGGGCGCTTGAAGGCGATCGCCGATAATCCTAAGTTTAAGTATAGTCGTTTGTTTGCGATTGGTTTGTATACTCTCGTCTCTACGGTTGATTCTGAACGACTCCAAACTGAGGAGAGTCGTAACCAAACGTTGGAAAAGATTGCCCAAGGATTGGGACTTTCTTTGGAGAAATTGCAAAAGGATATTGAATTGTATCGGTCGAATTTGGAAAAAGTGAAGCAAGCTCAGGCGGTAATGAAGGATATTTTGGAAGCTGGACGTAAAAAACGACAAGAGCGAGCTTTGCAAAAGGAGGAATAATAGGGATGTGTAGCTCCCTTCGAGTCAGCTCAGGGAGCATAAACATGGAGATTAACCATTACCCATGACTTCTCGTAATATTCTAGAGTGCGAAGGCTACTGGCTCTATAATGCTCAAGTTCCTCTGTCTCTGTTTCTGCCCAAACATTGCCCTCCTACAGTGACACCTAATTCAGAAAAACTGGTGCGGGTGGATATCTGTATTGAAGAGGGCATGATTACTAAAATTTGCGCCAGTGGCGATCGCCCTCCGAGCAATGAAAATAATGTCTATGATATGAAGGGAGGCCAAGTCTGGCCGACTTTTGTCGATATCCATACTCATCTGGATAAGGGGCATATTTGGCATCGTAGCCCTAATCTTGATGGTACATTCGAGGGGGCGATCGCTGCTTCTGGAGAAGATGGCGATCGCTATTGGACGGCTGAAGATCTCTATCGGCGTATGAATTTTGCCCTAAAGTGTAGTTATGCCCACGGAACCCAAGCCATTCGCACCCATCTCGACTTGAGAGGTGAAGAAACCGAAGTGACTTGGGAAGTTTTTCAAGCTCTCCGGAAAGAATGGCAAGGGAAACTTGAATTGCAAGCAGTGAGCTTAAGCACGTTAGAAGAATTACTAACTCCAGAAGGACAACAGTTTGTTGATCGCTTGGCAGAAATAGGAGGAATTTTAGGGGGAATGCCCCTCATGAATTCTAATCTTTCACGCCAACTTGGTTCGGTATTTTCTTTGGCACGAGAGCGAAACTTAGACCTAGATTTCCATACGGATGAAAATCTAGATCCGCAAGCGCGTACCCTTTATCAGGTAACACAAACGGCGCTTGGCTATCAATTTGAAGGTCAAATTACCTGCGGTCATTGTTGTAGTTTAGCCCTGCAAACTCCAGAGCAGATCCAGTCAACCCTAGAAGCGGCAAAAGCAGCGAACATTGCTATTGTCAGCTTACCAATGTGCAATCTCTACCTGCAAGACCGGCAACCGGGAAAAACCCCCACCTATCGCGGTGTAACCTTAGTTCAGGAAATGCAAAAGATGGGAATTCCGGTAATATTTGCCTCCGATAATTGTCGCGATCCGTTTTTTGCCTTTGGCGATCATGACATGTTAGAAGTCTTTAATCAAACTGTGCGAATTGCCCATTTAGATATTCCTTATGGCAACTGGCCGCAAGCAGTCACTACAATTCCAGGTAAAATTATGAAGTTACCTAATCCAGTGGCGATCGCCGTCGGTTTACCCGCTAACTTAATTCTCTTCAAAGGACGGCGATTTACTGAACTCTTAACCCGTTCCCAACATGACCGTATTGTATTGCGTAATGGTAAACCCATTGATACAACTTTACCCGACTATGCCGAATTGGATAAGCTCTGAACACCTGGATCTTAGCTATAGCTTCTTCCGATGAGAGAAAAAAGCGGTACACTATAGCTGTACGCTGGCTAAGTACAGTCAGGCTGGAGATAAGCGATCGCCATGACAAACCAAGACCTAATCCTATCTACCCTTGATGGTGGTAACTTTAGCGCCTATGTTTCTGAACCCCCTGAAGGAAACGGCCCAGGATTAATCGTCATTCAAGAAATTTTTGGGGTGAATGCTATCATGCGTCAGATAGCAGATGAGTACGCTAGTTTGGGCTATCTGGCTGTAGTTCCCGATTTGTTTTGGCGACTCGAACCCAACATTGAACTAGAACCCGACAATCAAGAAGATTTAGCTAAAGCCTTTAGTCTTTACGAGCAGTTTAATGAAGATCAAGGTGTAGACGATTTGATCGCTACCTTAGAAGCAGTCAAAGCCTTACCGAGTTGTAGCGGGAAAGTGGGAACCCTGGGATTTTGTCTGGGAGGAAAACTGTCCTATTTAATGGCCACGCGATCGCTGGCTGATTGTAATATTTCCTATTATGGGGTGGGTATTGATAACAATCTCCATGAACAAGAGCAGATTAAAACCCCCCTGATGCTTCACCTAGCAGAATTGGATGAATATGTCAGTCCCGATGCCCAAACTCAAATGATCTCTAGTCTCCAAGACCATCCTCAAGTTATTCTACATCGCTACTTAGGTGTAAATCATGGCTTTAGTCGGGTGAACTCCACTGCCTATGTTAGCGAAATCGCTCAACAAGCGGGCGATCGTACTCTACAATTCTTGCAGCAACATCTAAAACCGTGATCTCCGAAGGTGAACATGGCATCATTTATCAACATCAATCCCCAACTCCTAGAAGATCAAGACCTCCGACTCACAGAAAAACAAAAAGAAGAGATTTGGAGTCGTTTTCCCAAACCTGTTGATGGTCATTACTGTGCTGATGCCATCTTTGAAGGGGGAGGAGTACGGGGAATTGCCCTATTAGGAGCCTTACGCTGCTGTGAAGATTTGGGCATTCAGTGGAAAAAGCTGGCTGGAACCTCTGCGGGTTCATTAACCGCAGCTTTTTTAGCGGCTAGTTTTCCGATTAATAAACTCGAAGAGATCTTGAGTAGCATCGACTACAATGGGATCTTCTCTCAAAAAACTAGCCCCTTCATTTTCAATGGCGATCCTAGCGACGACCTCCAAGCGCCCTTATGGATGATCGTATCTTTATTATTGACCCAACAACTCGGTCAATACTCCTCAGATCCCTTCCGAGACTGGATTGCTAAAACCCTTAAATCCAGGGGAATTGAAACTTTTACTGATGTCAAACGCTTCGATCCCCAACGAGAACTGAAGATTGTCGTCTCCAATATCACCCACTGCGAGATGTGGGTTCTACCTGACGATCTCAATCCCAATTCTGCTCGACTTAACAAAGACCAAAAAAGCCATCGCCAAGCTATCCTACAACAGCATAATCTCAAGCATTACCAAGACTTTAGTATCGCTGAAGCCGTACGCTTATCTTCGAGTATTCCTTTATTTTTCAAACCCGAACAACTCGGTAATGCCTATATTCTCGATGGTGGTTTGCTCAGTAACTTCCCTTTGTGGATTTATGACCGCCCTTCCGGCGATCCCTTGAACCCTCCAAAATGGCCCACATTTGGCTTTCGCTTAATCGATCAAACCCTGAACCCACCTAAAATTAACAACGCCCTTGATCTATTTACTGCTTCCCTGCGATCAATGGCTAATGCTAGAGACCGATACCATGTGCGCCACGGTGACCAAGGTCGGGTGATTAATATTGATGTCACCAAGGCCAAAGTCACCACTACCGACTTTTCCCTTAGCTCGGAGAAGAAGGTTAAACTCTATCGCTTGGGATACAAACAAACCAAAGACTTTTTCCTCCACCATTGGAACTGGAAGCGCCATTTGAAGGAACGAGGATTTTGCTAAAAAACTTCCCCACTTCCCTTGCCTTTCTTAGCTCAGTTTGTTATCATGGGGAAGGCTTTCCTTGGAGAGGTGGCTGAGTGGTCGAAAGCGGCAGATTGCTAATCTGTTGAAGGTATTAATACCTTCCGAGGGTTCAAATCCCTCTCTCTCC
>DDLS01000202.1:0-19305 GCA_002340255.1 Cyanobacteria bacterium UBA2566
CCTCATGGATTTAACTCTCTGTAAACTGTCTGACTCTACGCTGGAGACTATTGAAAAGTTCTGTGTTTTTCGGGGGCAAGCTACTCCCTTTCCTATCAATTTCTCTATGTCTAATATGGAGTGCAGCCAGCTATACGAACTCCTTTTTAATTCCGAGATTATTTATTTGCATCCGGATTGCCACGCGATGAACTGCGAGTTCTACCCGTTTTAGTTCTTTTTTTTAAGGAGGTCAAGAATGACTGAAATTCAGATGTTTCAAGGCTACGAGGTTCGCTTTGTTGGTACTCCTGAAGTTCCTGAGTGGGTGGCAACAGATGTTGTGATTATTTTGTATCCTAATGCAGACAAGCGAAATCGCCGCAATTACTTGACTAATATTCCTTCTGAGTGGAAGGGTCTTACCAAAGTTATGACCCCTGGAGGAATGCAATCCATGGTGACATTATTTGAACCAGGACTTTACCATCTCATTGCTCGTTCTAAGAGTCCTTTAGCGGTTCCTTTCCAGAAGTGGGTATTTGAGGAGGTCTTGCCATCAATCCGGAAGTCTGGTTCCTATAGTGTCTCCCAGTCTTCTCCGGTGGAGGAGAAAAGGGCTAGCTTGGAAGTCGTTAAGCTTGGGATGGACTTGTTCTCCCAACTCGGAGGTGCTGATGAAAGGACATTGGTGCGCGATATTGTCCTTGCTGACCGCCGAGGGGGGATAGCACTTCCTGACAATGAGAGGAGAGAGTGGCCGATTTCCGACCGCCTACTTTATTTAGGGTATGGAAGGCGGTCTCTAGATGTCCTGAAGTCCATTGGTACTATAGCTTCAGACCTTTACTTTGCCTACTATGGACACCGCCCACCTAAACGAGAGCAGTATGTTGATGGGGCGACTAGGATGGTTGCTTTCTACAGTGAGAATGATTTGTTCATTGTCGATGCAGCTATCCGGCAAAAACTGGGAGACCCTCCTACTCCTAGGATTACGACGTAAGTTTACGTCGTGAATGAGCCGTTAAGCTAAAGACCCTCCTGTGGGGTCTTTTTTTTGTGAGAAAATTACCAGTCTGACATGAGGTAATCGGTGAAGTCCTCTTCATGAGCTAATCCTAGGTAGGTGGCCATAGGCTGACCTCTGCTGTTAATTATGCATTTCTTGGGGTCGGTTCTTTTCCACCAGTAGCCCTTACCATCGTGTACATATTGCCCAGACTGAATACGCCTGATGGCAGATTCCTTGAAGTGTCGGGTATCTCTCAATTGCTCTCTGGTTAAGTATCGACCCAGATAAGGATGAGTGATATTGGGTGTCGGCAAGGGTATATACTCTTTGGTCTGGTTAGATCGTCGCACTCTTTCCCAGAATTGGACTCCGTTTAGGGCATAGCCATAATCGCTTCGGTAGGTTCCTTTGAGCATTTCCTGGGCAGTCGCTTCTTTCACAAGCTTCGCCGCTATCCTCACTCCTAATGAGGGATTCCCTAGTCCCAGTTTTCGTAATATTACTTTTTCCTCATCACTTAGTCCAGTGATTGGGGATATTTTCTTTGAGGTCATGCTCGGCTGTGGAGGGTTAGTTGATATATATCTTCTTTGGTTACCCTAGTTGGGTTTCCAGCTTGGATATGTATCTATTTTAGCACTACACAGAATTATCTATGTTTCATTACCGATATTATGAGACTTTTCTATGTGATTTACCTATGGCTGACCTATCTTTCTGGAGGGTGTTAGATTGAGTTTAGGCAGATTTTAGGCAGAGCGCCTCCTTTGGGAAGAGGGGGCTACGGGTGAAAAGCCTGCCCATGATTCGTTTCAATACAATCGGAGCGGCGGGATTTGAACCCACGACCCCCACTACCCCAAAGTGGTGCGCTACCAAGCTGCGCTACGCCCCGGTCACAGATCTTTATCGTAACACAGGATTTTGAAAATTAAAACCCCTCTAGCGTATTTAAAGCTTGAATGACTTCTGGAGTCACCGCAGCCGGCCAGGTTCCTTCGGCTCGACGACCCGTATTGAGGATAAAATGGAGGCTAAAGCTGTGGGAATATCCTTCTACTTCCACCCACAAAAAGTTCCCTTCGGCCTCACAGGTGATTTTTTCTTCTTCCATGAGTTCGGGGGCGATTTGCTCTAGGCTATGGATCAATTGTTGTAGGAGGCGCTGGAATTCTTGCAGTTCTGTAGCCCTTAGTTCGATCGCCCAATCTGCACCACCAAGCAAAGCGGGATACTCGATCTCTTCCGGTTTCCAGCCGACTCGCCATTGAGAGCCTTGTTTAATCACGGTTGTTTTGGGGATTATAAATGCCAACTAGGACATCAATTAAAGCGTTTCGTTGCGATCTCGTCAAATTTTGGATTGCTTGGCGATCTCCCTCTAATGGATTATCTCTGAGTAAATCTGCACTGGGATAAAGTACTTCGTACATCACCTCATTAGTGCCCAAATAATCAGCTAGGGTTAATTTCCAATCTAGGCGATATTGGGGCGTGCGACCTTTGACATAGAGATGATAACGAATCAATCTCTCAACTAAGGTATTATCAGGCTTGGCTTCTCCATTAAGTTGGCTAACGTAATTATTTTCTAGAGGAAAGTCTGGGAGTTGTTCATACACTAAACGCCACAGATCCCTGGGTCGAATGCGAGACTGGGCAAGAGCCACGGGTGGAGAAATTGACTCTAAGGGCATGAAGGATAAACCCATCAGCCCTAGTGAACCTAAACCAATGAGAAAAAAACGCCTTTGTTTCATTCACCAATGATTTCGGGTTGGGTTAACTCGTCAGACATTTCAATCACCGCTCGAATGACGGGTTTCATTTTTGGATCGTCAAGGCTATCAAATTCTTCGTAGCGGCGACGTTGGGCGCGATGGGCTACTTGTACGGTAATGCGATAGCGGTTGGATGCGGCATTAATGAGTTCCTCAGCACGACAAATTAATTCTTGGCTGTCTACGGAAGAGCGCTTGAGCATAGGGGGATTTTGAGAAGTTAAGTCAATCTTTTTCTAGTTTACCTGTTCTGGTTAAAAGTCGAGCAGGACGGAGGAATTGGCGACCACAATTTGGTTATGACCGTTGCGTTTGGCTTGGTCAAGAACATAACGAGTGAGTTCGAGTAGAAATTGGGGTTGGGTATCAACATGGGGAACTAAAGCGGCAACTCCGATACTAAGGGTAACGGTGGAAGCAACGGGAGAGGTTTTGTGTTCTAGGTCTAGGTTGATGACGTTGTTTTGAATCATATGGGCGACATGAAAACTTCCTGATAGGTCTGTATGGGGGAGAAGGATAGCAAATTCTTCCGGTCCATACCGAGCGACCAAGTCAGCGGGGCGTTTGAGAGCTTGGCGCACAGCATCGGCCAGAAGTTGCAAACAAAAGTCACCACTGAGGTAACCGTAGGCTTTATTGTAGAGTCTGAAGTAGTCAATATCACAAAAAATTAGTCCGAGTGGCGATCGCTCCCTGGCGAGTCTTCGCCATTCTTTTTGTAGTACTTGGTCGAAACGGCGACGGTTGAAGAGTTGGGTGAGGCTATCGGAAGCAGCCAGTTGTTTGAGTTCTTGATTGGCTTCTTTGAGTTGTTCGTAGAGCTGGGACTGTTGAATGGCGATGCTCAGTTGGCTGCTCAAAGACATGAGCAGTTTGGTTTCCCAGGGTTGCCAGTTTCGAGGCTGATGGCATTGATGGACGATCAGGAGTCCCCAGAGATAGGTATCGCACAGGTTATAGTGATGGGAGGTGATGGGTAAACTGGACTGATCGGATTGAAAGGGGGTATTTTGGATCGGAATAGTTAAGGGGATTCCCAGTTGAATGGGAAAGACTAATTGCGATCGCACCTGAAGTTGACTGAGGTATTTGCGGTCTTTATCTCGGAGTTCAGCCGTTTCTAGATTGTCAATTTGGCTGAATTTTCCTTGTTGATAGAAGGTGACTTGATCTTTAGTATAACACTGTTCAATGGGCTGATCCAGGATAGAATGACAGCTAGAATGGAGTGCTTCAACAATGACTGTACCGCTCCAATCTGGATTAAAATAGTAGATGAAGGCTCGGTCTATGGCCAATAGGGTTTGCACTCGATCGACCGTCGATTGCAGAATTTCTTCTAAGCCGACAGATTGGCGAATAATCTCCATCATCCCTCGCAAGAGGCGATCGCCTTCGGCTTGTTTCTGCTGTTCCTCCTGCTCCTTGTAGAATTGAGTCCTATCTTCAATCAACACTAAGTATTGAGACTTTGGGCGTTCTTCTTCCCAATTAGCCCTCAGTGTCACCTTTAGGTCAACTCCTTCTAAATGACCTTCTCTCTCTACCGATTCATTCTCGATCAATTCTTCTAAATGAACAGAGCTTAAAAACGGGAAAATATCTCTCACATCGACACCGAGCGCTAGGGTCATTTGAGGAAGAATATCACCAATATTGTCATCAGCACCCGTTATTAAGAAACGATCGTTAACGATCAAATAACTGGCTTTAAATTTCAGGCTTATAATCTGATTGAATAGACGATTCATCGCTGGTTCTCCCTCTCCCATCTCTCCATTCTGAAATCCCTCTTTTCCTAAATTAGGCTTACACTTCAGAACTTTTCGACGGCATCTGATAATTAATTTTTATTAACTTGCACTTCAGTGGACATGACGGGTGGAACTAGACAGTTCCATAATTGAGAATAGGGTAAAGTCTAGATTCTTGTCTGTGTGTTTATCCTATCACTTCTCCCTGGGATTGACAATCGCACAGACTTAGATTGAAACTTTATGACTCCTATTCAGGGAGAGGGGAAAGATTTGCCCTGAAATCCTATGAGGGATTACTCAATTTCCAGGTTTAAATTCCACTGCTCTAGAGTTATTCCCAGACTACGATCTAACTGAGTTAAGGCATTGAGGTACTCGATTAAAACCCCTAATTCATTTTGTTGGGCTTGGGCTAATTGATTTTGAAAGTTAATAATATCAGTTAGCGAGGTATTGTCAAGACCTAGACTGAGCTTCTCTTCTTCCGCTGCTAATTGCTCTGCCACCAATTGAGTCCTGGATCGAGATTGCTGCACCTCTTTCCAGGTCAGTTGAATCTCACGGATCAGATTATTCAAGTCAATATTCAAGCTTGAATAGATTTGACTGAGGGTATTTTCAGCTTTGGTTACATTCACTTGGCTTTGTTGAAAGCGCTGTTCGGGCTGCAAATCTCCCCAGGTTTTACTCAAGGTTAACCCTAGAGTTAGATCGGATCGAGTCTCAACCAAATTACTGGGTTGAAAATTATAATCTGCTTCTAAATCCAAATCCCAACGACGATCATCGGCGGCTTCAATCAAAGTATAGTTGGCAATTTTCTGAGTCAATTTAGCCTGTAAGTAAGTTGGATTATTTTCTATTGCTATGGACACCAACTGTTCAGCTTCTAATATAGGTTGATCTTGGAGTGTGGGGGCTTGAGCAGCGATCGCTAAATCTTGATCGAGTTCTAATAAATTCAACAAGTCTAATCGAGCTTCATCTAGGGCATTTTTAGCATTTAAAACACTCAATTCTTGATTCGCTACATCTGCCGCTCCTTGAATCCGTTCTACTGGAGGGAGTTTTCCTGCTTCAATTAAAGCTTCTGTCACTTCCAGACGACGACGAGAGTTCGCTAGAGTTAATTGGGCAATTTCCAGTTGTTTTTGACGTTGAAAGAGTGTACGGTAACGCAAAATAGAATCAGTAACTCGATCGATTAATGTAGATTTAACTTGTAAAATCTGCACTCGATTGGTTAAGCGTGCCTGCTCAACCGAAGCTTGATTAACTTCGACTCCTGAACGCCGTAACAAAGGCTGTCTCAATTGTAGTTCAACCTGATGATTTAATGCCCTTTGATCTAACGGAGTAGTGGAACCCAATTGTCGCTCTAAACGGCGAACAGTTCTCCAGTCAAGGGTGATTTCAGTACCGATGGGAAACTGAGTGTTCAGGGAGGCACCGATATCTAACCCTTCACTTTGAGTAATAATGGGGCCAGTCGATCCTCGACGAGCATTGAGTAAAATACGAGGGGTAAGATTGGGTTTAAATTTATCTTCAGCAACGGCCAGATCTTGACGTTGAGCAATGCGATCGAGATAGGCATTTTTGACTTCTGTGTTATTTTCAACTACCAGTTGTACAACATCGGCGATCTCCAAGGACAAAGGGACGGGTTCTCTTATCTGTTCAAACTGAACAGTTTGAGCCTCTAAGGGAGTCGCTTGTTCCGGCAAAAAAACGCTCAAACCTAGGCTATAAAAGGCTAATAGCCCTCCAGAGATGAGGGATAGACTGACGGATTGACGAATGCTCAATAGGGATGGGTAATAGGTCATGGCTGGTTTTTGGATAAAAGTTTAACGTTAATTTAATATAAATTTCATTTGGTCCCACAAACGGTGTTAAGAGTCTAGCCAACTGGAGAACGTTCAAGTCAACGACAAACAATAGTGCTACAATCAAGGCGAGTTACTTCTTTCTAGGTTTTCAGTTATGGGGAAAATATAGACTTGTCAGGGAAATTGGGTTTAGAGCAACTCCCTTCGAGAGCGGCTTTTATGTTAAAATTATAGACATAGAAAGGGTAATCAACTACCTCAAAAAACAGTAGCTGAAAGGTAACGCACCTTGGAAACCGAAGTTATGCAGTTTTTCTCAGGAAGGCTTGAGAAGAAAAAACTTCAACTATCAAGTACGAGAGGAACTAAGGATTTTAGGTGTTAACTTTACCGAAGGGCATTGGGGAACAGGCTTCTGAAATAGAGGAAACGTCTGAGGAGAGAGAGTCTCTGGTTTAAATACCGCAAGGCATTTAATTTAAGCGAACTCGTTGAATCAGAAATCCAGTCGCAGTAATGTTTGGAGAATCTACTCGGCTTTAGTCAAGTGGAGTATATCAATTAAAGAGTCTTTTCCTTCAACCTCAAAAGCGCTATGCTAATTTACATCTGTTCGTCAGTTGCTGGATCAGTGTATGGGTCAATCTAGGGGATCTGAATCATCTAGACTTGAGAGGCGATCTCAATCCCTTCAGTTTACAAAGAAGATGTACAGATTGATGGAGCAACCAGTCAGGTATACAAGCGATTGGATCACAATACACAGATATGGTCAACCTAATTAAGACAACCCAATCTGGACTGATTCTCATTGTTGATGATAATACCAACAATCTTAGGGTGCTATTCAACTTACTGAAAAAATCAGGGTTTAGGGTATTAGTGGCGAGAGATGGCAAAAATGCCTTAGACAAGGTGAATCAAACCTATCCAGATTTAATCTTACTGGATGTGATGATGCCAGAATTAAGTGGTTTTGAGGTCTGTCGTCAGCTTCAAGCGAATCCCAACACCCAGGAGATACCAGTTATTTTTATGACTGCTCTATCCGAAAATGAAGATAAAGTGAAGGGATTAAAACTTGGTGCTGTGGACTACATTACCAAACCTTTCTATCAAGAAGAAGTCTTAAGTCGAATTCAATTGCATCTTAAGTTGCGCTCTTTAACTCAAAACTTACGAGAAAAAAATAAGCAACTTCATAAAGAAGTCCAAGCCAGACTGTTAGCTGAAACTCAATTAAAACATCTGAATGAAGATTTAGAAACCCGTGTATTAGAGCGCACTGAGCAGCTCTCATCAGCCTTAGAGAAATTACAAGCGAGGGAAGAGCAACTCAGTTATGAAGCTTCTCACGATCATCTAACGGGATTATATAACCGGTTATGGGTCACTCAATATTTATCGACATTGTTAGATGATGTTTCCAGTCATTCTCAGATTAACTATGGAATTTTTTTCCTAGATTTAGGTCATTTTAAGCGAGTCAACGATCATTTGGGACATCGCATTGGAGATCAAGTGTTGAAAGAGGTGGCAGAGCGATTGCTCGGATGTTGGCAAGGACAAGGACAGGTGGCGCGTTTAGGGGGTGACAAGTTTTTATTGATACTATGTATATGCAGAAATACTGATATAGAGGCGATCGCTAACCGGATCTTAGAACATTTGCAATTGCCCATTACCATCGGTCACTATTCCATTTCCCTCCATGCTCGCATAGGAATTATTCCATCCATCCTTGGCTATCGACAAATGACCGACATTCTGCGTGATGCAGATATTGTCATGTCAGAAGCCAAACGAGCTGGGAAAACCGGTTATTGCATCCTCAATCCCCATCTCCAATCTCGCGCCTTAGAACGCATTCAACTCGAAGCTGAATTACCGCTGGCCATCCAAAACCATCAATTTGAGTTATATTATCAACCGATTATTGCTCTCGACACTCATCAACTCGTCGGTTTTGAAGCCTTAATTCGCTGGCAACATCCTCAACGGGGACTCATTTCCCCCGGATACTTTATTGACTTAGCTGAAGAAACAGGATGTATTGAAGAATTAGGATTTATTGCGCTTACTTTAGCCTGTCAACAACTCCAACAGTGGCACCAACAATTTCCACAGACCCAACATTTGGTCATTAATGTCAATCTCTCTCCTTTGCAATTGCAAAACTTCCATCTTCTCACCACCATTATTACCATCTGTCGTCAACATGAGATTTTACCCCATCAACTCAAACTAGAAGTCACCGAAAGCGCCTTTTTAGAAAATGAAGGAATGCCCACAAGAATTTTACAAGAAATTCATCATCAAGGCATTAAAATTTGTATTGATGATTTCGGCATAGGATACTCCTCCTTAAGTCGTCTCCATTCTTTTCCTGTAAACACGCTAAAAATTGATCGATGCTTTATTTCTCGTCTGGATAGTGCAGAAGGTTTGGCAATTATTCAAACCATCATTTCTTTAGCTCACCATCTTGGTATGGATCTGGTTGCCGAAGGCATCGAAACCGAAGAACAACTCAAAATCGTAAAAGACATAGGGTGCGAATGTGGCCAAGGATTTTTGTTTGCAAAACCTCTAAACCCTGAATCAGCCACTCACTTTATCGAAAATTATAGGATTAATTGACCTATGAACACTTCTTCTAGCGATCAAAAAACCCTGCTGGTTGTTGATGACAATCCCACTAATATCAAAGTTTTATTCAACTTTCTTAAAGAAGAAGGATTTAAGGTATTAGTCGCCAAAGATGGCTTAAATGCCTTAGAAAAACTTGCTTCTATCCAGCCTGATTTAATTTTACTTGATATTATGATGCCTGGAATCGATGGCTTTGAAACTTGCCATCGCATCAAAAAAGACCCCAATATTAATACCATTCCAATTATTTTTATGACCGCTCTAGCGGATGCGAATAATAAGGTCAAAGGACTCAGTTCTGGAGCCGTTGATTACATTACAAAGCCGTTTCAACAAGAGGAGGTTTTAGCAAGAATTAATCTCCATTTGCAGTTACAATCTCTGACTCAAGAACTGGCCAGTGTAAATGCGTCATTAGAACAAAAAGTGGAAGAGCGAACCGCAGAACTCAAAACAGCTCAATCTCAATTAGTCTTGACAGAAAAAATGTCATCTTTGGGTCAACTGGTAGCTGGGATTGTCCATGAAATCAATAATCCAGTCGGGTTTATTGCGGGCAATATTGCGGAAGCAAAAAGTTATGCCCAAGACTTAATTCAAATCATTCAACTGTATCAAGAAAAATATCCTGAACCCGGGGATGAAATTCTTGATGAATTAGACGCAATTGAATTTGACTATTTACAGGAAGATTTTCCCAAATTGCTCAAATCGATGGAAGAAGGAACCAATCGCATTACTTCTATTAGTCAGTCCATGCGTACCTTTTCCCGTGCCGATAGCGATCGGAAAGTTTCTTTTAACTGTCATGATGGAATTGATAGTACCCTTATGATTCTTAGGCATCGCCTGAAAGCGAAAGATTACCGACCAGAAATTAAAATTACTAAAAACTACGGAGAGTTACCCCCTATTGCCTGCTATCCCGGCCAATTGAATCAAGTGTTTATGAATCTGTTAGCGAATGCGATTGATGCCCTAGAAGATTCTAATCAAGGGAAAACTTATGAGGAAATTCAAAATCAGCCGAATGAAATTCTGATTACTACAAGTTGTGATACCAATAACCATCAAGTCAAAATTGACATCCAAGATAATGGGGCCGGCATGAAACCCGAAATTCAACAGAAAGTCTTTGATTATTTATTTACGACTAAAGGGATTAATAAAGGTACAGGATTAGGATTGGCAATTTCCCGGCAAATTATTGAAGATAAACATCAAGGAACCCTGAATTTTACGTCTCAACTCGGAGAAGGAACTACTTTTACGCTAGCGCTGCCCGTGAAGAATTGATATAGATTCGCATTTCTTAGGGAAATGATTATTAAACGTAATGCTCTTCAGACAGATTTTTGTCCCAGTTGGGAACTTGCTGTCTAAGTCACTCGTCGTCACTGTATGGTTTCTCCTTGGTGACCAGGTGGCGGGAAGGCTTTAAGCAATACCCGCCCTTTTTATGATTTCAAAACAGGCTTCAGAATTTGATACGCTACCAATACTGTCTGAAGCTAATCCTATGCATCACTCATCCCTATTGTTCCTTAGCAATGGCCATGGAGAAGACCTCAATGGCAGTTTAATAGTCAAGGCTTTGCAAGAGTCTCATCTCCAAATAGAGGTTGGGGCTATGCCTTTGGTGGGTGCAGGGGGAGCCTATCGCGGTTTAGGAGTGCCTATTATTGGCCCGACGCGCACCCTTCCCTCTGGCGGAATATGGTATATGAATCCGCTTTATCTGATTAAAGACCTATTTTCAGGTTTGATGGGGTTAACCTGGCGGCAAATTCGCGCGGTTCAGCGCTATAGTCGGCAGTGTGACCTGTTAGTGGCGGTTGGGGATATTGTACCCATTGGTTTAGCCCAGTTAACGGGTCGTCCTTATCTAGCGTTTATTGTCTCAACTTCCAGTTACTATGAGGGTAAGGTTAAGTTACCCTGGTTGACGGCGCAGTGTTTGCGATCGCCGCAATGCCAAAAAATTTATACCCGCGATGCCTTTACTGCCACAGATTTACAGCAACAAGGATTCCCCAAAACCACATTTATTGGTTGTCCGTTTATGGACACTCTCACGCCAACCGGAAAACCCTTAAATCTGCACCCCACTCAACCCATGATTGCCCTCTTACCCGGTAGTCGTCTTCCCGAAGCCTTAGAAAACTTTACCCTACAATTGCGTCTGTGTGAAATGCTCTCATCCCAGCAACCTCTACAATTTCAAGCGGCCTTAGTTCCCAATATTCAACGGACGCAATTACAAGCGTTAGCAACTCAAGAAGGCTGGCACTATATCCCCGGAATACTGACCAAAAAACAGACCACAATTCACTATCATTTCGATGCTTTCCCCGATATTCTCCATCAATGTAATCTGGTGATTGGGATGGCAGGAACTGCTGTAGAACAAGCGGTCGGATTAGGTAAACCCATTGTCCAAATTGCCGGTAAAGGCCCCCAATTTACCTATCGATTTGCTGAAGCCCAAATGCGGCTTTTAGGGCCATCAATTACTACAGTAGGGACGGGGCCAGCGACTCCTGCTATTTTAGCAGAAGCAGCCACAAAAATTCTGCACATTCTTAGGGATGAGCCTTATTTAAAAACTTGTATTGACAATGGTCAAAATCGAATCGGCCCTACAGGAGCCTCCCAGAGATTTTCAGAGGAAATCATGAAGATCATTAGGGTTAAGAATGGTCATTCATAATTGAGCTTTGATTCTCTCTTTGAGCAGGATCGGGGTTTAGGGAAACGCTAAAAGACTCGATCTTCGATCCCTTTCCACCACTCGCCAAGTTTCATTAAATCTTGGTGAATTTCGGTCAATTGTTGCATGTATTCTTCGGGCGCAAGTTCATGGCGACGCTCTTGCAACTTTTTTAACCGCAACTGGAGCAGTAACCAGGGTTTTGAGATGCCATCGGTGGCTTCAATATAGTGGGCTAAAGATTGACTGTTCACGATCGCACACTCCTAAGGTGACTATAAAACTTAAAACTTACTCTCTATTATGATCCCCTAGCGCCAAACTTGCTGGGATTTACCCGCGATTAAGTCCCATAGGCGAATGGTTCGATCGCTGCTGCCCGTTGCTACAGTGCGATTATCCGGGTGAATAGAGAGTGCTGAAACTCCTCCAGTATGACCGCTTAAGGTATGCAGTAACTCACCGTTCGCCAGGTTCCAAACGTTGACTTCTCCGGTACTTGACCCGGTAACCAGATATCGGGCATCTTGAGTAATAGCGAGCGATCGCACCTGAGAGCCATTTTTCTGTAGACGACGACTGGTGGGAATCTCCCGCTTTTCCTGCTCAACCAGTCGCAAATCCCACACCCGTACCTGGCCATCCTCTCCTCCTGATGCTAATAATTTACCATCTCTGGTCAGTGCTAACCCGTATACCGCACCTCGATGAGCTGGAAAACTGGAGACTAATTCTAAGCGACTCAAATCCCACAGGTGAATCATGCCATCGGCACTACCAGAGGCTAACCAACGGCGATCGCCACTTAACGTTACCGTATAAATCGTTTTTCTGGGGCCGCCTAGGGTTTTCAACAATGCTCCCGTTTGCAGATCCCATAACTTGACGGTGCGATCGTCTCCTCCACTAACCAAGAGTTGACTATCGGCACTAATGGCCATCCCATACACTCCTCCCCGATGGGCTGTGAGGGTCTCAATTAACCGTCCCGTAACTAAATTCCACAGCTTGATTTTGCCATCAAAACTACCACTGGCAATCACCGGTTGAATAGGACTGATCGCTAAAGACCAAACCGAAGTTTCATGACTGGAAACGGTATGTAGAGGAGATGAATTATCCCGTTCAGTAACGGGCCAAATCTTCACACTTTGATCTAAACTACCACTAATTAATAAATCTCCAGTCCCCGTAAATCCGAGGGCAGAGATCGTATCGCCATGGGGGGTAAAATTGTCGGGAAATAGGCGAGTATCAAGATTCCAGAGATTAACTAAGCTATCGTCTCCCCCACTAATTAAGGAGCGACGATCTGGGGTAAAGGCGATCGCGCTTACTCCCGTTTTATGACCCGAAAAGGTCTGCATTTGAGATCCGGTATCCATATTCCACAACTTCACCGTGCCATCATCGCTACCACTGGCTAAAATATTCCCTGTGGGACTAAACTTGAGGGACAAAACCCCCATACGATGACCGGTTAATAGGGTTTCCACTACTCCCCTAGGCACATTCCAAACGGCGATCGCCTCTTCAAAGCCACTACTAGCCAAAATCCGTCCATCTTCACTCAGAGCTAATGCTAAAACCCCACCTGTTGGAGACTCCAAAACCTGTTTTTCCTCACCCGTGTACAGATTCCAAAACCGAATGGTTGCATCTGCACTGCCACTAATTAACGTATGGCCATCAGGAGTAAATGTTAACGCTTGTACCCAATCCTCATGACCCTCTAAAATTCCGATCGCCTTTCCCGTTTCCAGATTCCATAAATGAATGGTTCGATCTAAGCCACCACTGGCTAAAATTCGTCCATCGGGACTCACCGCTAGGGCTAAAATACCATTGCGATGTCCCCTAAACGTGGTAATCTCTTGCCTCGTTTGGGTATTCCACACTTTAATGGTGCGATCTAAACCCGCACTAACCATTAACTTACCCCGTGGACTCATGGCCAACGCTAACACCGCTTCCGTATGACCTCTGAGCAGTCCACTAGACCGTTTGTCCCACAAATCCCACAGATAAATTTGATTCTCTTCCCCAGCACTGGCAATCAGGCGACCATTGGCACTGACTGCAACGGCTTTCACCGCTCTAGTATGTTCTGATAATTGTCGAGTCGGTGGAATTCCTGGGGGAACACTACGCAGAGGCTGTACGGGTTGGGCAATAAGGCGACCCATCGCTTCGATGTCTGCTAGCTCAAACGCGATCGCCCCATCTGTACCTAATATTCTTCCTGAACCTTGCTCTAGCCCACAGATACTAACTATCCCTAAGATCTTAAATAAGATTAAATATTTCATAACTTGAATATGAATCCCCAAAATTCAGCTTAAAATGGGAAACGGGAACTTAAGGATTACTTTTGAAGTCATTCTATTATAATATATCACTTCAGGAGTCAATAGTCATGAATTATTTTGCCATCGTCATGCAGATGCTACGGGAGCGAAACTCATTCATGGAGGAAATTTACCAAGGCATTAAAATCAAATCTAAAATTACTGGCTTATTCATTTCTAGCTCCATATTTTTTGCTTTTTATGGATTGATAATGGGAGCTTATGGTCATTGGTATCAGTCCTTAGTTTCAGCCATCAAACTGCCTGCTCTATATCTACTCACCTTAATTATTTGTTTCCCTACTCTCTATCTGTTTAATGTCTTATTTGGATCTAAATGCAATCCCGAACAGTACCTCTGTTTACTCATGAGTGCCATGGGATTGATTAGTATTTTGCTCTGTGGCTTTGCTCCCATCACTGTTTTCTTCCTGTTAAGTATCCCCGATTATCACTTTTATCTGCTTCTCAACGTCCTTATTTTAGGGATCACTGGATTTTTCGGTATCCAGTTCTTTTACGAAGGCATGAAACAATTGATGAAAGCTGATGACATTGGCTATGAAATTCGCCACAAAATTCTTTTAGGCTGGTTATTCTTATATGGTATTATTGGCAGCCAACTGGGTTGGACACTGCGACCGTTCATGGGAACTCCAGGGAAAGCCTTTGAACTCTTCCGTCCCTTAGAAAGTAATTTCTATAGTGCAGTTTTTAGATCTTTTCTTTCCTTATTTAACTGATTTTATTTATTTTGCGTCAGAATATTTATGAATTCAGACTTAGAAGACCTACGGATATCCGATGAAACCCTGCAAAACATTAGTGGAATTTCTATCCATGATAGTTTCCTTGGAGAATACTATCGAGTTTGGGCGAAAGTCAGTCATCAGGAATCCAATGATGAAAAACGAAATGCCGCTCTCCTAAGATTTTCAGGACTCGAGTTAGGCTTGTTTTTTCTAACTTTAGTGATTGCTTCCGGTACTACTTTACTGACCATCAAAAACTCCTGGAATAGCACTAATCCCAATTACTGGATACCCATCGTCTCCAGCTTGGGGTTATCTGCTTTTTTGTTTCTGATTATCAATCTCTACGTTTATTTGAATTCCAAACCTTTAATCTACTTACTTACTCTTTTAAATGAATTAGACAACTACGAACGCATAGTCACCATATTTTACCGTATAGATCAATTGATTACAGATGGCTACATGGAGCAAGATAGCGGGAATCGTCATCAAATGGTTGAAGCGCTAAGAATTACTAAAGATAGCTTTATCCATGCCCTAAAAGCAGAACGATTAGTGCGCGAGTATCACCCAGTCAAATTACCCGATGATTTGTTCGATCAATTGGATCGTAATTTGTCTGATTTAATTGATTTTGATATCCAAGGTCAAGAAAGTCATTATGGGCGATTAATTAATGAAACCTTAGAAATTGGCATTAGTGTCCATCGGGAACTCAGAAAACTACAACAGGTCAGTGAAAGCTCTTATAGCGCTTCGCGTTAGGGAATAGGTTGTGGTACATGGGCGCATGAAAAGAATAAAAGGCTGTCAATCTTTGACTAGGCAGTGATAAACTGGTCAAAAAGCGTTATATAGAGAAATGGTATGACCGGATTGTCTAGATTTTTCGATTTCCATTACTTCTATGAAACTTAACTTACTTTTAGTGACCAGCGTGTTATTTTTCATAGGGGGATCGCAGGGCGTACAGTTACGACTAATCGATCCAACTGTTCTCTCCGGAAATTTACACATTCGTCTCAAACATGGAGTCTGGAAACTCTGGGAAGAAAAACCGGTTTATCAAGATATTACTTTAGATTTAACGTGCGATCAAGGCGAGTGTCAACCAGAGGTGTGGGGATATTCTCCTCAGTTTAATAAAGAAGTAGACCATCAGGGTGTAGTCCAAGATCTGTCTGTTGATTCGGTGTGGCGATTACACTTAAAACTTCAGGTTAAGTCTCATCCTTGGACATCTGAAGTAAATACGGCAGAGTATGAAATCCAATTACTACCTCACGAAGGGAAACTGGTGGGAAGCTATACAGGCAAGTTTAAGGAGAAATTGCTGTTGGGATCAGTACAGGGAACATTAACCTCTCAATGGCCAAATCCTATCCCTAATTACCAACCCATTACTCCCCAAGAACACCCCCGGTTAGTTTTTTTCAGAGACCAATTGCCTCAATTACGTCAAAAAGCGAAAACTCCCTATGGTGAAGCTATCCTTACCCAACTCAATCGGGTGCTTCAAGGAACGATTTACTATGAGGGTTATGGCCCCAATAGTGGATACCATGGGGCAGGTCATTGTTTCTTATCCATATTGAATGAAAATCAAGAAAGTGCTATTCAAGGATGGGAATTGGTTCAGAAGACGATGGAGAACCCTCCACCTCGGCTACTCGAACGCTCCAATGCAGTCACAGGTATTGCTTTAGCCTATGATTTATGTTACTCAAGTTGGACACAAGAACAGCGTCAGCAAGTAACCCATTGGTTAGCGATGCAGATTGTTCATTTGGTGAATGGAGATTCACCGAGTAAGGGATGGAATAGCAATGCTGCGAGTAATTGGAATGCTAGAGCGCGTTCGGCAGCGCTGTTGGCCGCTTTAGCAATTTGGCAAGAACCCCAGGAATTTTTTCCCCATAATCAGTTTTATCAGGATTCTGAAGATTTATGGTATTGGTTAAAGGTTGCCGAGCGAAATATCGAGCGCTATATACAATTTGCTCTGGGAGATCGCACTTTTGGTACAGAAGGAGATTTGTATACTCGTGAATCGTTGTATCAGCTCTTGCCAGCCTTGCAAGCCTATGAGAGAGTTTTGGGTAAAGATTGGGTCAGTGAAGGAAAAATGGAATGGATTTTACCTCATTATCTAATGCGGATGGTTAATCAGGACAATGAGGTTAAAGTTCCCACATATGGCCGACACCGATTAGGGCCAGATGGGTCGTTGTTTGCTTTGGGTTTTCCTGTGACTTCCGATCGCTTCCTTCCGGCGCTAGTTTGGTTTTTTGATCGTCATTGGGGATTGGAGGGCGATCGCACTTTTGGCATTCATGAGCATACTCCCCATGATGCGATTTATGCCTTAGTGGGATATCCAGATGATGTGGCAGAGCAGAACCCTGTAGAGATTTTTGACCGAGTGTTGGTGGATGAGCAAAAGCAGTTTTATGTGTTTCGGAATCAATGGCAAGATAAAAATGATTTTATTACCAGTATTTATTTAAAAGGTGAATCGAGAAACACGGGGTCTTGGTCATTTCCAGATGCCGGGAGTTTTCGGATTTGGGGATTAGGAGAACAATGGGCGATCGCCGGCCCTAGTGAAGGACGAAGAGAAGATGAAAATGTGGTAGTTGTGCCCAATGTTAAGGGAAATCATGGCTCGAAACTCCTCTTTTTTGAGTCCGATCGCAGTGGATCGGGGATCGTGAGTTTGGGCTATAAAAACTGGCTTAGGTCTTTTGCGGTTGATTATACGGGGCGATCGGGTGTCCCCGGATTATTTGCGGTGGTAGACCGGTTTGAACAGAGTTTAGTCCCGACGCTCTGGGTCATGCATACCGCAGGAAAGGTAACCCTAGAAAGCCAGGGATTTACGATTACATCCGATTCGGGAGCCACTCTAAACGGTCGGTTTATTCTGCCAGAAGCGGTGAAGTTAACCTATGAAACCACGGAAACAGGGGGTAAAATTCAAGCGTCAGGGTATAACCAGTTTTTTGTCGTGATGACGGTGCAGAAGGAGAATGCACCACCGATTAAAGTTGAGGGACGTGGCTTAAATTCAGTTGTGCGAGTGGGTGAGCAAAGGGTTCAATTTCAGGGCGATCGCCTCCAACTGCACTCCAATCCCTAAGAAGGTATTTATAAAGTAAACCTTAAGTCAGGAAATCCTGTTATGTAGAAACGTCATCAGGACACTCTAATCTCTAACCTCTTGTTATAGTTTAAGCAAATTGTCTAACGCCCGTTTGTCTTTGACCATGCTCTCTGAAATCCAAGACCTCACTGCTCGCATCGCCCCCCGACTGATTGAAATTCGTCGCCATATCCATGCTCATCCTGAACTAAGCGGCCAAGAACGGCAAACGGCTGCCTACGTTGCTGGGGTACTCTCTTCGGCTGGATTGCATGTTAAAGAAGATGTGGGCAACACGGGGGTGATTGGTGAATTGCCAGGGGCAGAAACGGGGGCTAGATGTTTAGCCATTCGTACTGACATGGATGCGCTGCCGATTAATGAATGTACGAATTTAGAGTTTGCCTCTCGCCAAACTGGGGTTATGCACGCCTGTGGCCATGATGTGCATACTACGTTAGGGTTAGGCACAGCCATGGTCTTATCTGAGTTGGGCTTATCCTTACCCGGTACGGTACGGTTTATTTTTCAACCAGCGGAGGAAGTGGCCCAAGGAGCAGGCTGGATGGTTGAAGAAGGGGCGATGGAAGATGTGGAGGCTATTTTAGGGGTTCATGTCTATCCAACCATTCCTGCTGGCTCAGTTGGCGTGCGCTATGGGGCACTGACGGCGGCGGCTGATGAGCTAGAATTGGTGATTATGGGGGAATCGGGCCATGGAGCTAGGCCCCATGAGGCTAAAGATGCGATTTGGATTGCGGCTCAGATTATTACTAGCTTGCAACAGGCTATTAGTCGCACTCAAAATCCTTTGCGTCCGGTGGTATTGTCGTTTGGCCAAATTAGTGGGGGTCGGGCCCATAATGTGATTGCCGATCGGGTGCAGTTAACGGGAACCGTGCGATCGCTCCATCCAGAAACCAGCGCCCAGTTACCCCAGTGGATTGAAGGGATTGTTAAGAGTGTTTGCGAGTGTTATGGTGCGACCTATGAGTTTCGCTATCGTCGCCTGGTTCCTTCTGTACAAAATGATGGAAACGTGACCCAATTAATTGAAACGGCGGCAAAGGAAGCGTTGGGGGGCGATCGCGTCATTAATCTGCTTGAACCGTCTCTCGGTGCTGAAGATTTCTCCCTCTATTTAGATCATGCTCCTGGTAGTATGTTCCGTTTGGGAGTTGGCCATGCTCATAAGACCAATTATCCCCTTCATCATCCTAAATTTGAAGTCGATGAAAGTGCTATTGCTGTTGGTGTGGTTACCTTAGCTTATGCCGCAGCCCTTTATTGGCAAAAGTAGGGGATAAGGGATAGGGAATAGGGAATAGGGA
>DDLS01000202.1:19491-31257 GCA_002340255.1 Cyanobacteria bacterium UBA2566
AATAGGGAATGGGGAATGGGGAATGGGGAAAATTTGTAAAGCGCTTTGCTACAACTTTGATATCGAACAAGCAATCAACAGCGCGCAGTTCTATAAATTTAAGAATTAAGACTTAGCCAACTTGTCCCTATTGCCTATTGCCATTGCCTAGCGCGAAGCGCTATCTCTATTGAGCCAACTTTTCAAGAATAGCTTGTTGTAGATACAGGAAATCCTCAAGGGAATAATTCCCTTCGAGTTTATCTGTGTCCTCTAGTTCAAGAATTGCCATCAAATCTCGGCAACGCTCCAGGAATGAAAATTCTTCGGCGGAGGAATTAAATTCGGGAGAAGTTGAGGAAGACGTAAGCATGATTGGAGATACTGCTATTTTTTAGAAGCTCTCTATATAGGCTAGGGCAATTTAAGGATTTACATTGTAAACCTTCCATGAAGATTGTTCGATACACTGGGAATAGAGTTCTGTAGAATTACTGAATTAGCGAGAAGCTGATTACGGGATTTTACGGAAGCTCGAAATTGAACTGTCTTAGACCCTTTTTGAGCCAGTGATAGAAGTCAGTGGAGTCTCCCAAAAGGATGAGTATCATGATCAATAGTCCTTGGGCCGATCAATAATGTCCACCAAACAACCGATTTCTCTTTCCTTAAAAGGTAATTCAACCTTGTCATTGCGCTTCCTGTTGGTGGTTCCCTTTGTATTGGAATTATGTTTAGTGGTGGGATTGATTGGCTATCTGTCGTTTCACAATGGTCAACAATCGGTCAATCAGTTGGCGACTCGTTTGAGTTGGGAAGTCACCTATCGCATTCAAGAACATCTGAAACGGTTTGCCGATACGCCCCATTTATTTCTGAAGATGAATGAAGCGGCGATCGCCACTGAACACTTTGACCCCAACAACTTCGATCTGGCTCTACCCTACTTTTGGCAACAAGTGCAAATCCATCCCTGGGTGCGATCGCTCTATTATAGCAACCCCCAAGGCGACTTTATCATGGTCAACCGCGACCCCACCCCCCGCGTTTATCGCCTTGATCGCAATAGTGCCCCATTCCGCAACATCTATCCCTTAGACGAGCAAGGAAATCCCACCGATGACCTTATCCGCAGCACCCAATACGATCCCCGTACCCGTCCTTGGTACCGAGCCGCAGTCCAAGCGAAAACCGCCACTTGGTCACCCATTTACCTCTTTGCTGCTTCCGAGGATTTAGGAATTACGCCCGTTTTACCCCTCTATGACAACCAAGGAACTCTCCAAGGAGTCCTAGGTGTAGACTATACTCTCACCCAGATTAGCGACTTTTTAGCCAGTTTAGACATTAGCGCCACTGGAGAAGCCTTTATTATGGAACGCTCCGGTAAACTGGTGGCTAGTTCTGCCCCGGAATTGCCCTTTATTGACACTCCAGAAGGTCGTCAACGAATTAAAGCTTCTCAAAGTCAAAATCCTTTAATTCAGAACGCTGCCAGCCATATCACCGCCTTAGCTTCCCTCCAAGATCATCAAGACCTGATGATGACTTGGCAACGAAAACGTTATTTTCTCGATGTGACTACCGTCGGCCATAATCTAGACTCCTCAGAAGAGTATTTAAAGGGGCTTGATTGGGTCGTTGTGGTGATTATTCCCGAAGCCGATTTTATGGCTCAGATTCATGCCAATACCCGGACAACGATCGCCCTCTGTGCAATAGCCTTAATCGGTGCTTTAGGATTGGGTTTACTCATCTGTCGCTGGCTTTCTCGTCCCATTTCCCAACTCAGCGACGGGGTAAAGGCAATTGCCAAAGGAGAAATTGCTCCCAAAATCTATGGGGGACGGATTGAGGAATTAAATCTACTTGCCCAAGGATTTAATCAGATGGTCTATCAACTCAATATCTCCTTCCAAGCTTGGGAAGAAATGAATCAAAACTTAGAAACTCAGGTTCATGAACGCACCCAAGCCTTAAAAGAAGCCCAAGAGCATTTTCAAACCGCCTTTCGCTTAAGTCCCCATCCGCTTTTTATTAGTGCGATCACCGATGGTCGCTTATTAGAAGTTAATGATAGCTTTTGTGAAATCTTGGGATATTCTCCAGAAACCCTCATTCACCATCAAGAAACCGAACTTCAATTCTGGGTTAATCCTCAAGAACACCAGCGCTTAGTCGAAGCTGTAGAAAACGAAGGAACCTTACGCCATCAGCAAGTCGAACTACAAAGCGCCTCTGGAGAGATCAAAACCCTCTTATTATCTGCTGAAAAAATTCAATGGAATCGGCATCCTTGTCTTCTCTATGCTGCCTATGATATTAGCGATCGCCAAAAAGCATGGTTAGCCCTACAGCATAGTGAAGCCGCTCTGCGCGAACAACAACACTATTTACGCCTGATTTTAGATAATATTCCCCAACAAGTCTTTTGGAAAGATACCGATTGCGTCTTTTTAGGTTGTAATTCTAATTGGTCAGAAGCCGCCGGATTAGAGCGTCCAGAAATCGTCATCGGCAAAACAGACTATGACCTATTACCGCGTCATTTGGCCGATGAATTTCGCGCTAAAGACCAGGAAATTATGGCAACCGATACCCCTCACCTGCACATGATTGCCAAAAAAGTCAAACCGGGAAAAGATGGTGAACCCATTTGGCTCGACATTAGCAAGATTCCCATCCATGATGCCAATCAGAAAGTAATTGGCTTATTAGGCGTAATTGATGATATTACTCTACGCAAAAATGCAGAAGATGCGCTCCGACTTGAACAAGCCAAATCAGAGAAACTACTCTTAAATATTTTACCCCAACCGATCGCCGAAAAACTCAAACAAAACGACCTGAGCGAACGCCAAGTCGGGGTCGTCATTGCCGAACAGTTTCAGTCCGTCACCATCTTATTTGCCGATCTCGTCGGATTCACGCCCCTATCGAGCAATCTACAGGCCCATGAATTGGTTGAATTACTCAATCGCATCTTTTCCCAATTTGACCATCTTTGTGAAAAATATAATTTAGAGAAAATTAAAACCATTGGTGATGCCTATATGGTGGCGGGAGGACTCCCCCTACCTCGTCGAGATCATGCCGAGGCGATCGCCAATATGGCCCTAGAGATGCAAAATATTATCCGTCAGTTTCACACCCCCTTTAATCAACCCTTCCAAATTCGTATTGGTATTAATACTGGCCCCGTTGTTGCTGGAGTAATTGGCACCCGCAAATTCATTTACGATCTCTGGGGAGATGCAGTTAATGTCGCTTCTCGAATGGAGTCCCAAGGGGAACCGGGCCAGATTCAGGTTACCCATCAAACTTATGAATTGTTAAGAAATAACTATCATTTTCACGAACGGGGTAAAATAGACATTAAAGGTAAAGGAGAAATGTTTACTTATTGGCTCTTAGGTCAATAAACTCAGATCTCAATCCCTTTCCCCTCAATCTCAATCGATCCCTTGTGGATTTCCCAAAAACATTTTTTAAGAAAACTTAAAAAAAACTCTATTTTTAAATGGTTGATCGACCTTTATGGCTGTTTTAAATCATCAAAATAGCTGTAATCTGAGTGCCAAGATCCCCTTAAAGTTATTGCTGATTATCCCGTTTGTTCTCCAGATCGTGATGGCAGTCGGTGTAACCGGATGGTTTTCTGTCCGCTATGGAAAAAAAGCAGTCAATGAAGTGGCGACGCAATTGCGCTATGAAGTCAGTCAACGGATCGCTCAAAAACTATCAGAATACCTGAGGATTCCCCATCAAGTTAATCAGGTCACTCTAGATACTTTGGAATTAGGATATTTGCAAATAGAAGATTTTCCCAAATTGCAAAACCATTTTATTAAACAAGTACAACGCTTTGATCTCATTGACTCCGTATTCTTTGGCAGTGAGACAAACGAGTTTATCGGTATTGCCCATGGACGCGACGATCGACTTCAACTGATGAGAGCGGGTAAAGCAACGGGAGGCAGCATTCACTTTCATTGGCTCAATGAGCAAAATCGTCCGATTGAACTCATTAAAAAAACACCGAATTTTCCGATCCGCGATCGCCCCTGGTACAAAGTTGCTGTCGAAAGCGAACAAGAAATTTGGGGACCCATCTTTACCTACCATGCCTATCCTCGTATGGCCATCCCTGCCAGTGTTGCCATTCGTGACGAAGCTGGGAACTTGATTGGAGTCTTAGGCAATAACTTTTTTCTTACCCAAATTAGTGAATTTCTGGCTACCCTCAAAATTGGGAAATCGGGGCAAACCTTTATTTTAGAGCGCTCCGGAAACCTAGTTGCCAGTTCCAGCTTACCCCAACCCTTTGTCATTGAAAATGGAGTCGCCCAACGCATTCATGCCAGCGAAAGTCAAGATCCAATCATTCAAGCAACCACTGCTCACTTATTAGAATCTCTAGGATCGGTGGTCTGTTTGCGTGATATTAGTGAACGGCGACAGGCTCAGTTAAGTTTATGGGAGCGAGAAGAACGATTACAGGCCATTTTCGATCAGGCAGCCGTAGGGATTGCCTTGACTCTTCCTTCGGGAAAATTCGTACAGGTCAATCAACGATTTTGTCAATTGTTGGGATATAGCCAGGCTGAGTTACTTAACATGACTTTTCGTCAATTGACCCATCCAGAGGATCTTAAGGTTGAGGAAGCCTATGTTGAAGACCTCTTAAGTGGCATTAGTCAGACCTATAGCCTAGAAAAGCGCTATCTCCGCAAAGATGGAAAGGTGCAATGGGTGTATCTTGCTGTGTCAATTGTACGGGATTGGATAGGAGAACCCACTCAGTTAATTGGGGTAGTTTCGGATATTCATGAGCGCAAGCAGATGGAAGTGGCACTGCAACAGGCCACCCAAGAAAGGGAAAAGGAAATTCAACGACAGTTGCAGCAGCAAGCAGAGACTGAGCGGGCTGTAGATATGGTGGTCGATAAAACCCGGGCATTTTTAGATGTAGAGACAATTTTTACCACGGTAACCTATGAGGCCAGACAGTTATTGAAGTGCGATCGCACTCTCGTCTATCGTTTGCTGTCTAGATCTGTTGTCTTGACCGAGCAGAAAGATTTTTTAAAGATCATTAACAATTCAGCTTATCATCTATTATCATTGATTAATGACATTTTGGATCTATCAAAAATAGAATCGGGTAAGTTGTCTCTAAATATTTCTGGATTCGATCTCCATAAAATGCTGGCTAAGACTCAAGAAATGTTTATCCTTAAAGCCTATAAAAAAAGCTTGCATTTCCAGATAAAATGGGAAGAAAATGTCCCTCAATGGGTGAAAGGAGATGAAAGTAAATTACGTCAAATTTTAATTAATCTCTTAAGTAATGCCATTAAGTTTACGTCCCAGGGTGAAGTGATGTTGAACGTCAGTAAACCCTCAAACCCCGATCGATTACAGTTTGAAGTTCAAGATACTGGCCCGGGGATTCCCATGCTAGAACAAGACAGGATTTTTGAACCCTTTGTACAGACGAGTGTAGGTCGTCAGTCAGGAGAAGGAACAGGCTTGGGATTATCCATTACTCAGAGATTTGTGCAATTGATGGGGGGAGAAATTCACTTTACTTGTCCGGCTGCTGGCGGTACTTGCTTTTGGTTTGATATACCCTTTGAGCAGGCCGATCCGACGCAAGTCTCCCTCTCCCATAAGCCGTTACGCGTCATTAGCCTAGCTCCTGGTCAACCGACTTATCGTATTTTGGTCGCTGAGGATGTGTGGGAAATTCGGCAATTATTGGTGAAGTTACTCCGTGCTGTTGGCTTTGAGGTGCGCGAGGCGAGTAACGGTCAAGAGACCATCGAAGTGTGGGGATCTTGGCAACCTCATTTAATTTGGATGGATATGCAAATGCCAGTGATGAATGGATATGCAGCCACTCAAACAATTCGTAAGTCCTTGCAGGGCCAGGCCACTATAATTATTGGCTTAACTGACCATCCCCTAAGTGAGCCAATTTGCGATCGCTGTTGCGAATGTGATGATTGTATGATCAAGCCATTCCAAGAGAGCGCAATTTTTGAGACAATAGCTAAGTATCTCGGAGTTCGTTATCTTTATGGGCCAATGGACAGTTTAACCACAGTTCTTTATGGTACCCCAACTGTACTGGATGATTGGTTGGAGGCCAGCGATCTTGAGGGAATTGCTGAAGATTGGGTCATCGAACTGTATCATTGTGCTGCGGGAGCTGATGCAGATGGGATTTATAAACTCTTAGAGCAATTGTCAGAAGACTATGGAAGTACGAAGAAGGCGATCGCTAGTTTAGTTGATCAATTTTGTTTTGATCGAATTATGAAGATAGCTCAGTGTGATTTGAATCATGAATAACCCGGGTCAAATGTCCTCTAAGGGAAATTTATTAATTGTTGATGATACCTTGAATAATTTACGGCTGTTATCCAATAGCTTGATAGAAGAAGGCTATAAAGTACGAGGGGTGACCAATGGTCCAATGGCAATCACTGCGGCTAAGACCATTCCTCCAGATTTAATTTTGTTAGATATTAAAATGCCGGATATGGATGGCTATGAAGTCTGTAAGCACCTCAAGTTGAATACTCAGACTAAAGATATTCCCGTTATTTTCTTGAGTGCTTTAGATGATGTCCTTGATAAGGTTAAAGCTTTTCAAGTGGGGGGTATAGATTATATTACTAAACCCTTTCATTTGGAAGAAGTAATTGCCCGCATAGAAAATCAGTTGGCACTCACCCAAGCTAAGGCAGAAATAACCAAACTTAATAACGAGTTAGAACACCGTGTGCAGGTGCGAACACAGCAACTGCAAAACATGAATCAACAACTCATGAGTACGAATAAAAGGCTAGAATCTGAGATTTTAGAGCGCCAAAAAATCCAGAAAAAGTTGTTGCATATGGCTTCCCATGATGCTCTAACTGGTTTGCCTAATCGAGTCTGGTTTATGGATTGCTTGATTCAGGCATTAGAACGCTTTAAATCTAATGATAAATGTGAATTTGCCGTGCTGTTCATGGATTGCGATCGCTTTAAAATGGTCAATGATTCTTTAGGGCATTTGGTGGGCGATCATGTGCTGATTTCTGTAGCCCGTCGCTTACAATCTTGCTTGCGATCGAGTGAAGTTTTAGCCCGGTTTGGAGGCGATGAATTTGCAATCCTAATCGATCGAATGGACGATGTTAGTATTGCCATTAATCTAGCTCAAAAAATCAAAAATTCTTTAACCTGGCCCTTCCATTGGGATCGACAAGAAATTTTCTTAAATGCTAGTATTGGTATTGTTTTTAGCACGCCTGACTATCAAGAACCAGAGCAACTACTCCGGGATGCAGATATTGCTATGTATCGGGCGAAAGGGAGTCATAAAAGCTATCAAATCTTTGATGCTTTTATGCGTCAAAACACGCAAAAAAGATTTCAGATTGAAACGGATTTACGATTGGCTGTTGAAAACAAAGAATTTGTGCTTTATTATCAGCCCATCATTTCCCTAGAAACTGGCTATATTTCTGGCTTTGAAGCTTTGATCCGTTGGCAACATCCCCAACAGGGATTTATTTCACCAGGTGCATTTATTCCCATTGCTGAAGAAACGGGATTAATTGTCCCTATTGGTTTATGGGTACTGCAAGAAGCTTGTACTCAATTTCAGTATTGGTGTAAACAAGGCTGGATTAATCATCAGGTGAAAATGAGTGTTAATTTGTCAGTTAAGCAATTTAATCAATCGACTTTAATCGATCAAATCGATCGCATATTATTGAAGACGAATTGTGACAGTAAAAATATAAAATTAGAGATTACTGAAAGTGCCATTATGGATAATCCAGAATTGGCAACGAATGCTCTGGAGAGGCTGAAGCAACGGGAGATTCAACTCAGTATCGATGATTTTGGCACCGGCTATTCTTCTTTGAGTTATTTGCATCGTTTTCCGATTGATACATTGAAAATCGATCGCTCATTTATTAGTCGCATTAGAGAGGAGGGTGAAAATGCTGAAATCATAGAAGCGATTATTACCTTAGCACACCATTTAAATATTTCGGTAACGGCTGAAGGGGTGGAAACGGATTTTCAATTAGCCCAGTTGTCTAAAATGGGATGCGAAGAAGTACAAGGATATTTTATTTCTAAACCTTTAGATGGGGTCACTATGGGATCTTTATTGGCGACTGTTCCCTGTTGGAAAATTTCGGAAGATTTCGAGGCTTGAAAAGGGAGAAATGATGATTGGATTATTAGGCGATCGCCTTTACGTGCTATATGGATTAATATAGAGCCAAGAAGAAAAGAGTACCCATGGCAATTTATCTCGATTCTGCGTTAATTTCTGAAGCACAGACTGCTATTGAATGGGGATGGGTGAAAGGAATTACGACTAATCCAACCCTGTTGTCTAAAAGCGATCAATCTCCAGAAGAAACATTGAGGCAACTAGCAGCGATCGCTCCCTACGAATTATTCTATCAACTCACTGCCTCCACCTATGAGGGCATGATTGCGGAAGCAGAACGCGCTTATGAGATCATTGGGGAGAAAACCGTTTTAAAAATACCAGCAACGGCGATTGGATTTCAAGCTACTGCCCACTTATCGCGCCTGATGGACTGTTCGGTTACAGCGATCTACAGTGCAGCGCAGGCGGCGATCGCCCAAGAAGCCGGAGCTAAATATGCGATCGCCTACGTCAACCGCGCCACCCGACTCCTTGGAGATGGCCTCGCCCTCGTCGAATCCATGGCTAAAATCTTACAAGGCACGAACACTCAAATCCTTGCCGCCAGCCTCAAATCTCCCGACGAAGCTGCATCTGTTCTACAAGCAGGCGCAGACGTAATCACCGTACCCCTCAACCTTCTGCAACAAATGACAACCCATCTCCTCTCTGAGCAAACTGTCGTTGAATTCAACCAAAATGGGCGAGGCATTTAGTGCTACCCGCTAGGAAATGGGGAAATGGGGTTTTTCCTATTCCGCCACCCGCATCCTCGCCAAATAAGCATCTGTATAATAATGGCGGAGAATATCCTGATAGGTTGACCCTTGAGAAGCCATAGCATAGGCTCCATACTGGCTCATTCCCAAACCATGGCCAAATCCCCGGCCTTGCACTTGGAAACTGGTTGCCCCTGTCGCCTTATCTCCTGCGGTTAGAGGTTCAATGCTAAACAGGGTACTTCTCAAACTTAAGGCTTTTCTCAACTGCCTCCCTGTAATCATCTTTTCTCCCTGATCGCCGGTAATTTTCAGCGTCCGAACCCGACCTTGGGGTGTTTTTTCTTGAGGCACAATAGACAAAACATTACCCACTCCTTCGGTTAAATCGCTGATATCGGCCAGGGTAAAAACTTCTGTCCATTGATAAACTGGAGCTTGCTGATCGTAATCAGGTACAGCTCGCAGATAGGGACGCGGCTCTGACCAAATATCTTCTACATTCTCCGTATGACCGCCAGAAGAGGAATGAAAAACGGCTTCAATAATCGAACCGTCATAGGCCAAAATTTGTCCTTCGGTTGCATCTACCGCTTGCTGAGTGCTGACGTATTCATCTTGCACCCCACCATAGACTTGCCAAAAGGTATCATTTCCCACATCATAAATTTTATCGGCTGTCTTTTCCCGATGATAGAGGGCATAACTGCGGGCAGAGACCGCTTGAGCCTTTAGCGCTTCGAGGGGCCAAGAAGGAATCATTTCGCCGCCGACTACACTGTAGAGATAATGTTCAATATCGACATAATTAATTGCGGTAATCCCTTCATCGGTGGGCATAATTAACAGTCTACCTCGATACCAGCGATCGCCAATCCACACCAACCCATCATTTTCCGGCTCTATCCACAACTGTCCCGCTCGCCATTGGGACAGAGAAACCCCATAATAATCTGACTGAGCTGTAAACCCATCCATTGGGTTTAACTCCCCAATCACCTGACCATTAGCATCCTTAACAATAGCGGCTGTAGAACTACCAATTTTCACTTCATCCGTATCTTCCTGAATCGCTACCCGTAACTCCACCTCTGCGGCACTTGCCAACGAAGCCATCACCATCCACAACAGAGTCGTCAGCCACCAATGGGGTTTCAGGGGTTTCCATAGGGACTTAAAGGGAATAAAGAAAATACTGAACACAGAAGCCATAGAAAATTAATCCTTAGTGGGAGTCGTTAAAGAATTTGGACGTTATCGAAAATCTTAATAAACCTTAACAGATTGTCAGCTCTTGTGACTCAATTTCCGGGAAATTTCCACAGAAATTTTGGCTACTGACCCAACCCTGAATTAGGATACACGAATTAACTCGTAATACTGATACTTTAAGTTCACTCCCTTGGCCTACGACAACGCTTGCAAATACCTCGCCGAAAAATTTCCAGAGTCGTTCATCCAATGGTTGCTTCCCCAAGCGCAACCCACCCCCGTTGAAGTCCTCAAAACCGAACTGATACAAGAACCCATCCGCGCAGACTCTCTGACGTTCTTAAAAGCGGGTAACCAAATTCTGCACATCGAGTTTGAAACCCGTCCTTACTCCGAACCTCCTATACCGTTCCGAATGCTCGACTACTATGTGAGACTCAAACGGCAATATGGTGGCTCCGTGCATCAAGTAGTAATTTTCTTACGAGAAATGGTTTCCGAGCAAGTTTTGGTCTCCAAGTATGAGGACGGAGAAACCCAACATCCTTATCAGGTAATTCGACTGTGGGAACAAGACCCCAATTTGCTGCTATCGTCTCCGGGTTTACTGCCCTTGGCCACCTTATCGAAAACCAGCGAACCGCGCCAGTTACTACAGCAAGTGGCCGATCGCGTTGCTACAATCGAGGAGACGAAGCAACAAGCAGATGTTCTCGCTTGTAGCCAAGTTCTGGCGGGTTTGAGATTTGACAAAAAGTTAATTAGACAACTATTGAGGAAAGAGACGATGCGCGAGTCGGTGATTTATCAGGAAATTCATGAAGAAGGTCTTCTAGAAGGAATTCAGCAAGGAATTCAGCGAGGTGTACAACGGGAGATATCTTTAGTCACACGCCAATTGACGCGACGAGTGGGAGAACTTTCTCCAGAATTGCAAGCACAGATTCAGGCTTTATCGGTGGAAACTTTGGAAGATTTGGGGGAAGCGCTGCTCGATTTTACAGGAGTTGAAGATTTAGTGTCTTGGTTGGGTGATAATACTCGGTAATCATTGCTGCGCGATCGCCCCATCTAATCAGATCTCCTCTAACATAAACAATACCCTTCCCATTCCCTCACTCCCTTGGCCTACGACAACGCTTGCAAATACCTCGCCGAAAAGTTCCCAGAGTCGTTCATCCAATGGTTGCTTCCCCAAGCGCAACCCACCCTCGTTGAAGTCCTCAAAACCGAACTGATACAAGAACCCATCCGCGCAGATTCTCTGACGTTCTTAAAAGCGGGTCATCAAATTCTGCACATCGAGTTTGAAACCCGTCCCTACTCCGAACCTCCCCTACCCTTCCGAATGCTCGACTACTATGTGAGACTCAAACGGCAATATGGTTGCTCCGTTCATCAAGTGGCGATCTTCTTACGAGAAACTACGTCCGAACAAGTTTTGCTCTCCAAGTATGAGGACGGAGCAACTCAACATCCTTACCAAGTCATTCGACTCTGGGAACAAGACCCCAATTTTCTCCTCTCTTCTCCCGGTTTACTGCCCTTAGCTACCTTATCGAAAACCAACGAACCGCGCCAGTTACTACAGCAAGTAGCCGATCGCGTTGCTACAATCGAGGAGAC
>DDLS01000201.1 GCA_002340255.1 Cyanobacteria bacterium UBA2566
TTTCAACACATTTTTCTGATAAGCGTCCTCGTAAGATGCCTTCATAGAGACAGAAAAAGAATCATCTTTGTCACGCTTGCGACCACATTTGTCATAGTCTTGAAAGAACTCTATTCGTACTGCTTCAATGGCATCGCCAATGGTAATGATGTCATCTTCAAAAGATACAGTGCCCTTGATTTGTGTCTCATACCATGACCAAAACTCACTTTCTGTCTCACATTCATTGAGTTTGTGAGATACAAGCAAAGCCTTAGCCAAAGCGTTGACGCAACCATCACGAGTGAATGGTTCATTGCAACCGTTATCAGATGTTTGCGGTTTGCTGGCAAGTTTGAATCGAAGTGACAGGCGATTGCGATTTCTGCTGATGGAGACTCCCTTGGGGGTTGACTTTTGACAAGCTTTAAGGTAATGCCTCACCAGTTCGTGGTCAACATACTTGGATGGCTCAATCTGGTTAGAGTAAAAATACTCATTAACTAAACTCCACGCTTGGTCAAGATAATCTTTCCAGTTATTTTGCACCTAATTTGCACCTATTCCGTCCTCTTATGGGCTAAGATGCAAATGGAGCAAGGCTTTCAGCTATTCAAGCAATATCAGTCTTAAATAGAAAATGAGTTCGAGTCTCTCCGCCCATACCCAAAAAATTCAATAAACTAGAGGTTTCTAGGCCCTCTTTCTCATAATTATTAAAAAAAGATGGGGGGATGGGCAAGAGTAAACTCATCTCCCCATCTGTTGATAATACACCATTTTAGCTGTGTCACAGCACTACGAATCAAGACAGTTTTGATTTTGGTGAAGGTTATTGGAAGGGTAAAATCCGGTTTTGCCTGTTGCTTCCTGCTTTGCACAAACGTGGGAGCCTGCTGCCATTACACCCAATTGACCCGGAAATAGGTTAACCTGATAAGTAAAGAAAAATTGGAATCCTCTGATTTGATGTAGGATTTGATCGTATTAATGAGATAACTCAAAAGTTTCTAATATAGCAAAGCTTCAACAAAATTGCTGCGCTATATGGCTTGGGGTGCAGAACCATCGAAAAAGGGGCAATTACCATGGGATCTAGCTTAATGGATCAAAACTATCCACCCTCTGGTTTCAAAACAACAGAGCTAAGAAAAAATACTAGTCAATATCAAGAGACCATTTATCGTTATTTCCTAGCTATTGTTAAAACAGACAGTCCAGATCAAGTTCTGCAAAAATTCAGAGGATTATTTATCGATCATATTGAAATTAACGATCGAGCGGTAAATCAGGCGTTGTTCTCTCTTGTATTTGCCAATCAAGAAGAGAATTTTTCCCATACTTTAAAACGCTGTTGTTATATTCTGATTAACAACTGGGAAGCGAGCAGACATCATGATGCCGTTCGAGATTTAGTGAGCAGTTTTGAAGCTCAAAAAATTGGTCGTAATAGCCATTCTATTCCCATTAAGAGACTTAAAGCATGGACGTTAAACTTTATCAACAGTCCGGATTATGAAGGAATTAAACTTTTTTGTGCTAAATTTGACTTAGAAGAACAGACTTGGAGCGATCGCTACACGTCCTATCTGTTAGTTCCCCAATATACTAATCTCCAAAACTCTGCCGAACAACGCCAAGCCGCTAAAGTACGATCTCAAGAACTTAAAGAAAAGTTCAAGTTTGATTTAGCCATGTACACAACCCGGTCTCAGCTTACCCATAAGCGGACTGATGAACCGCCTAAAAACCCTACTCGTTTAGGCGATGAAGTCTTACATTTGATTAAAACCATCCTCCTCAGACGCGGGCCATACAACTATCTTAATTTAGCCAATATCTTTCTACAACAAACTCAGAATCTTAGTTATCAGGAATTTAAGCAAGCTCTTCAGCGTTACCTCATTTTTTCAGTCAATGATACTGCCTTTATTCATTTAATCGAAAACCAATTATCCGTTAAGTTAGAGGATGTGTATACTGACTATGATAGTCTTCCCGTAACTAGAGCGCTACAGTTGAGAACGTGTAACCGAGTTGTAGAATATCTGACGACCGAAGATCGCACTACTCCTTCAACTTTATTTGTGCTGTGGGTGGCTCAGAATAACCCTCTGACGTTGGTGACAATGATGCTGAAACTCATCTTAATCAGTAAGCCAACTAGGGTTCACCTCGAAGCTCGGATTGCCGATTTAATTAGCTATTACAAAAACTATCCAGAACAGGAATGTAAGTGGTTGATTAATTTCATGGAGGTGTTGAATATTGCCTTTGCGATTTATGCAGATAATGTCCAATACAACTTAGTTCGGATTGATCAAAAAAGCTTGGGTAGTCAGACTGAATCAAATTTAGATAAATATCAAATTTTTTCCCAACTGAATATGGATAAGCCAGTTGATTTTGTTCATGAAAATCATGAAGATTTTCTGGAAGAAGAGGAGTGACATGAATCAACCATGAGTCACTGATGTTCCGGAGTGGATGTTAATTGTGGAAAGATCGAACTGTTGTAAGGCTAATTCTAGGGCAGTTTGATGAATCTGTCGCCAGGGAAGATTATGTTGGCGGGCAAGTTGGGCGCAATCTTCATATTCGGGTTGTAGATTGGAGAGTTGGTTTCCTCTCCAGGCTAATTTAATCTGAACTGAACCATAGGGTGTTTCTAGAGTGCGGAGTTCTCGACGTAAAATGGAACGCTCTTGGAGGGTGCGGCGAATGCCTAATGTGGTGGTTTCCTGGAATACGATTGTTTCACAGGCAGAAATTTGAGCGGGCGGACAAATGATGGTTAATAGTACGCCTAGGCGGGATTTTTTCATCATGATCGGCTGGGTAAAGACATCTAAGGCTCCCGCAGCAAAGAGTCGATCGCAGCAATAGCCGATCGCCTGGGGACTGAGGTCATCAATCTGAGTTTCCAACAAGGCGATCTGTTCCAAACTTTCCTGCTCTCCTGGGGAACCCACCCACAAGCGCACCAAATTGGGCAGAGGCAACTGGGCCAATCCTGCCCCTAAACCTACACGCTCTAACTTCATGGAGGGAACTGAACCGAAGGTTGTGGCTAAGGTAGTGGCGATCGCCGCTCCTGTCGGGGTAACCAACTCCCGCTCAATGCCATTACTGTAAACCGGAACCTGGGCCATTTCCCACAACTTCAACACCGCCGGAGCGGGAACCGGTAAAATGCCATGGGCTGCCTTCACCGTACCCCCTCCCGTCGGTAGTGCCGAACAAAATAGGCGATCGATCCCTAACCACTCCAACCCCAAACAAGTCCCCACAATATCCACTAAAGCATCCGTTGCCCCCACCTCATGGAAATGAACTCGCTCCGGTTCAATCCCATGAACTGCCGCTTCAGCTAAAGCCAAACGTTGAAAAATCGCTAAACTGCGCTCTTCCACTTGTGGCGCAAGTTTAGCCTCCTCAATCATTTTCACAATTTCCGGTAAATGGCGGCTGCCGTGGGGATGATCGTGATGATCGTGATGATGATCGTGGGAATGCATCAGATCCACATGCACCTTCGTCCCCACTTGACCCTGATGAGTAACTTTTTCAGAGTGTAACTGATACTCATCCTCAATCTGTAAGGATTTTAATTCCTCTTGCAGGTATTCTAGAGGAACTCCTGCATCCACCAGAGCACCCAAACACATATCACCGGCTAAACCGGTGGGACAATCCAGATACCCTATTTTATTCATTCATCTACCCTCAAGTTATGGCAATCTTGTATACCCTACATCCAGAAACACCGCAACAGCGAACCCTTCAAGAGATCAAAAACGCTCTTCAGGATGGAGCAGTGATGTTATATCCAACCGATACAGTGTATGCGATCGGTTGCGATCTCAATGTTAAATCAGGCATCGAGCGCGTCAGACGGATTAAGCAACTCTCTAATGATAAACCGTTAACCTTCCTCTGTTCTTCTCTCTCCAATGTGGCCAGCTATGCCACAGTTAGTGATGTGGCTTATCGAATTATGAAACGTTTAATTCCGGGTCCCTATACCTTCTTGCTGCCGGCAACCAAGGCAGTTCCCCGTCTCGTGATGTCTCCCAAACGCCGGACAACGGGAATTCGAGTGCCCAATAATCCCATTTGCTTAGATCTCTTAAAAGCCCTAGATAATCCTCTGATTTCCACCTCCGCGCACTTAGTGGGTGATGAGGAAATGTCCGCTACTCCCAGCGCTCCCGAATATACCTCTACACAAGAACTCTTTGACCGTCTCGATAAGCTGGTGGATATCATTATTGATGATGGTTTACCGGTTCAATCCCAAGTTTCCACCGTTTTAGATTTAACTGCCATGGAACCAAAAATTGTGCGTGAAGGTCTGGGATGGGAAGCAGCATCGGATTGGGTGTCTGAAGCAAGTTAAATAGACTTCTTGCAGAAGGTGAGGGAATAGGGAATAGGTATTAGATACAGGATTCCTGGATTACTATTCATGTTCTGCTTATTTATGCAAGGGGTCTAATCTGGAGGATCATCACCCCTAGGGTTCGATGATCTTCTTAGGGGTTAAGGAATCAGGGAATCTCAGAGGCATCTACCCCACACAGTCTAGGGAAAAGCAAGAGGCAAAAGGCAATAGATTTTAGGTTTCAGAATTATACGTCTGTCCTAACTGCCAAGGCGGTAGCTATATTTTTTAGCCAGTCCTGCAATTGTCCTACTGAGGAGTTCTCTAGGGGGTTGGCGACTCTACCCCCAAATCAGGGAATTACAAATAGCTTAAAGTCTAGCGTTGACAATGGTTTGGACGATCGCACTTTGAGGAGCGATCGCCAAGTCTTCTCCTGCGCTCTTGTGATGGGGTAGATCTGCACAGATCAAAGAGTGCCACAGTAGCACCCCTTCATTTTCTGAGGGACACCTACAGTCAGAGTATAGACAGCGCGAGGAATTCCAACCGAAACGGTGTCATCACCGGAGTGCATTCAACCCAAAGGAGATTGAAATTATGAATACCAAGTCCAGCCAGTCTGCTACCCTCTCTAACGCCCATCAAATTAACCAACAACCCTCTTTAACCGTTCTTAATTCTTGTGCAACCGTTAAGGAGGAAATTCCGGAGTCTTCTGAGACGGTAATGGATGTAGACGCTTTACTAGAGTTAATTAGCCGCGAGATTCGCAGTGCGATGCAGATTAATTGCCGCTCGATTCAGAGTGTAGCTAAACGGATGGCACGGGAAGTAGAGCGCATTTGCCAAAAGAGCGATCGCATTCAAAAATCGGGAATTATTGAATCTTGGCAACGGACGTTAGCCAATAACCGGATTGAAAAATGCTTGCAATATTATAAACTTGGCTCCCATCAAGGTCGTACTGAACTCCATAGTAATTTGAGTGTGATGGTATATCGCCATGTGGCGAAAAGTAGCGCTCGCTTGGGATTTAAGGCTCGCTATAGTTTAATTGAAGACTTCATGCAAAGCTTTTATGTGGAAACCCTCAAAGCTTTCCGTCGGGAAAATGAACTGACTCAAGACTATAGCCCTCGCACTCGCCTAGAATTAGCTGAATATATGGCGTTTACGGAACAATATGCCAAACGACGGATTAATTTACCGGGGGGCATTTCCCAACGCTTGATTGTCCTCAGAGCGCAAGGGTTTTCTCGCCGTCAACCGCAAGAGATGTCGGTCGATATAGAAATGGCAGTGGAGTCGGGTAAGACGGAAGAAGCGCAAATGTATAGTAGAGATCCTGCACTCCATCAAATTCGGGAGAAAATGGTTGCTGGTGCGGTTGATCCCTCAGAGTCAGTATTGCGCGATCGCGTGATTCGGGAATTAACCCAATATCTCGAAGCTCAGGAACAATTGGATTGTATCGATTACCTGAAGCTCAAGCTGCAAGACTTCTCAGCTACCGAAATTGATGAAACCCTCGGTTTGACTCCTCGCCAACGGGACTATCTGCAACAACGGTTTAAGTACCATGTAGAGAAATTTTCCCGCTTCCATAACTGGCATTTGGTTCACCAATGGCTGGGCGCAGATCTCGATCAAAATCTCGGCATGGCTCCTTCCCAATGGCAACAGTTCTTCAATCAATTGGCTCCTGAGCAGCAACAACTGTTCCAACTCAAGCAAGCGGGAATTGAGGATGCTCAAATTGCTACGACCATTGGTTGCACCCCGAAGCAATTACAAAAGCGCTGGAATAAATTACTGGAATTGGCTTGGAAAGCACGTAATCAGGTCAACTCCTAATGAGAACAGCGCGGTGAGGATGTGATAAAGGGGATCTTCAATTCAGACTGTTCACCTCGAACACTCTTCTCTCCCCTTTTTACCTTATGCTACTATTAAGGGTTGAATCTTTTGCATCCCATCAATCCATCCTTTTATTTTCGCCTCTTCAAACCCGCTCATGGCAGGGAAACTTAAAAACCCTTTATTTCCAGAGTCTAAACAAGTACCGCTTGGTTGGGTTCTAATTGTACCTTTTCTGATTCAGATTTTTGCCGCAGTGGGTTTAACCGGTTGGTTTTCCCTACGCAATGGTGAAACTGCGGTTGAACAGGTGACGACTCAACTGCGAAATGAACTGACTGCTCGCATTGATGAGCATCTGGCAACCTATCTGCAAACGCCCTATTTAGTTAATCAGATTAATGCACAGGCGATCGCCAGCGGTCAATTAAACATCAATGATGAAGTAGCGGTTCGCACCCACTTATGGCAACAAATTCAACTGTTTCCCCAGATTGCCCAAATTGGGTTTGCGAGTACCGACGGCTCTTTCCGTGCAGTTAATCATCATTCGACTCCTTTCTCGTTTGAATGGATTGTCAGCAACCCCAAGCCCTCGCCAAAGATTAATATTTATACCCTAGATAATCAAGGAAATCCTCAGTCATCATCGACTCAAGACTCCTTCATGGATCTCCGCCAAGAAAATTGGTATCAAGAAGCCCTAAGAAACAAAGATCTGATTTGGACTCAACAACAGATTTATCCTAATCAAACCCCAGCACTCATCCTCAATGCAAGCCAGCCTTTATACCAGAACTATGGCCAAATTACCGGGGTTCTCAAAACCAGCCTCAGCCTAGTCCAAATCAACGATTTTTTACAAGGCTTACAGATTGGGCGATCGGGGCAAACGTTTATTATGAATAGTCAGGGGGATTTAATTGCCAGTTCTCTGCCCGAACTCTCCTCCAATAATCAACCCCAAACCACCTTTCCGATCGCCGCAGAAAATAGTCCCCATGCCCTGATTCGGTTAACCACAAAACAGATACAAACTGAAGGGGGAAATATTGAGCAAATCCAGGAATCCTATCAACTCAATTTTTTATTTAAGCATCAACGACAATTTGTCCAAGTTACTCCCATCGAAAACAATCAAGGTCTCGATTGGTTAATTGTCGTTATCATCCCTGATTCAGACTTTAGGGGAGTTATTTATGAAAATATCCGCAATACCATTTTACTGTGTTTTTTCGCTTTGATCGTGGCAGCCAGTCTAGGATTAGTAACAGCCCGCTGGATTTCTAAACCCATTTTGAACTTAATTCACGCCTTAGAATCAATTTCAGCAGGCAACCTAGATCAAACTTTAAATATCGATCAATCTCGATTACCTAAAATTCATGAACTAGAAATTTTATCTCGGTCTTTTAACCAAATGGCGGCTCGATTTCGTCAGTCCTACGAGGAATTAGAAATTCGGGTGCAATTGCGAACATTTGAGTTAAAAGAAGCCAAAGAAGCAGCCGATGCAGCTAATTCTGCGAAAAGCGAGTTTCTCGCCAACATGAGTCATGAATTACGCACTCCTCTCAATGGTATTCTAGGATATACTCAAATCTTAAAACGCTCTCCCAATATCCCCGAAAAAGAAGAAGACGGGATTGACATTATTCACCAATGTGCTACCCACTTACTTACCCTGATCAATGACATTCTAGATCTGTCTAAAATTGAAGCCAGAAAACTAGAAATCGATCCCTCTGATATCAATTTTAATACATTTTTAGACGGAGTTGCCGAGATTTGTCGAATTCGCGCCGATCAAAAAGGGATCGCCTTTCATTATTCCCCCGATCCAGCCTTACCTCATGGCATCCATGCTGATGAAAAACGAATTCGTCAAGTCCTCATTAATTTACTCGGAAACGCAATTAAGTTCACGGATACTGGACAAGTTTTGTTTGAGATCAAAACCTTAGAGAAGATCCATACAAAAGAACAAAAAATCCATAAAATTCGCTTTCAAATTCAAGATAGTGGTATTGGCATCTCCCCTGACAAACTCGAAGCCATTTTCTTGCCGTTTGAACAGGTTGGAGATGTCTCCAAAAAAGCTTCAGGGACTGGATTGGGATTAGCCATTAGTCAAAAAATAGTGGCAATGATGGGCAGTGAAATTCAGGTAGAAAGTGAACTCGGTCAAGGAAGCTTATTCTTTTTCGATTTAGAGTTGCCTGAAGTGTTACAATTTTCAGAGGAGTTTGCTGCTCTTGAATCTAAAGAAATCATTGGATTTGAAGGACTTGAAAATGTCAACATTATGGTCGTTGACGCTCATTGGGAAACTCCCTCCATTATTACTAATCTGTTAGCACCTATGGGATTTACCGTCACGCAAGCGAATCAGGGTCAAGAGGCTCTAGAATTACTGCCTGTATTTGTACCCGATTTAATCATTACTGATTTAGACATGCCGGTTATGGATGGCATTGAATTAATCAAAGAAGTGCGATCGCGTGAAAATTGGCAAGATTTACCAATTATTGTCTCTTCTGGGCGTGTATTTGCAGAGGATCGCAACCGCTCTCTAGAAGTCGGTGCGAATGCATTTTTACCTAAACCTTTAGACACTCATCGCCTTCTAGAACAAATTCAAAGCTGCTTAAATATTGAGTGGATTACTCAACCGGAATCAACCGAAACTACAGATGAACATCTGGCGGTTCCAATTGTCTCTCAATCCTCTAAGACTCTTTCGATCCCCGATCGAGAAAATCTAGCCGAATTATATCGTTTGGCAATGGAAGGAAATCTAAAGAAAATTCAAAAGAAAGTGAATTTAATTGCTGAAGCTAATCCGAATCTGAGTCCTTTCTGCGAGCAAGTCAATCGATTGGCGAAAGAGTTTAAGGAAAAAGAACTACTCGAACTCATTGAAACTCATTATCAGAGCCTCAGAGGAGACAGTCATGAGCAATAATAGCGATCCTGAATTGAATATTATCTTAATTGTAGATGACAATCCAAACAACTTAGCTGTTTTATCTGATTTTCTTGATGAATCTGGATTTGAGATTAGGGTTGCTAGAGATGGAGAAAGTGCCTTAGAAAAGGTGAACTACGCCCCTCCAGATTTGATTTTGCTAGATGTTATGATGCCGGGTATTGATGGATTTGAAGCCTGTAGACAGTTAAAATCCAATCCGGAGACGGAAGCTATTCCCGTTATTTTTATGACAGCTTTATCCGATACGGTGGATAAGGTAAAAGGACTGGAGTTAGGAGCAGTTGACTATATTACTAAACCTTTTTCTCAAGAAGAGGTGTTAGCTAGGGTAAGGCTACATTTGAGGCTGAGGAAGATGGCTGAGAAGTTAGCCGAACAAAATGAAATGCTGAAGCAAGAAATCGAAGAGAAAAATCGTGCTGAGGTAGCCCTGCAAGGGCTAACTCAAGAGTTGGAACAACGGGTAAACGAGCGAACTGCCGAGTTGCAACAGGCGCTTATAGATTTGCAAGATGCTCAGGTGCAGTTGGTGCAAAATGAAAAAATGTCTACATTGGGTCAATTGGTGGCAGGGGTTGCCCATGAGATTAATAACCCAGTGGGGTTTATTATGGGAAATTTAAGCCATGCCCAGCAGTATATTCAGGATATTATTGAACATCTAAATTTATATCAAAAATGTTATCCAGAACCGGATCTAGAAATTCAAGATCATTATGAAGAGATTGAATTGGATTTTTTGCTGAAGGATTTGCCAGATTTGATTGGTTCAATGCACGAAGGGACAGATCGGATTCGTAATATTAGTCGGTCTTTGAGAACGTTTTCGCGATCGGATATAACGAGTAAGGTTAGTAGTGATATCCATGAGGGAATTGATAGTACTTTGCTGATTCTCAAACATCGATTGAAAGCAACCCAGGAGCGCCCGGCGATCGCCATTATCAAAAAGTATGGAGATGTGCCGGAAATCACCTGCTATCCGGGTCAACTGAACCAGGTGTTTATGAATTTGCTGGCGAATGCCATTGATGCCTTAGATGAATCGAATCAGGGACGCACGTTCCAAGAGATTGAAAGCAATCCCAACCAAATTACGATTCAAACCCAATTGTCGCCTTCCCAAAGGGAAGCGATCATTACGATTGAAGATAATGGTAAGGGTATCCCCGAAGAGATTCGCAATAAAATATTCGATCATCTCTATACCACGAAAGCCTATGGACAAGGGACGGGTTTAGGACTCTCGATTAGTCGGCAAATTGTGGAAGAAAAACATGGGGGTAAACTGACCTGCCATTCAGCGAGCGTTTGTGCCAGCGAAACGGAGTTTTATCGCGGTTGTATCTTTACTATTACCCTGCCTATAACCTAAAACTACCCCTTCGCTATAGTAGAAGAGCAGTCTAGCGCGATCTGGAGTCCACACTTAATGAATTCTGCTTCTTTGCCTCCCTTGGAGTCGGATCGACCAGAGGAATTGCGATCGTGGCAATCCTCCCCTTCTCCCCAAGATATGGGGATTTCTTTACTGATCGAAATGGCTCAACGGGGGGAAATCGATCCTTGGGATGTGCAAGTTATTGATGTGATCGATCGCGTCTTAGAGCAGCTCAACGCCCGTGCTGCCATGACTCCCGAAGACCAGAGTGTGAATCGGGCGGACTTATCAGAATCTGGCCAAGTTTTTCTCTATGCTTCCATGTTAGTCCTCTTAAAAGCCGAAAGCTTAGAAGAAGATAGTAATGACCTCTCTCCAGAAGACTTAGCAGCCGAAATGGAGGACTATGACGATCGGCCTGATGGCAATCGTCCTCGGATTCCTTTCCGCTTAGAAAACCAACTGCGTCGCCGAGCCATTGCTAGACCTCTGAAACAACGGCGAGTGACTCTGCAAGAGCTGATCGATCAACTGCAAACGATGAGCCAAACGCTCGCTGATCGCTCGGAGAAGTCACCGCGTCGTCGCGCCCTTTCTCGCGCTCAAACAGCCAAAGTTATCCGTCAGTTGGCTCATGAGGAAAATTTATCAGAAGTGGCGGAAAAATTAGAGAAATTTCTCAGTCAATATGGGTCAGTTGAGGAAGAGCAACCGGAATGGCTGGAACTCGAGCAACTGCTCGTCTCCCATCCCCAATGCGATCGCGTGGGCACATTTTGGGGTTTACTTTTGCTCTCTGCCCAATCCAAAGTCGAATTAAAGCAAGAAGAATTTTACCAAGACCTAAAAATCCGTGTTCTGGGCGAACTGAGTCCGGCTTAAGGATTTTTTACCCAAAAATCGACAGATTCCAAGGTTAAAGAGTAGAATCACTGATAATCTAATATAAATATGGATCAGGTTGTTATCGAACGCCAAAACCCGATCGGCCAATCCCGATTAGGCTATTGGAACACCCGTAGTGATCAAAAAACTGTGGTTGAGGAATAGACAATTATGAAAGCCATGATTCTGGCGGCTGGTAAGGGAACTCGTGTCCGCCCCATCACTTACACCATTCCCAAACCGATGATTCCCATCCTACAAAAACCGGTAATGGAGTTTCTCCTGGAACTATTGCGCCAGCATGGTTTTGACCAGGTGATGGTCAATGTGAGCCACTTGGCCAATGAAATCGAAAGTTATTTTAGGGACGGACAACGGTTTGGGGTTCAAATTGCTTATTCTTTTGAAGGAAGAATTGAATCTGATGGAACTTTGGTCGGGGACGCATTAGGCTCGGCAGGCGGAATGCGCCGAATTCAAGATTATAATCCATTTTTTGATGATACCTTTGTGGTTCTGTGTGGCGATGCCCTGATTGATTTGGATTTGACGAAGGCGGTTAAGTGGCATAAAGAAAAAGGAGCGATCGCCACGGTGATTATGAAATCTGTTCCGAAAGAGCAAGTTTCTAGCTATGGGGTAATTGTTACCGATGAGGATGGACGGGTGAAGGCCTTCCAAGAAAAACCCTCCGTTGAAGAAGCCATTAGCACAGATATTAATACCGGGATTTATATCTTTGAGCCAGAAGTGCTTAATTATGTCCCCTCTGGCCAGGAGTATGATATTGGAGGCGAATTGTTTCCTAAGTTAGTGGAAATGGGAGCGCCATTTTATGGCATTTCCATGGATTTCCAATGGGTTGATATTGGCAAAGTGCCGGACTATTGGCGAGCAGTGCGTGGGGTGCTGCTCGGAGAAATTAAGAATGTGTCGATTCCTGGACACGAGGTTGCCCCTGGCATTTATACCGGTCTCAATGTGGCGATTAATTGGGATAAGGTGGATATTACTGGCCCTGTTTATATTGGCGGCATGACTAAGATTGAAGATGGCGCGAAAATTGTCGGCCCGGCCATGATTGGCCCGAGTTGTCATATTTGTAGCGGGGCGACGGTGGAAAATAGTGTAATTTTTGAGTATTCTCGCCTGGGTGCAGATGTGCGGCTGATCGATAAACTGGTCTTTGGACGCTATTGTGTGGATAAAACCGGCGCATCGATTGATGTGCGATCGGCTGCTTTAGATTGGTTGATTACGGATACCCGTGCTGTGCCACCGCCTGTGCCTCCAAAAGAGCAACAGGCGATCGCCGAATTATTAGAATCTGATTCTTAACCTTATCCATGAATGAGGACAGGCAAGGGGCTGGGGCCCCTTGTTAAGCGCCATCATACAGAACTGGGATTACTCCAGTAGTTGTTGAATAAACTCCAATTGGGTGGTATCGCGAATAATCAAGAAAATTCCCAAACCTAATAACAACATAATTCCAGTTTGCATGACATTTTCTTGGACTTTAGTGGGCAAGGGTTTACCCCGCAATCCTTCAACTAAGAGAAATGCCAATTGACCTCCATCGAGGGCAGGTAGAGGCAAGATATTTAAAATCGCCAAATTGACACTAATAATGGCAGCAAAAAAGAGTAAACTGCCGGAATCCGATCGCGCTAACTTAGCCCCTTCCTCCACAATTCTCACCGGCCCACCCACTTGACCAGCCATAGAGCTAAAATTGGTGATCAGTTGACCGAAGCCTTGAACCGTCCGCACCACAATATCTTCAAACTGCTCTGCGGCTAAACCTAAAACTTCAAACGGGCTTTGAGGCGATCGATAGGTGGGCGTACCATTGGGAAATAACTGTACCCCAATCCGTCCTTTTCCATCTGGCCCGGGTTGAGGAGTGACTCGCAACGGAATTATTTTATTCTCCCGTTCAACGGTTAAGTTTAACGGTTGGTTGGGAGCCGATTGAATGGTTTCTTGGACTACACCAATCGCACGTTCTGAAGCCCCTAATTGTTGGCCATCGATACTAACGATAATATCTCCGACACGAATACCGGCTTGAGCCGCAGGAGTATCACTGGAAAGGACTTGAGGGACTAAAACTCCGGGTTGATAATTAATGCCATCGGGAACCCCTTGAAACCCAAACTGAAGCACCAAAACCAGATAGGCAAAAATCAAATTGGCAATTACCCCGGCACTAATGACGATCGCCCGGTCTAATAAGGGACGATTATTGAGTAAATCGGGGTCATCTGGGGGAATGGTACTATCGGGGTCTTCATCTGGAAATCCGACAAACCCCCCTAGGGGGATGGCTCGAATCGCATATTCTGTTTCTGGCCCCTGATATTTCCATAAGATGGGGCCAAAGCCTAAAGAAAACCGGTTGGCATGAATCCCCTGTAGACGGGCGGCCAAAAAATGGCCCAATTCATGCACAATAATCAAAACTACAAGAACTGCGATCGCTGCCAAATAACCCATAGGAGTTGATAAACTTGAACACTGAACAACACTATTTCCTTATTGTAGGCGGTAATTCCCTACAAAACTTCCCGTCCTAAATAGGGTTGCAGGACTTCCGGAACAGTCACCGCACCGTTGGGTTGTTGATAATTCTCTAAGATAGCCGCCATCGTGCGCCCGATCGCCAACCCCGATCCATTTAAAGTATGGAGATATTGGGTTCCTTTTTTCTTTGCCTCGCGGAAGCGAATATTACCGCGTCGTGCCTGAAAATCGCCACAGTTGGAACAACTGGAAATTTCCCGATATTTCTCTGACGAGGGCAACCACACCTCTAAATCATAGGTTTTCACGGCAGAAAAGCCTAAATCTCCAGTACATAATTCAATTACCCGATAGGGCAATTTCAATGCTCGCAGCACTGACTCTGCCTGCTGTACGAGGGCTTCTAACTCCTCGGCTGAGGTTTCCGGACGCACAAATTTAAACATCTCTACCTTATTAAACTGGTGCAGCCGAATTAAGCCTCGCGTATCCCGTCCATAGCTTCCTGCTTCCCGACGGAAACAGGGGGTAAAGGCACAATGATAGAGAGGTAGCTCGTCTGCGTTGAGGATTTCATCCCGATAGAGGCTAGTAATAGGGACTTCTGCGGTGGGTGTGAGCCACAGATCGTCTTTTTCACACTTAAAGCTCTCTTCAGCGAATTTTGGTAATTGCCCAGAAGCGGTGAGAGAGTCGCTATTAATCAGGAAGGGGGGCATAATTTCTGTATAACCGGCCTGAATATGGCGATCGAGCATAAACGAAATTAACGCTCGCTCTAAAGCTGCTCCAGCCCCCATTAACGTCACAAAGCGACTTTGGGCAATCCGCACCGATCGCTCAAAATTCAAGATGCCCAATTGTTCCCCAATTTCCCAGTGAGGGAGAATATTCGGAGTCTGGGGTAAATATTCATCCCCCCAGCGCCGCACTTCCACATTTTCTTCCTCGCTCTTACCCACTGGGGTAGAATCATCAGGAAGATTGGGTAAGGGCAGGAGTAACTCGGCGACTTGGGCTTTCAGGTCTTTTTCTTGGGGTTCGAGTTGGGCAAGTTCGGCCTTAACTTGGTTTCCTTCCTCCTTCAGTGCCTGAATTTCCGGGGATTGGGGTGAAGTTCCCGATTTGATCTTTTGCCCCACCTGTTTGCCAATCTCGTTACTTTTCGCTTGCAGTTGGCTGCGTTGCGTTTCTAGGTCTCGTTGTTGGCGATCGAGGTCTAAAATAGTCTGGAGGTCATAATCTGGCCCTCGACTGTTCAGTTTCGCTTGAACCTGTTGGGGATTGTCTCGGATTTGTTTAATGTCCAGCACCGGTTTTTCCTGTAAATAAAGCTGACCCTACACCGATCAGAATATCATCTGCTCAGTCGAGTGGTAAGTTAGGCGATCGGAGTCTGGAATTGGCGATCGCCTGGTTATCTATAGCCAATCAAGACCGACGAACCAACCTTTTATACTATTACACAGACGAACAATGGACATTGAGAACGTGGATTTTGAAATAGAATTACCAGAGCTGGAAAGTGTCCGCGACCTAACCATTCATGAAGAGTTTTTCTGGTTAATCCAGAATGGACAAAAGCGAAAAATTCGGCTACACAACTACTCTGAAATCTATAAAATCAACTTTCTCTACGAATATGTGATGAATCAGTTAGACTACCAATCCCATAGCGTCCTTAGTTCTTTATTGGTGAAACAATTTACCCAAGCTGGCGGTAAAATTGAAGATATGGTAGTGCTAGATATGGGAGCAGGAACCGGCCTAGTGGGCCAAACTTTAGCCAACTTAGGGGTGAACTCTATTGTAGGAATTGATCGAATTCCCGAAGCGGCAGAAGCGGCTCAACGTCAGTACCCTGGTATTTATGAAAATTACTATGTGGGAGAGTTTAATCTTTTGCATCAAGGGAGTAGGAATACATTTACAAATCGAGACTTCAACTGCTTAATGTGTTGTTCAGCCATTGCCCCAGGTCACATTGGAGAAGAATTCAGTTTCATCTTTAATCAGATTACTCCCCAGGGATGGGTCACTTTTAATGTCGCTCAGTATTTCTGGGAAGATGAGAGTGAAGCAGGATTTCACCAGCAAAATTCCTGGGTCAACAATCCCAACATCTTTGAGATAGTTGAGACCCAAACCTACCGACATCGAGGGTATATGGATAACCGTTCCTTAGACTACCTAGCCATTGTTGGTCGCAAGCTCTCTAGTTTTTGAGTCATTTTTTCTGTCACTGTAGATAAGTCGGTCTGTGACGACCGAGATCGACCCTTTCAAAACAACCAAAGGTAAGTTTCTATGCTAGATCTCAATGAACGTTTGGCAATTGTGCGGCAAGTTCCCATTTTCCAGGAAATTGAGAATGAGGAAATTTTGGAACATCTCAATGCTGCTTTACTGGAATTATGGTATCCTGCCGGTCATTTGATTCTTGATGAAGGGCGAAAGGGGGGATTACTGTATATTCTTTTATCAGGGAAAGTTGAAGTCGTTAAGGATCATGCAGTGTTAGCCCAATTGGGTAAGGGGGATTTTTTCGGCGAGATGTCGATTTTCAATGCTGCGCCCCTCTCCGCTTCTGTCCGTGCAGTTGACGAATGTGAGGTACTTTTGTTAACTCAACAGCAATTGTATGAAGCGATCGAGGTTTCGCCAGGGGTAGCGGTCTATATTATTCGCATTTTGTGTCGGCGGGTGAATCAGATGAATCAAGCATTATCTGAGTTTCAAGCACAGAAATCTAATCAATAATTGAGTTAATAATTAACTTAATTGTTAATCGATATCGGTTTATTTGTAAAACTCTGCTTCTTCAATAATACCTTTACTATTTTTCGGTAGGTTGGGTTTTATTTTTCAACCGAACCTACCCATAAAGACATTTTCGATGTTGGCGAAGGGATGCTTCAAGAAGCCGGGTTTCTGAGCATCTTATACCTTACGTTATATTTTAAGAACCGGCGAGGATGAAATCGACTTCATCCGTGCCGCCAGTTTCACCTTGACCGGAAGTGATTTGCTCGCCATTAACTTCGACTGCCATGGGAGTCTCTTGCAGGTTAATGTTATAGTCTGTTGCATCTGCGGTATACCCTACACTAGCGACCATTTGCCGCCCGGCATCGGTATAGACAAATGCCAACATTTGATTCTTTTCTTTGTTGTTATCGTAAGCCCAAATCACCATATACTGGGTGTCTTGGTAGTCAAAGATTTTGGGGGCACGGGTGGGCACATAGCGCCCAGGAGCGCCAAAACTCGCATCTAAAAAGCCTTGTACAGACTCTGGTTCTACACTCACATACTGAATTACTGGGTCGCCAGAAGAGTAAGAAGCCATTTGGGCTACGGCAGCTTGTTCTGCGGCTTCTGCGGCTGCATCATCATTGAGGTTTCCTGCTACAGGTTCCTCTTTACCTCGGTTGCGAAAATAATCAACTGCCATTTTTGTGCCAATTCCACCGACGGCGGCGACACCAGCACCAATGAGTAGGTTGCGAAGTTTCATTTTTTCTCCTCATGGTTAGAGAGTATGGGTTTAATCTACCATTACCGATCGCCCATTGGTAAGTTGCTTTTAGATCTCGGTGGGATTCTGAAGAGGGGTAGGATAGATGAGGGTGGCGATCTGCCTAAAATCACCCAGTTCTGCTTTCGCTTAAGTCTGTAACGCCAGGGAAACAGATATTGAACTACCCTCTGCTAGTGGTAATGTTATCACCTATTCACAGGAAAATCTACCCAGTAATGCAGGGCTGGGCTAAGATGGAAGGAAGACTTAACTTAACCAGTTAAACACGCAACCATGCCTCGCATTATTAACGATCGCTACCTACTACTGCCTAACCCCCGTTCAGGTGGAATGGCAGACGTATATAAGGCCAATGACTACCAAAAAGAGGGTCAGCAAGTAGCAGTCAAAGTCTTTAAACATGGGCAAATTAAGCTAGGAATTCAATCAGAATCGTTCAGACGTGAAAAGCAAATTCTTGCACAACTCAAACACCCTAGCATTATTGATCTTCTTGACTCAGGGCAAGATAAAGAAACCAAAGAACAATTCCTGGTTTTGGACTGGGTGGAGAACAATTTAGAAGGACTTCTTAAAGAGTCACCCTTAGACGGATGGGACTCTTACTGGGAAAGGCTTGCTCTGCCAATACTGAAAGCCCTTGCATTTGCACATGAACGTCAATGTGTGCATCGAGATATCAAACCCAGCAACATTCTAGTTGGGCAAGATGGCAGAATAAAGTTAGCTGATTTTGGCATCTCAAAACTTAGAAGTTATTTTCAGCCGACTGTCACATTGCGAGAATTCGTTTCTCGTCCCTTCACGCCACCAGAAGAGGACGATGGATCGTACCCATATACCCGTGATGTATTTAGTTTTGGGGTAGTGACACTAAAATGCCTGACAAATGTTGACCTTGTTGACTACGCTAGTATTCAAACGGCGATCGCTAATCTTGACGCACCGCCCGAAATTATCGAGATTATTGAACGTTCAGTTGCAAAAGATCCTGCTGAACGGCAACTCAATGCAGAAGTCTTGTTAGCAGAAATAGATGCTATTCAGCAGAAGCGATCTCGTTCACAAACAAGCCGACAATATACTTGCTACTTACAGCTTACTCGGAGCGCCTTAAGAAATCTTCAGAACGAGTTTGAGCAATCTGAAAAAGAAATAGAGATAAATTTACTTGAAGATTTAAATTCAGGATGTGGCTTTTTAAAAAAAATAGACCATAAAAATAATGGTTTATATTCAGACAATAAATACTCAGTTTTTGGTTTTTCATACCGATATCTAGTTGCAGCAGAGCAAGATCACTTAGCTGTAATTAATGCTCAGAGCTTTTCAAGTGCTATTCTTGAACAGAATCGCGAGCGCTCTTGGCAACCTCTTTATGAATTTAAATTTGGGAAACCTATAGTCAAATGGGAAGCAGAGGATGTTATCCGGGAATTGAGGTTATCGATTGAAGAACATGAGGCAAACTTAAGACAAACAAGAGTTGAAGAAGAGAAGGAGCAAATATTTCGAGTTTGGTGGGATATCCTGAGAGCTAAGACTGATTGGGAAGAGCAGAGGGAGAAATCTCTTAAGTATCTTACCTTCAAAACCGATCGTAATCGAGTCATTTTTCAATTAGCAGAATTGCCTGAAGATGATATTGTTGGGCAGTCTCGTCATGTCAAAAATTCTAAGGGGTTCAGCCTATTAGGTGGAGATGTTATAGAGGTAGAAAGTGATGAATTACATCTATATGTTAGATACGGACAAACAGATCGACTACCTCAACAGGGTGAACTTTCTTTCGATACTCGATTGGCTGAAATTGCGATTAATCGACAGAAAAGTGCTTTAGATGCCATTCGATACGATCGCGCTGTTCGTTCTGATTTGCGAAATCTATTAATCAACCCTGATGAGATTAAAGTTCCTACTTTAGAGTCTGAAGTTCAGTTTATCCAGGATTTGAACGCATCACAGCAGGAAGTCGTGATATCTGCTCTCTCAATGCAAGACTTTTTATTGGTACAGGGACCACCAGGTACAGGAAAAACAACTTTTATCACGGAAGTTATTCTACAAACACTTCAACAAAATCCTGAAGCACGAATTTTACTTAGCTCTCAGACTCATGTTGCGCTAGATAATGCATTAGAACGGATTCAAGCTAAGAATCCCAACTTGAAACTCATCCGAATTGGCAGTCCCGAAAGAGTTTCAGAAGGTGTTCACTCATTACTTTTAGAGGAGCAAATGGAGAAGTGGCGCGAGGATGCACTAGCAAAAGGTCAAGATTTTCTAGCTGATTGGTCGGTGAATCATGGAATATCTCAAAAACATTTGGAGAAAGCAATCTTATTCCAGGATCTCAAAAATATTGTGCTAGAGATAGAAAACTTGAGGGTAGAACTACAGCGTCGAAAGCAAGAAAAAGAAGAAAATTACCCTGATTTAGTAAGTTTGAAAGGAAAACAAAAACGAAGAATATTAGCGGCACAAGAACAAGAGTTTAGCCAATTAAACGAAGAAATCGAAGAATTACAGAAAAAGGCAAAATATTTACGAGATGAACAAAAGCAAAAAGTCAAGCGTCTTCAGGGAATAACTAAACTCAAAGCTAATGAGTTATTAAAATTGACCAGTGTAGAGCTAGAGCATCAGAGCAATAATTTGATTGACCCAAATGCACCCAACGCTAAATCACTTCAGCAACTTATAAACCTGCAAACAGAATGGTTCGATCAATTTGGTCGTAATGAACGATTTAACGATCCATTAATTAAGCGATCGCAACTTGTTGCTGGAACTTGTATCGGCATTTCAAGGGCAATTAATGATTCTGAATTTGACCTTTGTATTGTAGATGAGGCTTCCAAAGCAACTGCGACAGAAGTCTTAGTACCAATGTCGCGTTCTATCAAGTGGCTGTTGGTAGGAGATCCAAAACAACTTCCACCCTTTCAAGATGAAGCCAGTCGAAATACTGGTTTTCTTGAGCAATACGAATTAACTCCAGAAGATGTTCGGGAAACTTTGTTCGATCGCTTTCTAAAAGTTTTACCGGATGAATGCCAGAAACTGCTGGCTACTCAACATCGAATGGTAGAACCAATTGGTAAACTCATTAGTACCTGTTTCTATGATGGTAAACTAGAAAGTAGCGGACCTGAAATTGATAAGATTTTAAGTAAAGCTTTACCCCAACCTGTTACGTGGCTAACGACATCAAAACTTCCTAATAGTCGCGAGCAAAGTGCTAATTCTAGCTTTAATAATTCCTGTGAAGTTACTGTCATCTTTCAATGGTTGAAGCAACTAAATCAAGCAGCTACGGAAGCCAAGAGGAATTATAAAGTAGCAGTTTTAAGTGGTTATGCGGCACAGTTGAAATTGCTGAAGCGTAGGTTAGATGCAAAACAACGTAGCTTGCAGGCATTAGCAATTGAGTGCAATACCGTTGATGCTTTTCAGGGACGTGAAGCTGATATCCTAATTTATTCTATCACTCGCTCCAACAAAGATGGAAAAATCGGCTTTTTACGCGATGAAGCTAGGTTGAATGTTGCCTTATCTAGAGGTCGGGTTGGTCTTTTAATTGTAGGCGATCATCAGTTTTGTCGGTCATTGATTCATAGCCCTTTGAGTCATGTTTTACGCTACATTGAACAAAATTCAGAAGACTGCATTTGTAAGGAGGTAAGCTGATGAACCGGGAATCAGAGTTTATTTCTATCTCTTCTGAGGATCTACGTCGCTATGATAACCGTCCTGGCTTTGACTTAGTTAGTTGCCAAGAAGTGGGTTTGCCTGTCTATAAAATTACCATTGATATTCTGACTCAAATTCGCAAGTCTATTCCGCCAATTGAAGAGTTTGTTCTAAGATCGATTGATGCTGGGTTATCTTCTGAAGAGGAAATCGCAGGATTTTTAGGTTTGGAATTCTCAACAACGAGGGAGGCAATGGTAAATCTTAGACTGAGTGAATATATAGATTTAATTGCTCCTGATGCTTCACCGATTCAAACATGGAAACTAACTAAGAAGGGTGAGAGGACTTTAGGAGAAGCTAAAATTATTGTTCCAGAGGAACGAACTTTCGATATTAACTTTGATGGACTTCTGCGAACTCCGCGTTGGTACGGACAATCTGAGAAGATGTTACTAAAGCCAAGAAATTTAAGAGACGAAGGTGTCGTGGAAATTGAACCCTCACCTAAGCGTCCTCCAGAATTATCTGACTTGAGTATTAAGGATATTGACAAAATTATTCGTGAAATTCTTGGGAATAGCAAAAGTCAGAACCCTAAGAATCAAAATGAGTTAGATGTATTAGCATTAAAGGCAATTGAGCGTAGGCAAAGATTTTTCCAGCCATCTACTGCACTTATTTACAAGGCAAAAGATAGTGATGAAATTCAAGTCGCATTTATTGTTGATGACATCCTATCGAGCGAGCATGAGGCTACCTTCGCTCGTTCAAATGGAGCCAAGAAAATTAGAAGCCAGATTCTTGATGCTTTGCAGGAAAATGAGCCTCTCAAACTTGCAAAAGAGATTTTAGGAAACGACTTTGTAAATAATCATTTGGAGAATTTAGTCGATCTAGATAATGTAGCTGAGGAAGTAGCTTTAGTTACCTCTCAAATAGAATCTGAGATAAAATCTACACAGGAGCAGCTAGATCGGATAGATGATGTCAATGAAAAAGATGAATTACGTCAAGAATTGCACGAAAAGGATGAAAGGATAGCAGAACTTAAAGCTCAACTAGATTTTGTTATTTCTTCTTGTCCTATACGTTTGCTAGAAATGTACGATCATCGTCCTCTACTAGAAGAGGCTTTGAAAGACACTCAGGAACGTTTAATGATTATTTCTCCGTGGATTCGGGGTAATTCAGTCAACCGATGGTTTCTTCAGGAGTTTGAGAATCTACTCAAACGAGGAGTCCAAGTTTTTATTGGATATGGTTTGGGAGAGAAAGACGAAAATCGTTATTCACAAGATATTAAGGCTGAAAAAGCTCTACAAAAATTAGCAAACCGATACTCTACATGCTTCACACTTAAACGCTTGGGAGATACCCATGCTAAGATCCTGATTTCAGATACTAAGTTTGCGGTCACTACCAGTTTTAATTGGCTATCATTCAAGGGCGAACGAGATCGGACATTTCGTGATGAGCGTGGGACATTAGTTTCCGATCCTCAGAAAATCGATGAGTTATTCGACAATTTGCTCAGACGGTTCACTAATTCATGAAAACAAAAGTGGAGCGATCGCAACCATAGCACTGACTCCCGCGATACTGACTCCTACAGTTGCTTAACTCCTGAGTGAGAAGATTTCATTGTATCTGGATATTGCCACAGAAAAACTTCTGGGGGCAGAACGAGAACGCTATATACAGCGCAAAGCGCTGGGGAATAGGGAATAGGGAATAGGGTTGTGGTACATGGCTTTGAGAATTCAAGCTTGTGTTTCATCACAGCGCTTTGCGCTGTAACGG
>DDLS01000039.1 GCA_002340255.1 Cyanobacteria bacterium UBA2566
CCTGCGGTCGCAATGACAACTCACATCTACGATCAACAATGTACCTCATAGCAGCGCGAAGCGCTGTATTTCCTCTTTAGCCTTCTTCTCACCCCTTGAGTCCTATTACCTGTACTTGTCTGGTGGTAAACTTTATTAGTCAATCGGGATTAAATAAATGAAGTATCATCCATTAGGTCATAGCAATTTATCTGTATCTGAATTGTGCTTGGGAACGATGACCTTTGCGAGTCAAACTACCATACAGGAAGCTCATCAGCAATTCAATTATGCTGTTTCTCAAGGAATTAATTTTATTGATACGGCTGAACTCTATCCACTGCCGGGTAATGCTGAAACTCAGGGGAACAGTGAGAGTGCGATTGGTCAGTGGTTAGTTAACCAACCTAGAGATCAATTAATTATTGCTTCTAAAGTAGCAGGAGCTGGGCCGCGATTTCCCTGGATTCGTGGCAAAAATCGCCGGGTCGATCGTACTAATATTGAACAAGCTATTAATGAAAGTCTCCGCCGCTTACAAACAGATTATATTGATTTATACTATATTCATTGGCCCGATCGCTATGTCCCAGTATTTGGGGAAATCCATTATAACCCTTCCCATGAACGAGAAACAGTTCCGATTGCGGAACAGCTAGAAGTATTCAGCGATTTAGTAAAAGCTGGTAAAATCCGTTATGTGGGATTATCCAATGAAACCCCTTGGGGAGTCTGTGAATTTTGTCGTGTTGCCAAAGAATTGAAGTTGCCGAAAGTTGTTGCTATTCAAAATGCCTATAATTTAACTAATCGTATTTTTGAAATACATTTATCGGAAAGTTGTCGCTTTCATAAACTGGGATTATTAGCGTATAGCCCGTTGGCTTTTGGTCATCTGACTAGAAAATATATGCAGACAATTCCCCCAAAATCAAGATTAAAATTATTTCCTGGATTTGATCAAAGATATCAGAAGCCAAATTTTGAAAAAGCTGTATCTGCTTACGTTAAGATCGCTCAAAAGTTTGCCTTAACTCCCTTGCAAATGGCTCTAGCATTTGTTCGTTCGCGTTGGTTTGTAACCAGTACCATTATTGGATGTTCTAGCCTGGAGCAATTGCAAGAAAATATTAATACCATCGAAATTCAAATATCTCAAGAAATTATTGCAGAAATTAATGCAGTTCATTCTATTTATCCTAATCCCACCCCTTAAAGTCTATTTAGTTTATGTAGGGTGATTTCCCTTCTCCCACCGGAAGAAGGGGATGACAAAAGAGGGATATTTATTTCAGTTCAAAACTGGTTCCGCGATAACATCCTTGAAAAGAGGTCAGGGGAATTTGAGTCTGGCTTTGTAATTGAGCGACTAAGGATTGACTATTGGCAGTGGCGGAAGCTTCACCCCAATTGTAGTGAATCATGCCCAACATATTTCCAGTTTGGTGATAACTGTATTCTTCGACAGGAATACCTTCTGCACCGACGATCGCCTGATCGTAATAGCCATTAATGATAATTTTCTCGATTTTCACCCCAGGAGCAGTCCTGAGATGCCATTGTACGGGTTCGTAAGCAGAGAGGGCTAGAATAATGGGCCGATCGCGTCTTTCAACCTGGATATCTACTTGTCTGGTAGGATGATAACCTCCACTATGATCCCAATGAGCTTCATAGATACTAATTAAGTGTAATTCGCGATCGCGCCAGCGATGCGGAGCATTATCGCCAACTTCATGGGCTACATAGCCCGAAAAATCGCCGGTTCCTCCAATACCACAGCTATAACCTGGAGCAAAGGTGGTGCGGGTAACCGTTTGGCTCAGTTGTTCTTGCAGTCTGGGTTTAAGCCACGTCCAAGCAGCAAATCCAAGTCCAGCGATCAGTACTATTCCCACACCCACAGGAAGAACAGTTTTTAGTAAGCGTCCTGCGTCTGATTGACTCCACTGATTGAACGTTTGTTTGACCGTGTCTGCGGTATCTTGAATGGAGTTAGTATTGCCATCAAGCTGGGCGAGTAGGCGTAAGCTTTCTGGGTTATCGAGTAAGCTTTGAATCGCTTGACCTTCACCTACATAAAACTGGCGGGAGGTGCGGTCAAGCAGCAGCCAATTTTCTTCTTGTTCGAGATGGTAGGGTTCAACGATGGGATCGACTTCGGGATGTTGAAGAAAGACTTGCCAGGCGATCGCCTGACCCGCTCCGACATCATCCCCATCACTATACATCAGTTGTCCAATATCACTATCCCAGTGCCAGGCAACCCAACGGCGATCGCCTGTATAACCGAGAGATTTTTCTAACTGAGCATGGGCGGTAAGATTAATCCGTTCAACTAATTTAGACATAATAATATCGTTATGGGTTAAGCAATCCCTTCGCCCTTGTCCCGTAGGTTAGGTTGGGTTTGACTGGGCTTAATAATTGGCGAAGGTCTTGGTAAGGACTTTGCTCTGTTCTACGGTAACCTGTCTTTTTTTCCGGGCCAAGTGTGGGGGAATTAAAAATTAAACCCTGTTACCGGTTGGTGCAATTAGACGATGTATCGTTAGTGAGGTTCCTAGCAAGGGTATGATCGCGGGGATGGATTATGGACAATCATGTATACTTACGCTTTAATTAAAACGCCAGAAACACCTCTAGAACTGCCTCCGGGATTAGTTGGAGATTTAGAGGTCGTTACGACTGGGACGTTAGCCGCGATTACTGAGCCACAACTATCGCCGACTAAAATGGAAGCGCTGGTGCAAGACGATCAACTGCTAGAACAAGCTTATATTCATTATGGAGTTGTGGTCTGTGATTTATTTGCCAAAACCACAATTTTACCTCTCAAGTTTTACCATTGTTTTCGCGATCGCCTCGCCCTAGAAGAGCATCTTACTACCCATCAAGACCAGTATCTAAACACCCTCAATACCTTAGACGGGAAAGGGGAATATATCTTAAAGGCATTTCCCAAGCCCCTAGAGCTTCCTCCTTTAGACAAGGAACAAAAGGGAAAAGCCTATTTTCTGGCCAAGAAACAACGATATCAGCAGCAGCAAGAGTATCAAAACCAGCAAAATTCACAATGGGAAACGCTGACAGAACAAGTGCTAGCATTATATCCAGAGGCTGTTATTCCCGAACCCCAAGAGGATAAATGGCAACTGTTTTGGTTAGCACAAAAAGATCGGCGATCGCTCTTAGAACAACACCTCTTTACCTGGCAAGAACTTTGCCCAGATTGGGATTTGAACCTCAGCGATCCCATTCCTCCCTACGATTTTTTGGAGTGATACAGCGCTTTGCGCTGGGGAATAGGGAATAGGGAATAGGGAATAGGGAGGCACTCTACTTCCTTTCGCTGCTATATAGGCTGGTAATGGGTAATAGAGTAATAGAGTAATCCTATCCCTCTTGCCTAGCGCGCTGCGCTATATTGCCTAATGGAGAATAGGGAACTCGAATCCCTGACCTCTGCGGTGCGATCGCAGCGCTCTACCAACTGAGCTAATTCCCCAGATAGCCTCTAGTTTATCATTCTGTATTGGGGAAGGGAAGGGCAGACGGCTCAAAATAGGCTTTTACGCGGTCTAGCTCTAGCTCATGGAGGTAGTCTACTGTCCAATTGGCTTGCCGTTGAATCATGTGGAAAGGATAGGTATTAGCGACTCCAACAACTTGCATTCCGGCACTTTTGGCAGCTAAGATGCCTGCCGGAGTATCTTCAATCACCAGACAGCATTGAGGAGAGAGTTGTAGGGTGGGATCGAGTTGATTAAAGCGCTCTACCGCACGTAAATAGCCTTCAGGATGGGGTTTGCTCTGTTGCACTTCATCCCCAGCAACAATAACCTCAAAATACGAGAATAGGTTAGCTTGTTTAAGAATCCACTCGACTTCTGAACGTAATGCTCCCGTGACTAATCCTAAGCGTAACCGAGCCACCCGTACCTTATATATAAGATCTTCGACTCCCGGATAAATCGGGAGTTTGTTGAGCGCTTCAAGTTTTTGCTGGTATCTTTGGGCTTTCTGAGCAATCAGGGGAGCAAGCGATCGCTCATTGACGGCTCGTCCCCTGCGTTGGAGTAACTCCAACAAACCCGCGAGATCGGTTCGTCCTAGACAGCATTCATTGTAATCACTGGGATTCGGAGGCAGATTTTGTGAGAGGAGAATCTCATTAATCAGTTCCTGGTGGATGGGTTCATCGTTAATGATGACCCCATTAAAATCAAAGAGGACAGCCTGAAGACTCATTTTGTCTTAAAATGCCGGTGACAATACACTGCTTAAATTATGCTCCACTTGGACAGAATTCTCCAGTTTCTGTGGTAAAGGTTTCATCGCTTTAGTTACCTGATTGACCCAGAAAATCGGCTCTGCACTCACCTTTTCAAAGCGTGCTTGTTGCATCCATTGTTCGAGATCGCCAGCAGCAAAGGCTTTCATATACGGCTCTTCAAAGATATTAGTAATCCATTCAGCTTGTCTGAGACTGGTTTGACTGCCGTCTAGGATGATACATTGCCCTCCTGGAGTGAGCAGGCGAAAGGCTTCTTGTAAAATGGCTTTGGTAATGGCGGGAGGAGTTTCGTGGAAGAGGAGTGTGGCAGTTACCAAGTCAAAATGTTCACCTTCCCAGGGAGTTTGTTCTGCCAGTCCATGATGCCAGAGAATATCTAGATTGGCTTCCTTGGCTTTGTGTTCTGCCATGACTAGCATATAGGGAGAAAGGTCTAACCCAATAACCTCAGCTTGGGGATATTCTTGTTTGAGTAGCAGAGTAGACGATCCAGTCCCACAGCCAAGATCCAGGATGTGACGAGGATAACCACCGATCGCATCGATTAACTGTTCTCTCACCCAATGTTCTTGGGGAAAGACTGCATATTGAGTAATGGGATCGTAGGTAATGGCGGCATCAATACTTAAATAGCCATTTTCAATTCCGTGGAAATTCTGGCTACTGTAATAGTTGGGATAGCTGAGGTTGGGGTTCGAGAGGCGATCGCTTTCTTCTTCCCAGTTGATTTGATTACGGAGCTTTATCAAGGCATCTTTATCCAAAAAGAGCATGATAATGGGTTTGAGGTATTGTTCCCAAAGGGTTGTTGGTGCAGTCATATATTTAGGGCATAGAGAATAAGGGAATATTCTAACTATGCCATATAATAAATTTCACGGTAGTGCGTTAGGAGTAAAATTCCCAGAGCGCTACAGTGCCACAACGAAGGAAATATAATGCCCGATTTTAGAGGGGTCGCGAGACAACAGGGTCAAGCCTAATACCAGTCGTAATTAAAGCATCATTTTTAACAATCCCTGTTGACCAATAAGCAATTCTCGGATCAGAGAGCAGATGCCTACCCAAATAATAGGGGTAATATCGACACCCCCTAGGGGAGGGACAACTTGGCGTAAGGGACTTAAAAAGGGTTCGGTGGGCCAAGCAACAATATTAAAGGGAAAACTGTTGAGATTGATTTGAGGATACCAGGTGAGGACAATCCGGAAAATAAACAAAAAGGTCATGATTGCCAGGGTGATTCCTAAAATTAAACCGATCAGGCTCAGGGGGGTCATCTGATTTTCTTATATCCCTTATCATGCTACGTCTCATTAATTGTACAGCAACTGCCTAGCGCGAAGCGCTATACAACGCTAGACTCTGTTAGAATTAAACCAAAAGTAAATCTTTTAGTAATCTTGCGTGAGGATCTATGACTCCTTCTTTAGCCAATTTTTTGTGGAGCCTAGTCTGGGGTGGCGTAATTGTCGTCATTCCGGCAACCGTTGCTTTAATCTTTATTAGCCAACGGGACAAAATCCAGCGCTCTTAAGAGATTAGAGCCGATTTTAAACCGCAGATCCTTAGAGTTGGTGACATAACTGAGTCTCAAGGGTTTGCGGTAAAATTTTAAAAATGCAGGATTACGGTCAGTTTCGTGGAGTAGGCAAGTCATGGTCAATATTGGACTCAACCCAGGGGCAATGTTGGGCGTTGTCCTGTTTGGGGCCGGCGCTGGGTTGTATTTTCTTCGGTCTGTTCGCCCAGAACTGGCACGGGATCATGATATTTTTTTCATGGCAGTGGCAGTTCTCAGTGGTGGGATTCTGTTTTTTCAAGGATGGCGACTCGATCCCATTTTAACGTTTGGTCAGTTTCTGTTGACCGGATCGGCGATTTTTTTTGCGGTGGAAAGTATTCGCTTAAGAGGCTTGGCGACTTCGCGGGCGAAGCAAAATACGCCGATTGTGGATGAGGATCGACCGGTGAGCCGGGCTTATACTTATGATGGATATGAGGGTTACGATCCTCGGTTGGATCGGTTGGAACCGGATGAAGATCCGCGTCCTCAGCGGATGATTGGTACAAAGGAAGACCGCTATAGTCAAGGAGATCGCTATGAGGAGGACTATCCTCGACGCTCTTCTTCAAGTCGTCGGCGGAGCAGCTCCCGACCTCCAGCAGCATCTTCTAGCTCAGGACGTAGACCCTCTCGCCGTCCTTCGGGAACAACGAGCAGAGGTTCTGAGGATTGGGAAACGTCAAGTTATCGGTCAGTTGGGTATGAAGACCCCTATGGCCCCATGGATATGGATGATGAGCGCTCCTATGGTCGTCCTCCAGAGTCGCGAGATTCTCGTCCCCCGTCTGAACCCCGTCGTCCTCGTCCTCCAGAGAGCGATAATGCCACCTATCGCGATCGCCGGCCACCAGAACCACCAAGGGAAGATTATGTAGATTTTGAGCCGCTGGATGACTTGAAAAGCGATCGCCCCAACGATGAACCGGGGAATTTTGATTATTAGGGAGTGAACCAACCATGGCTGGTGGCTCTCGGTTAAGCCAGGTTATTCTACTCAGTATGGGAGTCTGGGCCGTTCTTCTGGGGGGATGCAACCAGGTAGAGGTTCCCCTCGGCCCCCAGGCGATTAATAGTCGCTATCGGGAGGAACAACCAGCGGTGAGTGGCAGCGGTCAATATGTGGCGTTTGTCTCCAATCGCGATCGCCGTCAGCAAATTTATCTGTATCATCTGAGCCAACGTCAATTTATCCAACTCCCCCGTCTGAATCAACCCAACGCCATCATTGAATCTCCCAGTATTAGCTACAATGCCCGCTACATTGTCTACCTCAGTAGTATTCGCGGCAAACCAGAAATCATTCTTTACGATCGAGTGACGAAAAGACAAGAAGCGCTCACCTTGGCTTATCCAGGTTGGGTACGCAATCCCAGCATTAGCCCAGATGGCCGTTATGTGGTTTTTGAAACTGATCGTCGGGGGCAATGGGATATTGAAACGATCGATCGCGGCCCAAATATTGAATTAGATATTCCGGATGGCCCAGTATAGTGCTACGCCCTAGTAATAGGTAATAGGTAATGGGGAATGGATAATCGATCCAAGTGTCAGAAAAGAGCTACTATTCTTTGGCTTTCTATGCTAGTGGTTCTTGGTAACTTGATGGGGTGTAGCTATCCTCAAGTGCTGGCAGAACCCTACGATCCCAATGGGAAAAGTCTCAATAGTGCCTATAGTGAATCTGACCCCCATGTAGCCGGTCGTTATCTGGTGTTTGCTTCCGATCGCAGCTTCAGTCAAGATATTTATCTGTATGATTTAGTGGAACGCCGTTTAATCGATTTGCCCGGTCTCAATTCCTTAGATATGATTGCCTCCCATCCCGATGTCTCCGTAGATGGTCGCTATATAGCCTTTGCCGGTAACCGTCAGGGGGAAACTGATATTTATCTGTATGACCGATCTCTGCGGCAATTACGTAATCTCACTCGTAGTTTAAATACTCAAGTACAGCATCCAATGTTAAATGCTGATGGTTCTCGAATCGTCTTTGAAGCCAATGCTAAGGGGCAATGGGATATTTTTGTCTATAACCGTTTGGGAGAACGGATAGAGTAGGGAATAGGCAAGGGAATGGGGAGTTTACCGCGCCTCCCCGTCCCCCTATTCCTTTACTGCCAGCCAATCCATTCAAAGAACGTTTGTTGACTGACCCATTCTAAAATGAGCAGGAGAATAATACCGATCATGGCAAATCGGCCGTTGAGTTGTTCGGCGTAGGTTGTCCAGCCAAAAGAGGTTTCGGAAGGGTTAGGCTCTGGTGTGGCAGGTTCTGGGGGTGATTCGGGGATTTCGGGGGTTAATTCTGGGGGGGATTCAGGCATTTCATCAGAAGTCATAAGTGATAAGCGCTTTGCGCTGGTAATGGGTCATAAGTATTAGTCGCAAGTTAAGGCTGTAATCTAGGAGAGGTAATAGGCAAAAGGCAATAGAAAAGGTAATTTCTCCATCCTCCCATCTCCGTGTCTCCGTGTCTCCGTGTCCTCCCTACTGCCTACTCCCCACTCCCTACTCCCTTTGAGGATTCTAAGGTTTGAACCGCTTCAATGAGCGATCGCACTTCGGACGTGCCTTCTGAAGGCTCAAACGTAAAGGGGAACTTGCCCCGTGCTAACAATCGTAAGCCAACGGGTGTAAGGCTCAACAGGCCTTTAAGATCTCGAAAGGCATTACCGACTACTTTAAGTGCAAATTGCCGCTCATCGACCCAACCGCCTTCTTTAACCATATCCACAAGAACCTTACGATGGCGGATCGGGCGGCTAGATTCGGCTGTCTGGCGATCGAGAATTTCTCCTTTAATTTTACTAATTTGCTCTAAAGGATTGACCTCCATGGGACAAACCGTATCACAATAGAGGCAGCGGGTGCAGGCCCAAACGCCATCAGTCGCATCATTATATCGATCTAATCGCTCTGAGGTTTGACTATCACGGGTATCGGCAACCATACGATAGGCTTTAGCTAGGGCATGGGGGCCAACAAAATCCGGATTGACTTCCACCGCATTACATTCAGAATAGCAAGCGCCACAGAGAATACAGTTACCCGTTTTATCCAGTTGCGATCGCTCTTCAGGCGCTTGCAGAAACTCCCGTTCTGGAACCGATCTTGAGGCAGTACTCACATAGGGATCGACCTTTTCTAAGTTGTCCCAGAATGATTGCATATCGACCACCAAATCCTTAATAACGGGGAAATTCCCCAACGGAGCAATGGTAATGGTGGGGGGAGAATCAGCTTGAGCAGTCGCGCTGAGTTCACCCCCCACATTTTCTTTACACGCGAGTGCCGAACGGCCATTAATTCGCATTCCACAACTGCCACAAATTGTATTTCGGCAATTTTTACGGAAGGCAAGAGTACCATCAAATTCCCATTTAATGCGGTTGAGACAACTTAAGATGGTTTCACTCGGATCGACATCTAATGTATAGCGCTGAACTGTTGGGGCGCTCTTTTGCTCTTGGCGAATAATCTGAAAAACAACTTCCATGACTTTAGAGGTTTGCTTGAGCAGGTCAAGGGATGACCTTATCATTCTACCGTTCTTCCTGGTATTGATTGACAGACCTTGGCGATCGACTGGTCTTGATATGGCTTGAACCCGTTTAATCCTACTCAGGTTTTCCTCAATCTTCTCATAATTGAACCGAGCTTTTTTCCTCCTTGCCCAATGGGGATAGGGGGGATGATCCTAAAGGGTTCAAGAAAGAGTAAACGGATTCTTTCCCAAAACGATGAAAAAAAATAAAAAAAAACTTCAAAAATTCACTATAATTGTGTAATATACTTGTTAAGTCTGTCAGAAAAAACCTGACCCAGACCAACCCAAGAGTCAGTCCAACCAACTCTGAAGCAAGTTTCTTCAGGGTCGTACAGTTATAGCTCTGAAATTGGGTCTGTTTTGTTCAAGTCCACCGAAAAATAAGGTATCCAAATGAGCGAAAAGGATTTACCACTTCCAGAAGCACCCTATACAGGGAAAGCGTTGCTTCAAAAAGTCAGCGAACTCTCCCACCTATCCCGTAGAGAAAGGGCCAAATATTGTGGGTACTATAACTCTGCAAAAAAAGGGGATGATATCCGGGTTAATTTAGGGGCATTCTATGATGCCGTATTAGCCGCCAGAGGCATCGATCTCGATCCAGGGAAATCTAAAGATGGCCGGGGACGCGAGCCAACTTATCGTGTCAGTGTTCATAAAAATGGCCAAATTGTGATTGGTTCTACTTATACGGAAGCCATGGGGCTGAAGAAAGGGGATGAATTTGAGATTAAATTGGGCTACAAACACATTCACTTAATTCAAGTGGATGAGAATGATGATAAAAATGGATCTGAGCCGGATTAACCCTAGCTAAAATCCAGACGAAAGAGTATAGGGCTTTGTGCTAGGTAAAAGGAAATAGGCAAAAGGCAAAAGCTCGTTTTACTGAGGGTTTGAGCCTTTGATAACGAACCTCAGTACAGAGCGTTTCATGTCCGAGACAGTCTAAATCTCTGTAAGCGTGCGAGCATCTACGTCTGGATCGGGAGTTATGTTTTCTCTATTTGTTTCTAGATGGTCATCCCATCTTCACCCCAGTTCAGGAATTCTTAAGAGTTTTGCTTTTTTTGCCCTGTGGGTAACATTGTGGTTACCGATCGCCATTCCTATTGCTCGTCATCTGAAATGGCATCCTCCCCATCCCTTAGATCCCCAACAAAAACTGTCCTTACTAATGCCCCTATACCTTTTGGTTCCCTTGTTGTTAGGGGCAATAGTTTGGATAGAGAAGCAGCCGATTTCTAACTATGGTTTAGGGCTAGATCGGTCAGTTTTCGTTTCGCTAATGGCAGGTCTGGCTCTGAGCATCCTGACATTATTTATTGCCTATGGCTTGCAGGTAGTCTGGGGAACCTTGGCATGGCAACCCGAAGCGATTGCCGCCTCTTTCCTACCCACACTCGGCTCAATTTTAGCCCTAAGTTTATGGATCGGTGTCATAGAAGAAACCGTATTTCGGGGATTTTTGCTGACCGAACTGCAAGGGGATATGGGGCTGGTATGGGCGGCTATCCTTTCGAGTTTAATCTTTGCCCTTTCCCATCTAATTTGGGATTTTAAGGGCAGTTTAATCCAAGTCCCTGGACTGGCCTTGATGGGCCTAGTTTTAGTGCTGGCCCGTTGGGTCGATGGAGGAAGTTTGGGGTTAGCTTGGGGACTTCATGGGGGTTGGATCTGGGGATTAATCAGTTTAGATACAACCCAAATTTTAAAGCCAAAATCCGATCGTTCCTGGCCCGAATGGGTAACGGGTATAAACGGAGAACCCTTAAGTGGCCTGGTGGGGATTTTGATTTTGGGGATAACGGGCTTAATTCTGGGATTAATGGGCCATTTTGGCAGTTGAATCAAAGGGTTCAATCGTCAGGAGGATGGCAGGATTGAGAGGAGCAAAACGGGTAAATCGGCCTACGGGAAGTGAGCGGGAGACCTGGACTTGTAGCACCCGATAGGTCAATTGGAGGCGATCGATCCAGGCGATCGCCTCTTGTAGATGCTCTAATGTAGCTAGGGCCATGACTATTTTACCCCCAGGTAACAAGGTGGCTAAACAACAGGCTAAAATTCCCTCTAAAGAATCTCCAGTACCGCCAATAAACACCCGGTGAGGGGCAGGAATTTGACGTAAAATGTCGGGTGCTTTGCCTTGAATAGAGACGATATTCGAGAGGGCAAAGCGCCGAGCATTATTTTGAATTAGTTGAATTCCAGCAGCCGTTTTTTCAATGGCATAAATTTGGGCTGTGGGGACTAAACGTCCGATTTCCACGGAGACGGAACCCGTTCCAGCACCAATATCCCAGATGACTTGCTTGGGTTGTAGACCGAGTTCTCCTAGGATGAGAAGACGGATTTCCCGCTTGGTGATTAAGCCAGGTCGATCGCCGAAACTGTAGAATTGGCGATCGGGTATGCCGAGGGCGGGTAAGGCATTTAAATCAATGGAACGATCTTGGGGTTTCTCTACCAAGATCGTAATATTCAGGGGCGCAAACGTCCGCATCAAGGCTTCTTGAGGGGATAAGTTTTGGATGCGCTCATCGCTTCCTCCTAGGTTTTCACACACCCAGAAGTCATAATAGGTGGGGCTGTCTACATTCAATAATAGATGGGCGATCGCTCCTGGACTATGGAGCGGATCGGTCAATACGGCGATGGGAGAAGCGCCTTTTTGCAGCGCCCTCACCAATTGATCGAACTCTCGACCATGGATACTAATGATTGTCGCTCCTTGCCAAGGGACTTTCACCCGACTAAAGGCAAGTTGAACGGAACTGAGATGGGGATGAAAGCATAATTGCTCTGGCGGAAAATAGGTAAGCAATAGTCGTCCGAGACCAAAAAATAGGGGGTCACCAGAAACCAGGATGACGATAGTTTCTGAGCTGAGGCGCTCTTTAACCTGGTGTAGGGTTTGGGAGATGTCGTTTAAGCTGAGGCGCTGGGCTAAGTGTTGGGGAAAATAAGCCAAGTGGCGATCGCTACCCACCAATACCGTTGCGCGATCGACGATTTCTTGCACCACTACCGACAGTCCAGATGCGCCCTCTAAGCCAATACCCACAACATTAATCTGATTCATCTGTTTCCCTACGCCAGATGGATCAAAGCATTAACAATAGCTGCCGCCACTGGCGATCCGCCCTTACGCCCATTTACCACAATTTGGGGAACTGCCAATTGTGCTAAACGAGATTTCGCTTCCACCACAGACACAAATCCCACAGGAGCGCCGATGACTAGAGCCGGTTGCACCCTACCCTGTTCGATCTCCTCACATAGGGCTAATAGAGCTGTAGGTGCGTTTCCAATTACAAAAATGCCATTTGGAAACTGACGGGCTAAATGAAGCATTCCCGTTTCTGTGCGGGTTTTTCCTGGTTCCGCTTCAGGTGCTGCTTCGACTGCGACCCAGAGAGGATTATTAAAGGTTTGAGTGACTAAACCGTGAATTCCTCTGCTCACCATCGAGACATCGGTAATAATGGGATACTGTTGGCGAAGGGCATCGATACCAGATTGAATGGCTGTGGGACTAAAGTTAAGTAAGTCTTTGAATTCAAAATCGGCAGTGGTGTGAATGACACGACGGGCGATCGCATATTCCTGAGCATTTAAAGTATGGGGGCCAATCTCGCGATCGATCGTGGCAAAACTTTCCAGCGCGATCGGATGTTCAAATTTCTTCATCGTTACGTCAAAACCACCACAGTAATATCATCAAACACCTTATACTCGCCAATAAATTTCCGCTTCCGTAATCCCATCTGTATACAATACCATCACATCTTCAGTATTCAAATGAAATTGAAATCACGGTAATTCTTGCCCTACTGGAGTTATGAGATATCACTCGAGCGATTGTTACTGTTGAGGCGATACAAACTCAGCGAGATCGCCCTTGAGCTTCAGGACTTCCTCTTGCGATCGCGGTAGGGTTTTCCACACTCCCCACACCGATCCGATCTATCACTGACCCCCGATCGGGGAATTTTTCAAATGGGCAATCCCTGATTAAACTGTGGATGTAGGGCGATCTCCATTCCCAATTAGCCAACCGATCGGTCACAGTTTCGTAATATTCGTTAATATAAGATTAATAATCATAAACAAGAACCGTCCTAAATACCCTAAAACACAACAGGAGGATCGAATAGGCGTGAACAAACGGTGGAGAAATGCAGGACTATATGCTTTACTGGCGATCGTCGTCATTGCCTTGGGAACAGCGTTGTTTGACCAACAACCCCAACCCACCCAAACCTGGCCCTACAGTCAACTGATTGATGAAGTTGAGAGCCAACGGGTAGAGCGGGTCAACCTCAGTGCTGACCGTACCAGAGCGCTAGTGACCGCAGAAAATGGCGATAAGATTCTGGTTAACCTTCCCAACGATCCAGATCTACTCAACATTCTCACGAACAATAATGTTGATATCTCAGTTTTACCTCCCAGTGATGATGGGGCTTGGGTGCGGGCCTTAAGTAGTCTGTTTATCCCGATTTTGCTGGTGGTAGGGGTCTTTTTCCTCCTCAGACGGGCCCAAAATGGCCCTGGCTCTCAGGCGATGAACTTTGGGAAATCGAAGGCTAGGGTGCAAATGGAACCCCAAACCCAAGTCACCTTCGGAGATGTGGCTGGGATTGAACAAGCCAAATTAGAGTTAACAGAAGTCGTAGACTTCTTGAAAAACGCCGATCGCTTCACGGCAGTGGGCGCTAAAATCCCCAAAGGTGTCCTCTTAGTTGGCCCTCCTGGAACGGGTAAAACTCTACTGGCAAAAGCAGTTGCAGGTGAAGCAGGAGTTCCCTTTTTCTCCATATCGGGTTCTGAGTTTGTTGAAATGTTTGTCGGAGTTGGTGCGTCCCGCGTCCGGGATTTGTTTGAACAAGCCAAAGCCAATGCTCCCTGTATCGTCTTTATCGATGAAATTGATGCCGTTGGTCGTCAACGGGGTGCAGGTTTAGGTGGTGGCAATGACGAGCGCGAACAAACCCTGAACCAATTGCTGACCGAAATGGACGGCTTTGAAGGCAATACCGGAATTATCATTATTGCGGCAACTAACCGTCCTGATGTTCTCGATGCCGCCTTGATGCGTCCCGGTCGCTTTGACCGTCAGGTGGTCGTAGACCGTCCCGACTATGCTGGACGCTTAGAAATTCTTAATGTTCATTCCCGGGGCAAAACCCTATCCCCTGATGTGGATCTGGAAAAAATTGCCCGTCGGACTCCTGGATTTACCGGTGCAGACCTCTCCAATCTCTTGAATGAGGGAGCCATTTTAGCGGCTCGTCGCAATTTAACTGAGATTTCCATGGATGAAGTCAATGATGCTATTGACCGCGTTCTGGCTGGCCCCGAGAAAAAAGACCGGGTTATGAGTGAAAAACGCAAGGAATTGGTTGCCTATCATGAAGCTGGCCATGCTTTGGTGGGCGCTTTGATGCCAGATTACGATCCCGTACAGAAAATTAGCATTATTCCTCGCGGCCGTGCTGGAGGTTTGACTTGGTTCACACCGAGTGAAGAGCGCATGGATTCCGGATTATACAGCCGTTCTTATCTGCAAAACCAGATGGCGGTTGCTCTGGGCGGTCGTTTGGCTGAAGAGATTGTCTTTGGTGATGAAGAAGTGACCACTGGTGCATCCAATGACTTGCAACAGGTGGCACGGGTGGCTCGGCAAATGGTGACTCGTTTCGGCATGAGCGATCGCCTCGGACCGGTCGCATTAGGTCGTCAGCAAGGCAATATGTTCCTGGGTCGCGATATTGCAGCCGAGCGGGATTTCTCGGAAGAAACGGCAGCCGCTATTGATGATGAGGTGCGGAATCTGGTAGACCAAGCCTATCGCCGCGCTAAGGCAGTGTTAGTCAATAATCGCGCTGTCCTCGACCAATTGGCACAAATGCTAGTGGAGCGGGAAACGGTTGATTCTGATGAACTGCAAGAGTTATTGGCCAATAGTGAGGTGAAAATGGCGGCGATCGCCTAATTTCACCGATAGCCATCCTCAAGGATCGACAAATGGATAGGGGCAAACAGTCGTTTGCCCCTATCCATTTTTCAGTTTAGGTTCAGACGGCGATCGTTCGCGATAAATCATGAGGAGCAAAGGGAGTAGGCTAAAAGTGCGAACCAGAAACTCCTTCTTTGCTCGATGTTTAGTCTAGAAGAAATCTGTGGAATTGGGTTAGGCAAACGCTGCTAGTTGTGCTTGCCAAATTGACCAATCATGGCCCCCATCCCAAATTTCTAAATGATGGGGAATGCCATTGCGATTAAAAATATCACACAAGCGTAGATAATCGGAGAGACAGTGGTCATGTTGAGCTGTGAGTAATTTCAGGTCAGTATTGGCTCCTCCTAACTCTAACCAGCGATCGCGGTTCATATTAGCCATGTAGGCGACTGGATTAATAAAATGCAACTCCTTAGTGGTTTCTTCGGAATTCAACTGCGCAATCCCAGGCAGCTTGCTTAAATCATAGGTTCCCGACATAGAAATACAGCGGCGGACAATATTTGGATAGCGCAAAGCCAAATTTAACGCATGGGTTGCACCCAAAGAACAGCCAGCGGCCACTAAAAAATCATTTTGGGCTTCATCACAAGCATAGGGTATAAACTCCTTATACCAATGTTTCTCTAACAATAACCAGCGCTGACGGCGTTCCTGAATCGTTAATCCTGGAGCTAAAAGTGTTTCCCAGTCCAAGGTATCTAAACAAAACACCTGAGTCCAGCCCATATCCAAATGCCGCCCCAGAGCCGCTATTAAACCCCGGTCTTCTGGATCGAAAAAGCGTCCATTGCTTGAAGGAAACAACAACATGGGATAGCCAGAGTCCCCAAAATGCAAGACTTCCATTTCCCGTTGCAGAATATGGGAATAGAACCGGAAATACCGACGACAATAAGCCATAGAGTTTAAACTGAAAGCGTGAGTCAGACTTGAGCGATCGAGAATGGATATAGAATTGAAAGTCTAGAACATGGGTTGTGAACGATATCCTCCGGTAACTTAAAACAATAACGTAACCATTGTCCAATCCTTAACCGTTTCTCAAACATCATACAGAACCGTAACCCATGAGAGTTATTTTTTTTGGTACACCTGCCTTTGCTGTCCCTACCCTAGAGCGATTATTATCCGATCCACACTTCAAAGTTCTGGGCGTTGTCACCCAACCAGATAAACGTCGAGGTCGAGGGGGTAAAGCCATCCCCTCTGCTGTGAAAACCATTGCTCTGAGGGAGAATTTACCGGTTTGGCAACCTGAGCGAATTAAGAAAGATTCCTTGACATTACAGGAATTAGAGCAAATGCAGGCTGATGTGTTTGTGGTGGTTGCCTACGGTCAAATTCTTTCCCTCAAGATTCTGAATATGCCTAGACTCGGATGCGTGAATGTCCATGGCTCAATTTTACCTCAATATCGGGGAGCCGCTCCCATCCAATGGTGTCTCTATCATGGGGAAAGGGAAACCGGTATTACTACTATGCTTATGGATAAGGGAATGGATACCGGAGATATGTTGCTTAAGTCAGTGACCCCCATTCGTTTAAGGGACAATGCCCATACTCTAGCCGAACGGTTAGCTCAGATGGGCGCAGATTTATTAATCGACACTTTGTTAACACTCGATCAACAGCAGATTACCCCCATTGCCCAGGATAATGATTTAGCGACCTATGCACCTTTGATTAGTAAACCGGATTATGAGTTAGATTGGCAACGCAGTGCCCTAGAGTTACATAACCAAGTGCGGGCATTTTTTCCGTCTTGCATTGCTCAATTTCGCGATCGCCTATTGAAGGTCATGGAAACTTCTCCCTTAATGATGGATCAAGGATTAGAATTGCCTGAAGAGTTGACGGCATTAGAACAGAATTTACAACATATGGACTTGGATGATACCCAAGTGGGAGAAGTTGTTTTTCTTGCCAAAGGATTTGGCCCAGTGGTGAAAACTGGACAAGGGTTGTTAGTTTTGCATCAAGTGCAATTAGCTGGAAAACGGGCGCAATTGGGAAGCGATTTTATGAATGGCTCCCGCTTGCAAGTGGGAGACATCATGAACCACAGCAGTAAATGAGTTAGTTAGGACAGCTATTATGCAGTGAAACTACGAGTAATAATTGAGTAAATCTTTGCCTGCTTTATAGAGAATTGTATGGATCGATCTGCGTAAGTCCTATCTGTCTCATTCCCCCTCTTAGTAGTGAAGTGGTTTTGTGTAAAATATGTGTGAGTAACTGATTTATAATGGGTAGGGAGTAGAGTCAAAGCCCATCACTGCAAGAGTTTAATTGCTGAAGCCGATGATGAGCTTTGAACTTGAAGAGGGTCATCGATGGTATAATACGCGATCGCTTCAAGACATCAATACCACTAAGCGACAAGTTCTATTTTATCTTCCTAGACCGAGGGATGAATAACCTACCCCAAATTTTACCGAAACCGCTCTATCTCCATCAAGCCGAGCGTTTAGTGCGAGAATTAAAGCGATCGCCAGTCAAAGCCGAATTAATCCAGCCCTTTTATCAACAAACTGGAGAATAGGGAAAAACCCGGTTTTCACCATTCCCTATTCCCTTCCCCATTCCCCAGCGCGAAGGACTATAGTTGCACAACTTCCCTGGTACTGACATGATAGTAAAACACCTGCAATTCGTTTGAATTACCCTAAATCACAAAAATATGGCAGAAATCCAGTTAACCAGAGGAATCACAGAAAAGGATGTTCCTGAAGTGCGTCTGACTCGTGCTAAAAATAAAAGTAGTGGTACAGCAACATTTATTTTTTCCGATCCCACCGTTTTTAAGGAAGGCAATACGGATGAAGTCACTGGGTTACATCTGATTGATGAAGAAGGGGAAATTGTCAGTCGAGAAGTAAAGGCTAAGTTTATTGATGGTAAACCCACGACTGTGGAAGCCTTATATGTGATGGAAGGAGAGGCGAAGTGGGATCGGTTTATGCGCTTTATGGAACGTTACGCCAAAGATCATGGTTTAGGCTTTCAGAAAGCATAGAACGATCTGGGACAAGGTAGGATGGCAGGATACCGCATTCGATTAGCGAAGGATAAGGGAGAGTTAGTCAAGCGGTTGGTTGAATCTAACGAAGATAATGCACCGTTTGAAACCTATGCAGATGTGGTGATGTTTGCGGCTACTCTAGGATATCACCGTAATCAAGTGGTTCCCCTGAATGATGTTATTGCTAAGGAACCCGCTCCCATTGCCTGGGAGGTTTTTCGATCGCGGGGATACGATCGCACCATTCGCCTATTGGCGATCGCCAAAACGGAGGACGTTAGCGTTCTTTCCCTTTCCTCTCCAGAGGCGATCGCCAGTCAAATTCAAATCCTCGAAGACTATGCCAATGGAGGGCTACAAATCCTACAAGACGAGTTGCGCGGAATTATTGATATCACTCATCATCTCCCCCTGATGTTGCTCAAACACCAGCATCCCCAAGAATCCACCCCAGAATTCGATTTACGGCAATTTCTATGAATAGGGAATGGGGAATAGGGAATAGAGACAAGGAGCTTAAGCCCCTTGTTATATTACCCCTCTAAAGGTAAAAATCTTGTAAAACAAAACTTTTACCTTTTGCCTAGCCCGAAGCGCTATAAGCACCGCTTCATCAAGAAATAATTAACCTAAGTTTCCACTAAAACCGGTAACTCTGGCTCCTTCTTCGAGCGTTTTAAAAGCGCTGTTTCACTCGGTATTCTCGGTTTAGAAGCCAACTTGAGAAACTCTAGCATTTTAATAAATGCATAAGTAGGATCGGGCAGATAAATCACCTTATCTTCACGGAGCATAATGCCATGGCGACTTGAGGAAGGAAACGCATGATGAAGATTATGCCAGCCTTCCCCTAACGTGAGAAACGCCACCCAGCCATTATTGCGGCTCAAATCATTGGTTTCAAAGTATTCAGAGCCGGTAATATGGCAAAATGAATTAACTGTTTGTACCCCATGGAAAAGTAAGGTAGTACTCAGGAAAAACGCACCCAAATATTCCCAGCCACCGATCGCATAAGAAACGACTCCTAGGGCAACCAGAGGCAGAAAATGTAAGCGATCGAGTATCCTTAAGGGAAGATTATTTTCCACATCACTCGGTAGTTGAGCAGGGAAGAAATTTTTAGAGAGCAACCATCCCCCTTGAGACCAATAAAATCCACGCATTCCCTCATAGGGTGCATGGGGAGAGTGGGGATCGAGGTCTTGTTCGGCATATTGATGATGACACAGATGGTGAGCTTTCCACCAACTTGGGCCCATTTGTCCAGCCGATGCACCGACTATACATCCTAACCAGAGAATAAAAGGATTAGCTTGATAGCTTTTGTGGGTAAGCAGTCGATGGTAAATGCCTGTCGTAGCCAGCATTCGGATGAAATATAAAAAAATAATCCAGGCGATCGCACCCCAAGATAAGCCAGTGAGTAAAACCATGAACGATCCAATATGACTAACGATAATCAATATTGGCCCGATAACATACGAAACCTTTGTAAGTAGGGAGTAATTCGGCATTGTATTGTTGTAGTATCCTTTGTTCAACTCCTGACCCAACCTAACGATATCACACCCTTCTTCTCAAGAAGATACTCTCAGCACTCCAGAGAGTCCAGATGTGGGTCGGTCAACAAGATATAACAGTAATAGGAGCCATCTTTAGGAACTCATTTTCCAGATATTCTGACTCATTTTCCAGATATATAGCACTTCTCTCTTCTAGAGGAGTACAGCTTGAAGCCTTAGACCCTAAGCCATACAAGCTATTCCCTATTCCTTAGCACAAAGTGCTATGTAGCGTTTTTCCATGACCCATTACCCCTTACCAGCGCGAAGCGCTCTTTACCATGTTTCAGCCTTTTTCTAGAACCTTAATCTACCTGAGCTGCTATGCGGCCTTTGTAACTGGAGCCTTCTCTCTCCCCCAAGCTTCTCTAGCCCAACTGCCCACAGACCACAATTTTGAACCTCCCCCTGGCGCTGGGAGACCCAATGAAACCGTAGGTGGAGGGAGTCGCCTTTTAGAAGAAGTACTACAAATTGACTTTGAACCGCCTCCAGGTCAAGGGGCCCCCCGTGAAACGGTTGGGGGAGCCAGTCGAGGCCCTAAATGTTTACCCCATGAAATGCCGGTTACCGTATTAGTCCCCAGAACAATTCAAGGAATTAAGTATGGCTTAACCGTCGATCCTTCTCCTGACTTTTTTGTTTATATCCCGGACACCGTGGCCACTCAAATTGAATTTATTGTCACGGATAATCAACCTTATCCCAATGGACAAATTATTGATGAGCGGGTGATTGATATTCCCCAGAAACCCGGAATTATAAGAATTCCCTTGGAAGGGAAATTGGAAAATGACCAATATTATGAATGGGCAATTTACTTACAATGTCCCCAAGTTACTCCAGGCAGTGAACCCTCCTTTGCTTTTCCGTCTTCCGGATGGATCAAAAAAATTGCAGTGGATGAAACCCTCCAGCAAAAAGTAGAGGCTTCTTCGGTTATGGAAATGATAATCACCTATGCTAAAGAAGGGATTTGGTTCGACACCTTGAGTGTTTTATATGAACAATTGGAAAAGAATCCCAACAATGATAAATTGCAAAAAACATGGAAGCATTTCTTGCAAAATCAAATCACTGATATTGACCCCTTAATTCTAGAATCTTCAATCGTTAATTGTTGTCAGCCTTAGTCCTCTGGCTATATATGTGGAAAAAAATCCAACAAAATTGGGAAGAATGGAGAGGGGTTATTCTGATTGCTCCGAGCATGGCATTAGCGGTTATTGGATTGCGAATGATCGGAGTATTCCAACTTTTAGAATGGGCAGCATTAGACCAATTTTTCCGCTGGCGACCCATAGAACCGATGGATGAAAGAATTGTAATTGTAGGCATTACAGAATCGGATATTCAGCAAATGCAAAAATGGCCCCTATCCGATCGAGTTTTGACTCAATTAATTGAGAAAATCCAGTCCCAAAATCCTAGGGCGATCGGCTTGGATCTGTATCGAGATTTGCCTGTAGAACCGGGTTATCAGCAGTTTGTGGAGGTCGCTAGAAATACCCCAAACTTAATTGGGATTGCCAAAATTGAGGGCGATCGCCTGGGAGAGTCGGTGGCTTCTTCCCCGGTTTTAGAGGAACTCAATCAAGTTTCAGCCGCCGATTTGATTCTGGATGGTGATGGCAAAATTAGACGGATGTTATTGTCAGTTCGCGATAGTGGCGGTAAAACGTTTTATGGATTGGGGACTCGATTGGCTTTGGATTACCTGCAAGATGAGGGCGTTGAATTAGAGATGCTCGATGCCCACAGGGGTAAGGTAGGCTTGGGAAAAGCTATTTTTAGCCCCCTCCAACCCAATGATGGCGGGTATGTGAATGCAGATACCGGAGGCTATCAGATTATGTTAAATTTTCGCCCTCGGTTTTGTTTGCTTTCCCAGCAGCCTTGTCAATTATTTGAAACAGTAACCCTCAGTGATGTTTTAGACGATCGCCTCCTCCCCGATCTGATGCGCGATCGCATTGTCCTCATTGGTGGAAAAGCAGCAAGTCTCAATGACCGCTTCATTACTCCCTTTGGCTATAGTTTCCAAGAAGGGGGTATTCGTTCCGGGGTTGAAATTCATGCAGATCTGGCCAGTCACATCATTAGCGCAGCTTTAGATGGCCGTCCCCAAATCCAGTTTTGGTCAGAACTCGAAGAAGGCCTTTGGATTGGATTTTGGTCAACTTGGGGGGCTATTTTAGGCTGGATTTTCTTGCGTATCCGTTGGAAAATGATCGGCGTGTTTTTCTGTGGTTTTGGTTTAACCTTAATCACGTATGGAGCATTTCTATTGGGTTGGTGGTTACCTGTATTTCCTCCCCTAGTTGCACTATTCGGGGCAGCCATTTCAATTACAGCTTATATTGGCTTGTTAGAGCGCCATAACCGACAAACCATTATGCATTTATTTGAACGCCACGTGACACCTAAAATTGCCCAAGCCGTTTGGAGAGACCGACACCAACTGCTCAATGAAGGGAAACTAACGGGACGAAAACTAACGGCTACGGTTTTATTTACGGACTTGCAAGGTTTTACGACCATTAGCGAAAGTATAGACCCGGAAACCCTGATGGTTTGGTTAAATCAATATATGAATGCCATGGTCAATATTGTCTTAAACTATGATGGGGTAGTGGATAAATTTATTGGCGATGCGGTGATGGCGGTTTTTGGGGTTCCTATTCCCAGCACCACGACCGAGGCGATCGCCCAAGATGCCCAATTAGCGGTACAGTGTGCTGTAGAAATGGGAAAAACACTGCGATCGCTCAACCGTGCTTGGAAAGCTTCCGGACTACCGACTGTAGCGATGCGGGTGGGTATCGCTACCGGCGAAGTGGTCGCGGGTTCCCTCGGTTCCGACCAACGGATGAACTATACCACCATTGGCGATAGTGTTAATGTTGCGGCTCGTTTAGAAAGTTATGATAAAACCTTAGATGGCGGCTTATGTCGCATCCTGATTAGTGAAGAAACCTATGAAAAAATCAAGGGGCAATTTCCGACCCAGGCGATCGGATCGGTCTCCCTCAAAGGTCGCACCGCACCCGTTAAAATTTATCAAGTAATCGGTAGTGGGTAAGAGGTAAACCATTTTTCCCTGGAAAAAATTTGTCGGTTGGGTAGAGACAAAAAAATTTTGTCCCTACTCCCATCCTCTATTGCCTCTTCCTTACCTCATCGGGTTATCAATACCCACCCAGCGAGTTACGATATTACCCAATGTTGTACATAGTAATTTTGATGGTTGATTATGCGTTTATTGTCTAGAAAATGTTCCATAAGTGGAGTCCAAGGGAACATTTTATTTCTACTTTCCATGTCTCTGTTGACCCTGTTCCTCAACTTTGCCGCACCCTCTGCACTGGCTCTCCAAGTGCCTCAGCCGGGAGCCAACAATTTTGTCACGAGTGCCGTGAATCAAGTTGGCCCCGCAGTCGTTCGGATTGATACGGAGCGTACCATTGTACGGAATATAGACCCCTTTATGACCGATCCCTTCTTTCAACGTTTTTTTGGTGAAGAGTTTTTTAATACTGCACCCCGTGAAGAACTGCAACGGGGCCAAGGCTCAGGATTTATTATCGACTCGAATGGAATTATTCTGACCAATGCCCATGTGGTGAGTGGTGCAGACCGCGTACAAGTGACTCTCAAAGATGGTCGCTCCTTTGAAGGCAACGTTTTAGGCACCGATCGGGTTACGGACTTAGCTGTAGTGGAAATTGACGACCCCCAAGGGCAATTACCGATGGCTCCCTTGGGCGATTCCGATCGCGTACAAGTCGGCGATTGGGCGATCGCTGTAGGCAACCCCCTAGGCTTAGATAACACCGTCACTCTCGGTATTATCAGCACCCTTAATCGCCCCTCTTCAGAAGTCGGCATTCCCGATAAACGGGTAGACTTTATCCAAACTGATGCGGCGATTAACCCCGGAAATTCCGGCGGTCCCCTGCTCAACGACCAAGGCGAAGTGATTGGAATTAATACCGCTATTCGCGCCAATGCTACCGGAATTGGATTTGCCATTCCCATTAATAAAGCCAAAACCATTCAAGGACAACTCACGAAAGGAGAAAAAGTCGCCCATCCTTACATTGGCGTGCAAATTGTCAACCTAACCCCAGAGTTAGCCAAGGAAAATAATCGTGACCCCAACGCTCCCTTATTCTTGCCCGAAATTGAAGGAGTTTTAGTCATGAAAGTGATTCCAGATACTCCTGCGGCTGATGCGGGTTTACGTCGAGGGGATGTTATCATTGCTATTGATAATCAACCGATTAAAACGGTAGATAAATTGCAGCGGATCGTCGATCAAAGTGGTTTAGGTACATCCTTATCCATTCAGGTAAAACGGGGCAATCAAACCCGACAATTCCGGGTGAAAACCGCCCAGTTAGAGGAAGTTATGGACAATTAATCTATTCCTCCGACAAGAAATCAACAAGACACCTTTTCTGTCACTTTTCGACATCACCAAAAGTGCGATCGCCCTCAACTCTGGTATTCTTTTTAGAGATAGTGCGATCGCCTAACTTAAAGTAGAATCAAGAGAAGACGCGATCGCCAACAACAGGAAAAGGAGTTGCAGCGAGACAGAGCTAACAGTGCCCAATTGGAGCATGATCGCGCCACAGAGCGATCTGATACTATTTCTCCATGATATTGCGCTTAATAAATACTCTCAGACAATTACCTCAATAGAAATCATGAGTGGCAAAATTAAAGAGAAATGGTATGAGAGTGCCGAATCGGATTTACAACAGTTTTACCTCAAGTTCACTTGTTCAAGCATTTTCCCTGGCAATATCATTGATATCAGAGATTTGAAGTTCGTCAGGAAAATTCGGACATTTTTCTTTTAGAAAATTCCATGAATCTCCTATATCACCCAATAAATCAATTTGAGCAAAGTCAAAGTCACTGTTATGTATACTTCTAAGTATCCAAGAGGGATCGGTATCATACGAACATTCTAGATCGGAATAAATTAATCCAATTCCTTGTATCTTTATAAACACCACCAAATGGCATTGCTAGAGATAATCGACTCGGATCTACATAACTTACCGGATTCCCATGAGCATACAAAGTACTTATGCAGACTAATAGATTCCTCTAAACGCCCTTCATAAGTATCCCGTCGCGTAAACCTCCCCGTCGTCGCATCATAATACCTCTGCCTTAAATAATACTGTCCCAACCCCTCATCAAACTGCTCCCCAGCAAATAAATAATCATTCTCACTATTGCCAACCCTCTCCACCAAATTGCCATAAGCATCATACCAATACGCATCCGTAACCTCACCACTACTATCAGTCAGTCCTCTCGTACTCCCCAACCCATCCACAAAATAGAACCAATCTTCCCCATTTCGCTCCTGAGAAATTAGATCCAAGCCATAGACATAACTCGCCACTTCTTCCCCATCAACAAACTCCGCCAACACCTGAGCATAAGGACGATTCTTATCCAACAAAAAACTCGTTTTCTCCCCACCTACCGTCTGAGAAACCCGAATATTATCATCATCATATTCATACTCAACCACCTCACCATCTTCTTCAACTTTCACCAAGCGATTTTAGTCGTCCCAAGTATACTCAATCGTCCCAGTTCCTTGCTGTCTGCGCTCGATTAAATTCCCATTATCATCATAACTATAGTGAATCGTCTTCTCACCCTTCTCCTTCACCTGAATCAACCGGTCATTATCATCATAAACATAACGGAGCGCACCAGCCGTGAGACGATTTCCCACCTCATCATAACGATAAGTAATCGTCTCCCCACCCAATACTGCCGCTTCAATCAACCGATACAATTCATCATACTCATACTCCACAGTGCGCTCGCTCAAACTCCCGTCTGGTTGCCGCACATTCTCCTTCACCTGCGTGCGATGTCCCGCTTCATTCAACTCGTACTTAAACTCAGATAAAAGCGCATCATCCCTATCAACAACTCGCACATTGGTCAAGCGATACAACTCATCATACTCGCGCGTTTCCACCGTACCATTGGGAAACTCAGTCTTGACTAAATTCCCCACTTCATCATAGCGATAACTCGTCTCCTCCGTTCCTCTACTATCTTTTATCGTCGCAATTTGTCCCGATTTCGATTGCAGGTCGCTACATGTAAGCCAGTCCCAAATCTTTTCCTCTGCTTGATTGAAGTCATCTGTAATAAGTGTCATCTAGATGATAGCAACGAGCGCAACCCCCATGAAAATCGATCGCCATGGACAAGCAAAAATCCTCAACTCTGAAGGACTGGAGCGATTATTTGAGGTGGGGTTGCAGACCGGATCGCGATCGCTCCCTATTCGGCATCTGTCTCTACACCGCTTGCCGTATTCGAGAGACTTGCACTGTACCTACACAAGGGAATTGTACTCCAAGAAATTATCTTCAGGAAAGGCAACACTAAAGGAAAACTAGCCACCCGTGCTATTCATGGCGATCGCTGATCGCAGCAGCTCTTGGCTTAAGGGTGAATAATCGGCTACAATTCCTTCTAGGGTCAATCCGGGCGCTCCCCTTTTTGCGCAATTAATCTGTATTATAAGATCCCCTTAGTTCCTTTGGTTCAATTGCCTTGGCTAGACAGAGCGATCGTATCGTATTCTAGTTTAATACTCATTTATTCTACACTTCTGATTTAAGTTAACATACAATGACTCTTCCCAACTTTATCCTTCTAGGGGCAGCAAAATCCGGGACTAGCTCTGTCTGGAATTACCTCAAACAGCATCCCCAGGTGTTCATTTCTAATCCTAAAGAGCCTAACTTTTTTGTCTTTGAAGGGATGAAGTTACCCCCATTGCTCGGGCCAGAACCTCCAGAAATTTTGCGTAAAAGATTGTATCAAAATACGATTACTGATTGGCAAAGTTATCAACAATTGTTTGATAAGGTCTCTGGAGAAAGTGCCATTGGCGAAGCCTCAGTCAGATATCTTTATTTTCCCCAAGCCCCGGAAAAAATTAAGAACTATATTCCGAATGTAAAAATGATTGTTATGTTACGCAATCCGGTGGATCGTTTGTATTCCCATTATGTGATGAATATCCGGCATTTACTAGAACCTTTATCCTTAGAAGATGCTTTAGCCCAAGAGAAAGAGAGAATCAATAATCGTTGGGGTTGGGATTGGCATTATACTCAAGTGGGGATGTATTCAGAACAAATTAAGCGATATTTAGATTACTTTCCCCCAGAACAACTGAAAATTATTGTATATGATGATTTTCGCCAAGATCCCTTAGGGACAATGAAGGAAGTATATCAGTATCTAGGGGTAGATGATACTTTTGTCCCAAATGTTGAAGGACGAAAAAATCAAGGATATTGGCCGAAAAATAAATTAGTCCATCAGTTTTTATATACCTCTAATCCCTTAAAGTCATTTCTAGAAAAATGGCTACCACGGTCTTTATATCAGAAGTTAATCAAAAACTTGAAGCAATGGAATAGTGCCCCTATTCCCCCCTTATCCATGGAGTTAAGACAATCTCTGAATGAAGTCTTTCGGTCTGATATTATCAACCTTAAAGAGATTTTGCATCGAGAGATTGCTTGGTTAGACTCATGAGCTTAGACTTGCTGGATAATTAAGAGTTTATCAATTTCTGGGTTGGGAATGTCTTGAGTTTTTCCATTGGGCCAAGTGACTTGAATGGACTCAACTTTATCTTGCTGTCCTAAACCAAAGTAGAGTCGGTAGTGACCTTGAGATCGCCAAGCCCCATCTGCTTGACCAACTTGCTGGAATTGAGTCCCATTTTCGGTAATGACTTTAACTTTACCACCAATAGCGACTGTATTGCCCGCAGCCCCTTTCAATTCTATTTGTAACCAATGGTTCTCATTTCCAGGATTCCGATAGAGCAACACTTTAGACTTGCTAGATTTGCTTAATTCGGCAATATCCTCGGCTTTCTTTTGTTGTTTTTCCCACCAAGACATTTCTTCTGATTTACCGATCAGTAAGTCGCGATCGCCATCATTATCCGCATCAAACCAAGTACAATAAGCATATCCTCCAAATGTCTTAGGTGAATTAACCTGTAATAGATCGATTTTCTCAAAGGTGTGATTAGGACGTTGGCGATACATTCCATACCGCAACGTATATAAATCAGTTAACCCATCATTATCATAATCGACCCAGTTAGCAGCAAAAGCTCTAGAAGGCAGTCCAATAGATTCGGGATCGGTAGCAATATATTCACCTTGATTATTTGTAAATAATACACTTCCTTTTCTGGAGGCGGCAAATAAATCTAAGTCTCCATCATTATCATAATCGGCGATCGCAAGTTGATTGACTGAACTCTCCTCTTGCCCTAACTCTTCTGCAACAAAGGTTCCCGCTTGGTTTCTGTAGAGCCAAAACGTGGTTTCATCAGCCCAAAACAGATCCATATCGCGATCGTTGTCAATATCTAACCACACAAACCAACCCATATCAGACATAGCTAAATTTTTCTCTTGTGCCAGATCAATGAAACGACCTTCAGAGATTTGGCGATAGAGTTGATTCGCTTGCAAAGAATTTGGTGGCCAATGCCGTCCACACATAGTATAAAGATCCAGCAGATTATCTTGGTCAAAATCAACCCAAGCCACTTGTCGTGCTGCACAACCTTGCTTTTCTAACCCAACTTGTTCAGCAATATCTTCAAAGCCAGATCGGGTTTGCAACATTAATTCATCTGTCGCGTTAGGTGCAAGTTCTGGCATCTTCCCGACCATACCACCCCGTACAATCACCACATCCAAATTTCCGTCATTGTCATAATCATTCCAAGCCATACCATGCCGATCCATATGAGGTAAGGCATTAATCGGAGGTAGGGCAAAATCATGGAAGGGAGGAGATCCAAACTTAGAATCGATATAAACCTGGGTTAAATCCGATTCAGAATTGAGTTTGAAAAATGGCGGGAAAAAAGGATAAGATGCGGGAAAGGCGATCGATAAACGACCATTGCCTTTGATCCGGAAGTTCACCAACCTGACTTTATCGAGTCCCCCAGATAAAGCATTCGTATCATTGATTTTAATGGATAGATCGCCCGAAGTTACGGGAGTCGCTGATAGCGGGACAATGACTAATCCACCAAAGTCTTCTGGATTGGAGAGATTTTGGGCAGCGATCGTTAATTGATAGTTATGCCAATAAATATATAATCCTGGATCTTTTCTATTCAAAAGCAGATCAGAAACAGGTTGCTCTGTAACTTCATAATTTTGAGGAAATCCTAAATCATAAATTTGATTTTCAAACCCTTTACCTTGCTGATTAATATCGAAAATTTGTCGGGCGTTATGATTGGTAGAATAGACATCTAAATAGGTATCTTGATTAATATCAGCTACCCCTAAATCAAAGAGAGAATAGACAGAGTCCAGATTTTCTTGAGTATAACCAGAATCAATATTTAATGGATACTGATCCAGATCTCGCTGTGTCCATAGGATAATAGCTAAACTCACTAATCCAAGAATAAATAATATAAGAATATTGCGTTTCATGTTCACACTCTCTGTTTATGTTTATTTAGGATTTATTTTCTCGATAATTTCTCTAGAAATCATCCGACGACGACGATACCATGTCGCCATACCAATTAATAGGCCAGAAAGAGCAAATGCTACCAATAAAGGCAAAATTTCTCCAGTTTGAATTGCCTTAACACCTTCACTTCCCAATAGAATAAAAGGAAACAGACCCAATATCGTTCCGAGCGCTGTGCCTAACAGATAATCTTTAAAACTGACTGACGTTAAACCCGCCGCAAAATTAACGATTCCGTAGGGAATAACCGGCAGCAGGCGAATAGCAAAAATATAGAATACACCTCCTTGATAAATTTCCGCATCCATAGCTTTCCAATAACCTTTAAGCTTATCAGACACCATTTTTTGCCCGTTTATTCGAGTAAATCCAAAGCCAATTAAGGCAGAAATAATGGACGCTAAACTCGTCCAAAATAATCCCAACCAAGGCCCAAATATTACTCCCCCCATCAAATTTAGAGGTGTAGTTGGCAAAATTAGCAAGGTTGAGATGATATAAATCATCATAAAAAAGAGTGGAGTCCAAAATCCTGTAGATTCTAGCCAAAGCTCCAGTTTTGAAGAATCAACTCCCGCCAACCAGTAAACCCCTGCTAGAGTCACAATAATACTAATAACAAAAATAATCAGAAAAATACCTTTCATTGAACCTAATAAAGATCGGCTATCTATTTTGGCTTTCAAGACTCGCCAGGACATCCAATTTTATTGAATTCACAAAGTCCACTTCTTGACGGTTGTTTTTTGCCCAAATTTCTCTATTAATACGATCTTTATCCAGAACATTATTTATATTTTTAGGAGTCAAAAGAAGCCCAAAATCATCAGACTCTTTTTTCTCTTCATCACCTAAAACACGATTCACAACCAAGTCCCCAATCGGCTTTATATAATGAGAGTCATCAACATAATTATTCATAGTTTCAGATAGGGGTTCAGTCGTAATACTATTATAATTGAAAAAATCCCAAACAGGCGCGATCGAAACCATTCGTCTTTTCCAATCTTCCAAAACACTCCATTTCCCACTGGCATAAATTGATTCTAGTCGAATCGCATGAGCAGGAGAAAAATAAATAATCAATTCTACATTATGTTTTTGACACAGATCAACAATTTTTTGAAACTCGTGAATATATTCTTCTGATAGTTTATAATCATGATGTAACTTAAAATAAAGTTTTGTAGATCCCTCAAATCGAATGGTTGTATTGCCGTCCTCTTTCTTGAAGTAAGGCAAGAACCCCTGTTGTGATAATGCTTCTTCATTCTCCGATCCTTCTACACTTGCTTCAATAGTTTCTTGGCTCGCTTCCAGGGTATCTAAAGATAACAAAGTATTGAGAAAATCTTCAAAAACAATATGTTTTTTTTCTAAACGAGATTCGGTAAAACTAGACTGATTGTCTAAATTTGCATTAAACATAAAAAAATCTAACCCTAAAATCACCCTCTGTAAATTTGGATTATTTACGAGTGTATGCTCAACATATCTCCTCAGTTCATAAATATTTGCACCATTAAGACCTAGGTTATAAACAGGGGCAAAAGTTTGTAGGGATGGATGATTGGGATCTAAAGCTCTTTTCATTCTGGATGAGCCAAGTAAAATAGTATTGGGTTTAAGATCAATAATCTCTATGGCTTTATAGAGCCTATCATTATTTTCCTTGTTGGGTTTATGATGATTTAATCCATAAACCACAAATTTTTTATCATATACTCCGTAGGGATCAATCATCATATTGACCCCCCCCACGATAATTAACGGTAGGGTGATAAATGAAAAGAATAAAATATTGAAAAATATGTACTTTTTGTCTTTTCTTTTAAAAAGTAGATTGGTTTTATAGATCATTTTTGATTCATCGGTAATAAGTTAGAACTGAAAATACAAAAATTCTGATACACGATTCATCGATAATAAGCAGATTCCGGTTAATAAACCCAGGCAACAAGACCAGATAAAATCAGGCTTGAATTTGTGCATCAATTCTTGGGTATTTGGCATATATTTGACAGCAATGGTTAAGAGGACTAGAATCACAAATGGTAAGCGATCGCTATCCCAAAACTCTGGCAAGTAATTCAATGATCGCCAGGATTGAACTTGAATTCCAAATTGAGTTAATATAGCCAGTTTTCCCGTTGGCTCTCCAGGTAAAATCAATCCATTTCCAGCCATCATAACTTGTAAAATTTTCAGCCCGTTCGATAGGGTATCGGCTCTAAATAAAACCCAGGCTCCAATAACAGATATAAATGTAATTAACCACGATAGAAACTTGGGTAGAGGAATATTTAACTTACGCCAACCATGATTAACACAAAGATAGAAACCGTGCAGTCCTCCCCAGATTACATAAGTCCAACCTGCACCATGCCATAATCCCCCAAGTAACATGGTCATCATTAGATTAGTATAACGCTGAACCTCTCCTTGACGACTACCTCCTAAAGGAATATAGAGATAATCCCGCAGGAAGTTAGATAAAGTAATGTGCCAACGTCGCCAAAAATCACTAATGGACGTGGCTTTGTAAGGGGAATTAAAGTTAATGGGTAAGTTAATATTAAACAATAATCCTAAACCGATCGCCATATCAGAGTACCCAGAGAAGTCAAAGTACAGTTGATAGGTATAACTGAGTACGCCAACCCAGGATTCAATAAAAGTGATTTCACTGGGGTGATTGAATACAGTAGCGACCCAAGGAGAAAGATTATCCGCGATTAAAACCTTCTTACATAATCCCAGGCTAAATAATACCAGACCTCGGCTAAAATTCTCATGGGAAAAAACATACTTCCTAAGGTTCCGTAATTGTGGGATCAATTCATCATGACGAAGAATAGGACCAGCAATCAATTGAGGAAAAAAGACGACAAACAAGCTATAGGTTAAAATATCATAGTTGAGGTTTTTCGTTTCTCCTCGATAGGCATCGACCAGATAAGCGATTTGGGTAAAGGTATAAAAAGAAATTGCTAAGGGCAGAATAATTGTGTTTATGGAGAAGTTAGCCTGAATGACTGGGTTGACAGAAGTGATGAAGAAGTTCGCATACTTGTAGTAACCAATCGTGACTAAATTGAGAGTAATCCCACTCCAGAGTAAGGTTTTAGCAGATTGACTTTTGGGTTGAGCATAGGCAATGCTCTCTCCTATTTGATAGTTAAAAATAACGGATATTAACAGGAGGGGCAAGTAAGCAATATTCCAATAGGCATAAAATGCAAAGGAAGCCGCAGTTAACCAAACTTGAGAGAGTTTGATCAATTTGAATTGATTTAAAGTCCAAAATACCGTTAAGGTTATCGGTAAAAATACAAAAATAAAAATGTAAGAGTTGAATAGCATTTTTGTTTTTGAGAAAAGAGAACTATCAAAACTGAGTTAACTTTGATTACTCATTAGAACAAGATTGATCCCAATGGGTTGTTTGTTCAACAGTTTGGTCTTCTCCTGGGGGGACAGTGCGCTCATTCATAAAATAGACCGTGATTTGATCCATTTCTTGTTCACCGGTATGATTTTGATTCCAAGTTTGGCATAAGTAGTCACCGAAATAAGGATAAAGACGTTTACCAATCGATCGATTCAGGTTAATATAATAGGTTCTCCACTGCATGTTTGGATACCAGCGATTCCGTTGTTTGAGAGTTGGTTTTTCCCAAGTGACTTCCCCTGTTGTTCGGTTGAGAAGATCCACGGGTGTACCATCTTTAAGTTTACCTTGAATGACATGCCAGCCATCATCTTTAGGAGGAGAGGGTGCAAAAATACTCCATCCTTGATCTAAGCGAGTTAAACCTCCAAATCCTTCTATTCTCTGAAAAGTTCTTTTAGATAAGATTCGATTGATGACATGCTCTCGACTGAGAGTTCTGTTGGCTAATTTTTTAACGTTCCAAAAGGTAGTATAAGCAAATAGCAAGATAGCCACTATACTGAAGAAAGAAGATGGACGAACAACTAATGGACGGAATTTAAAGGGAGCTGTGAATTTACCGGCAAATTTACGGTTATTGGCAATGGTTTCATAGAGTTTATTACCTAAGTTCATTAAGGGTTTCCAACGTAAAACTCTGGCAAAAGGCTTGAAGATGGGAGATAGGCTAACCACATAGGCGATCGCGTCCCACTTAAAACGGCGCTTCTCTTGCCAATCTACCACTACCCAAGAATTGTAGGCTTCCATATCAGCGTAAATTGAGGGTTCATTTTGAGCGCAGGTGAGGGGAGTAGTACTGGGTAGAACTAAGAACGTTCGCAGTAGATAAACCACTTTTTTGCAAAAACCACACTCTGCGTCATAGTAAATTTTTAATCCCATGCGTTGTGGAGTGGCTACACGCTTTTCGAGATAATCCCAAAATTCACTCGGAAGAAAAACTAACCAGCTTGCACTGCTAAGAAATGGAAAAATTCCAATTTCAAATCCTAAGCCAAAGCTAATATGGAGAAGAATAAACGTTATAACTGTGAGCGTTCTAACGATAGGAGTCCGAAAGGGGACAAATAGCAATAAAGGGCCTAACCATTCAATCACTAATGTGGCATGGGTTGCCAGAGTCATGAGCGGGGGGAAATTCAAACCCCATTCAGCGACTGGAGTAGCATATTGATCAAAGCTAAAAGCGTAATAAACTGCATCGCCATCAGGGAACCAAATTGAACTACTGACTTTGAAGGCAGCAGAAAACATATAGATATAGCATTGCTGAAAATGTAAGGCGAAGGTTGCTCCAGTTAAAATTCGTTTGGGAAGTTTTTCACGTGAAGAGTTGAGCGCACTATCGATGGAATAGGTGGCTCCTAAGGGTAAAAACATGGCCCAAAACATTAATGCTCTAATTACATCATCAGCAGCAAAAATAACAAATGGATGGCGATTATGAAGAGAAATTAATAAGGCCCAAGATGCAATGGTGGCTAATCGAGTTCTGTACCCAACCAGCATTCCTAATGCCATGAGTAAAGCAAAGGAAAATAATAGGGCTTGAACAATGGTTTGACCACTGAGAGCATGAATTGACCAATACCCAGGTTTGAGAAGTTCAAATAAGACAGGTGTGGGTAAAACACCTTCATTAGAGTATAGGTCTCGGATATCTCTAGAGCGGATCAATAAATCGGCGATTAAGACGAGGGATAAACCGATTCTGAATAAGGCAAAAGAGCGCAAGTCTAACCCAAATATCTGTTCTAGTTTATTGCGCCAGGGAGATAAGACTGACTTGCTTTCACTCACCATTATATTACCTTCTATTTTAAAGTTCTATTGAATACCTGTGGGATAGTTTTTAGCTTTACGTTTTGGAGTTTTAAAAATCCAATTTACCCATCTCATCCACCATCTTTGTAACCAACGGAGGAAAACTTGTAGGCGATGAGAGATCGTGGGCATCCGAATTAAATAAACCAGATTTCTAAATAAAAAAGCAAGCGATCCATGAAAATGCAGGCCAAAGCTAGATACTGCTGCATCATTCACTCCTATGGTTATCATTTCGCCTAAATGAAGATAGCGAAACTTTTTGAGTCGTTTTTGGTGAATTCTAGACCGGAGATTTTTGGCGGCAACTGGTGCTTGTTGATATGCAGCTTGAGCTGTTCGGGGAATTTCTGAGTTACTGGGGATATCAGCAATATCGCCCAAGGCAAATACTTCTGGATATCCTTTTAACTGAAGGGTAGGTTCGACTAATAATTGTCCATAACGATTATGTTCACAGTCTAGATCTAAAACCCACGATCGCGCTTTAGTCCCTGTTGTCCAAATCACTAAATCAGTCGGCAATGAACTAGTTTCATTGGCTTGTTCGACGATCAACCGATTGGCTTCAACTAAGTTAACTTGGGTTAGGAAACTAATCCTTACCTTTCTTTCTTCTAATGCTTTTTCAGCAGTAAGGCGAGTTGCTTTGGTAAAAGATCGCAGAATTCTATCTCCCCTCGTGATTAAGCGGACTTCTCCTTTCTGTCCTAAATAGTCTGCAATTTTCGTGGCTAATTCGACTCCAGAAGGCCCCCCTCCAACAACGGAAATCTGGACAGGATCTTTGCTTAAACTCCGAAAATCTTGTAATTTCTTTTTTAAGAATTCAGTATCCTTTAGGGTACGAAAACTTGCGGTATGTTCTTTGACTCCAGGCACATTATCGATGAGACTCTTTACTCCGACTGCAATAATCAAATAATCATACTGAAGTTCTCCCCTGTCTTGTAGGTAAACTTGCTGTTTTTTTAAATCAGCTCCTAGGATACGATCTTGATAGAATTTGATTTTTTTCTGGCGAATCAATTTCGAGAAGGGGGGGGCAATTTCCCAAATTTGAAGTTCATTAGTGATCAATTCATAGAGTAAAGGGGTAAATAAAATATGATCGTTTTGATCGATGAGGGTAACTTGGAGTTCAGAAAAGCGCTGGAGATATAAGGCGGCATAGAGTCCTCCAAATCCTCCCCCAAGAATACAGACCTTGAAAGGAGATTGAATGCTTGTATGAGAGGAGGAAAGATCAATAGGAGTGTGCATGATCAGTTTTGGCCAGAGGTGGGATTGGGTTTGGGTAAAGAATCTAGAATGGGTTTCAATTCTTTGACAAGTTGCTCACCTCTAACTTTCCTCCCTTCAGGATTTAAATGGTAATGGGTATCGGCAAACCAGCTAACATTACTTTGAACATTTAAGGTCTCTGGATCGTAAATTAAGGGAGCTATTTTTTCGAGTTTTTCGATGGTGATTTGCACATTTTTGATGGTTTTGTCGTTTCTATCGCCATAAATCCAAGGCAACGATAGGATGAGTGTACCGCCTTTGGCTTCTACTTCAGTTTTAAACTGACTAATCCGCTTAATTGCATGTTTGGAAGGGGGTTGGTTAACGACCATTTGCCACCACTCTCCGGTACGCTCTTGATAAGCAATGGGGTCTCCTTGGGCGGTGACATCTGAATAGTAACCGGTTAATTTTCCTTCTTCAATTAAGTCCCATGTGGATTCAACTGCTCCTCGGAGGGTGAGAACGCCTAATAAAAAGCCTTCTTGAGCGAGTTCTTTGGCGGGAATATTACCAACTGTGGGTTGTCCGGTGGCAATGGCTAGAGCAGCGGAGCGATCGCTAATTCCATCCTCATCCCACAAAACGAAATTGTATTCTGGAATGAACAATACCACATCTCCAGGCTGAACATGCTGGAGAATACTGGGTAAAATAACATTTAATCCTACTGGACCGTCTAATCCTAGATTTAAGACGGGGATACCGAGTTGCTCCTGCAAGAGGACGGAATCAATGGTGAAATGAGCGCCCGATCCTCCCATAATCAAGAGTCTGCGGGGAGCTTCTATGGGTTCAGAGGCGATCGCCATCTTCGATTCATATAACCTCCGTAACCAACTCAAATTCCCCCCATAGCGAGCATTATGGTAATAGCCGATACCCCATGCTATTCCCGCAATTAATACCCAACTGCCTAATCTTAGTGCTGTCTGCATAGGTTTCTCAATCTAGTTTAGAAATCAAAATAGATAAACTCTGAAGGAGTATTTGCCCCAAGCAAAATAGCCAATCCTAATAATCCTCTGGAAACCCAAGGGGACACCAAAATATCATATTCTGCTCGTTTTTGCCAAACGGCCAAATGTTCAAGAAAGAGAACTCCTAAAGCTAAAGCCAGGGTGACCATTAAAGCACTCATTTGATTGGTATTATAATCGCTAAAAACGGACGTAAAATTACCAAAAGAATAAGCCAACGGATTAATTAAGGATTTTAACTTCAGGACTAATCGACCGATATTAGTATCCATGAAGAATAGACAACCCAACGTTACAGAGACAAACGTTAATCCCCAAGAGATAAACTCAGTTTTAGAAGTCCACTGTCCGATCAGCTTTTGGAAGGGACGACCGGCGTATCGTAAAACGAGAAGAAGTCCTCCATGATACGCTCCCCAGAGGATAAAATTCCAGGCAGCTCCATGCCAAAAACCGGACAACGTAAACGTAACAAATAAGTAAAAGGGGGCCCATTTTTTGTTTCGGCCCATCAAAGGGATAAACACATAATCTCGGAACCAATTACTTAGGGTAATATGCCAGCGCCGCCAAAATTCCTGAATACTCACGGAGGTATAGGGGGCTAAAAAATTAAGCTCTAACTTGACTCCAAAAAACTTAGCAATGCCCACCGCCATAAAACTATAGCCCCCAAAGTCAAAGTAAATTCTGAGGGTAAACAGAAAGGCATGGAACCAAATAAACCAAGCATTACTGGTTTCCTGTAACTCAATATAAGGGGCAATGTTATCGGCAAGGACAAATTTCATGAACATCCCTAAGGATAACCAGCGCAACCCATATTCTAAGTTTTCCACAGTAAACTTAAACTGAAAGCCTTGGAGCTGGGGTAAAAGTTGACTACGCCGTTCAATTGGACCCGCAACAATTTGGGGGAAAAAGGCAATAAAGTTTACATAATCGACAAAATTAATCGGCTTTTTCCGCTTAGAGACATAGGAATCAACAACGAAAGCCACCATTTGAAACGTATAGAAGGAGATGCCTGGTGGAATTTGCTGGAATACCGGTAGCGGAAACGTTTGTTTCCAGTTAGAAGGGATCGTAAACCCTAAACCGATCACATCTTCAACCAAGAAAGTTAAGTATTTGAAGTAAGCTAAAACACTGACATCAAAAATAATTAAGGTTGCCGCCACTAGATAGGCTTTCCAACCTTTATACTGCAACATAAACTTCACCATCAGGTAATTAAAGATAACCTGAAAGATGAAGATAATGAAGCTGGAGAAGCTAGCATTTAAGAATAAAATTAGGGACAGGAACATTAAGCCCAAGGTATCCAAATACCTTGGCCACAAGTTAAAACTTTTGCCAATGAGCCTAATTGTAAAAAATGGAACTGAAAATAAAAACAGAATCCACCAGAAAGAAAAATCGGAGAAGTTCAATGAGTGGCTTCCTCTCTTAACGCTGTGATCAGTGGGGTGAGACTTGATCTTCAACAGCTAAGGAGAGAAGAACCTCTCCTTAACTTCAAAACTATAGCTGTCAGGGGAAAAATAAGGGTTAAGTTTACTTACCTTTAAAGAATCCACCCCAGCCTGATTTTTTAGTTTTTTCTGCTGGTGCAGCTTTAGCTTGTTCGCCCTCTGAACTATCCAAGTCAGAAATATCGAATTCAGATACTAAGTATTGGGCTGCATTTTCAATGGTGGGGTGATCCCAAAATAGAGTAGAGGGTAATTCTACATCATCTAGATCTAGCCAATCTTCTAAGTCTCCCACTAAGGTTACCGCATCAATGGAATCTAAACCATAGCGAGTTAGAGATTCGCTAACATCAATTTCGTCTGGTTTTTTAGACAATACTTCAGCTAACTGGTTAACCAGCCAAGTTTGCAGCACTTCAACAGGTGATTGTTCAGTTTGAGTTTGTTCGGACGTAGAATTTTGAACTTGCATGGGTTGGAGTCTCCTCTGTTTAGAGAGTTGCTAGTTGGAAAGGAACAATAGAGAACATTTGTTTCTGTTCATACAGCTTAACGAGTTGCTGGGCAACGGTTTCCATATAGGGAGCAGGAACCGGATGCGATCGCCCGAAGGGGGCTAACAGTCGATTTAAGCTTAGAATCAACCATTTGCCTTCAGCGAAAAACTCATCTAGGTTTTCCCGATTATAAACCCACATCTGCACGCATGAAGCTGCTGCATGTAAGGTGCAATATTTTTTCGCCAACTCAAACAGTTCTGGGGATTGATTGTGACCATATTCAAAGGCTGAGTTAGCAATTAACCGATCGTGGGCATCAAGCTCTTCAAGGATAGCTTGAGTCAAGGCAATCACGGGTTCAATAATTTCTGGGCTGATTGCATTTTTCTCTTTCAGCATCTTAAGCTGGTCTAAAGTAATTTCTAAACCTTGGAGAACATCATCCGCCCCACGGCCAACTAATTCCAACTTCTCTGGTTCAAACTTAGGAAGCTCTTGATCTAAGGCAAAGATTGTATTCAGACGCTGACCAATTTGTTCCATTTTAGTGTCATTTCGTCTGGATCTAGATTTAGAGATTTGACGAAATTGGAGCAACAAGGCATGGAGATTAACGACACTACTGCCGTCAAATACACTAATAATTGAATTGTCTCGTAAAACTTTCTGGAAAATCCCCGAATCATGTTCTTCACGCATATAGAATCGTGAACCCAACACCACGGAGATATCATTAATCATGTTCTCCAGTTGAATCGTGACGAAATACTTGACGACGGCTGCCCAAACACTGAATTGTTGGGGGACAACATGAAATCCCCTAGCTGAGGCGATCGTTTCGCACTCACAGATGAGAAGATCCAAAAACCCATTGACTAAAGTATGGCGGGGTTGGGGCATCTGGAAAACAGTTGTCCCATAAACCTCCCGTGAGAGGGCAAATTTTAGAGTGGTTCTCAAAGCTGTGTCTGCGGCTCCATGGGAAAATGCAGAACACAAGGTGCGCGTAATTTGGAATCCTTTCAGGGCTAACTCTAATCCGGCACCTTCTTCTTTTAAGAGCATATCATCAGGAACAAAGCAATCTTTGAACCCAATACCACTCATATCTGATGCCCGAATTCCATGGGTCAAAATTTTGGGCAAATTATAATATTGATCGGGATTGAGACGGCTTTTATCTACCATAAATAGGGACAGGCTTCTGGCTGCTGTACTGTCCTCTGTTTTGGCTAAAATGTAAGAAATACCAGAAATGGTTGCCCGGTTAATCGGCCATTTTTCTCCGTTTAAGAGGTAACCTCCATCGACTTTCTTGGCACTGAGGTCTCCTCCTGTTAAATCAGCCCCATGTTCCCGTTCGGAATAACCGAGACACATGGCACCATTTTCATTTCTCATGTAATTCGATAGCCAAGCTTTTTGCTCTGGAGTACCGGCCATCCAGGTAATAAATGACCAAAACATGGTTGTAAAGGCAATACCGATGGTTTGGTCTCTGCGACATAAGACCCGAACAATAGCAACAAACTCTTCAAAGGAGGTAAACTCACCCCCATATTCTTGGGGAACATAGTAGTTCTGAAGTTTCCAGTTATAGAGCCAGTTTACTTGCTCATGGGGAAAAGCTTCGGATTCATCAATATCAACGACCTGTTTATAGGACATGATATTATCGGGAGATTCTGGATTCCCCAGAGCCTGTTCTAGCTTTTCAGCTAGGCAATATTGTTTCAGTTGCTGCATGGACTTTTCCAAAGATAACGGAATCAAGATTGAGATTGAAGCTCGGAAGCAAGGGAGTCTACTTCACTTTGTAAATGGCGATAGGTAATCGAGAATTTGGGGTTTTCACACCAATCTGCAACCACGGTTAAGTTTCCTTCTAAGAAGTTGCTACGACAGGCTCGCCGTTGAATTTTGCCACTGGCTGTTTTGAGGATATTCCCAGCTTTGGCTAATACGATCGCGTAGGGTTGGATTTCATGAATTTCAGAAATGGCCTGACGAATATCGCCGATGACCTTTTCTGTATCGAAATTTTGGGCTTTCCGTTCGACTTCTTGGACAATGACCAGTTGTTCTTGTCCTTTCGCTTCAATGGAGAAGGCGGCACCATAATCGGATCGCAGGTCTGGATGAAGTCCTTGCACCGTCCATTCCAGGTCTTGGGGATAGTGGTTTGTCCCGTGAATAATAATCAGATCTTTGATCCGCCCTGTGATATAAATCTCCCCTTCATGGAGGAATCCTAAGTCACCCGTGCGTAGAAAGGGCCCTTCTTGGGTGTCTTTAGTATAGGCTTGGAATGTTTCTTTTGTGGCTTCTGGCCGTTGCCAATAGCCCTGAGCGACGCTGGGATCTTTGACCCAAATTTCCCCAACAGTTTGCTCATTGCATCGGGTTAAGGTACTCGGCTCGACGATCGCCACTTCAGTTTCACACACTAAGCGACCACAGGAGGGATAGATTCTCACCCCTTCTTCATCTGGTGAAGCCGTCACTACCCGATTTTGCTCTAGTTGGGCTGTATCTACAGGGAGAAATACCGGATCGGTGAGTTTGGGTTTTGTTGAGACTAAGAGGGTATCTTCGGCTAAACCATAGGAAGGGGCAAAGGTATTCCAGCGAAACCCACAGGATTCAAAGGTGTCATAAAAGGTGCGCATGACTTCTGGGTTAATCGGTTCTGCCGCATTTCCGGCTGCTTCCCAAGAGCTTAAATCGAGAGTTTCGAGTTGCTTGGGCTTAACTCGGCGTACACAGAGGTGATAAGCAAAGTTAGGGGCTTGGCTATGGGTCGCCTTGTATTTGGACAGGGCTTGCAACCACCGCAAGGGTTGTTTAATGAAGGAAAAGGGCGACATGATGTAGCAGGGGGTGGCGTTAAATAAAGGAACCATCATTCCTTCTACTAAGCCATAGTCATGGAAGTAAGGCATCCAGGTAACGCTGATACTGTTGGTATCATATCCACAGGCTCTTTGCAGATAGCCGCAGTGATGCATTAAGTTGCTGTGGTTAAGCATTACCCCCTTGGGGGTTGAGGTTGAGCCGGATGTGTATTGCAGATAGGCTAGGGTCTCTGAGTTAACTTGAGGGTCTTCCCATTGGTTCGCAAGGTCTAGGGAAATGGTTGAGGTATCAATCCATTGCAGGGTTTCGAGTTCGGGAAACTCTTCCGATCCTTCCGCCATTAAGGACTGAATTTGTGTCGTCGTTAGCACCAAAGAAGCTTGGGCATCTTGGATAATGGCTCGTAGTCTGGGAAGGGTGCGTTTGAGGCGACCGGATTCTGGAGGGGGAACGGGAATGGCGATCGCACCCGCATATAAACAACCCAGGAATGCGGCTACTACTTCTACCCCTTGAGGGTATAATAACAGAGCGCGTTCTCCTTGGGCTTGATGCTGCTGCAAATAGGCCGCGATCGCCTGAACTTGCTGCTGCAACAAACGATACGTTAGTGGGTCTGTTTCTTTTTTACCATCTGCTAAAAACACATAGGCTAATTGATCTGGCTTGTTAACTGCCAAGTCCCGCAAACACTCAATTACAGTTGCATACTTGAGAGTTGGGGATATAGAGTTTTCCACTTCTACACTCATGAATACCGTTCCAATAGAGATCGAAGCCACAAGAGAGAATTATCTTGTGACGAGTTGGAGTTTTTACCTAAACTTTGCTTGAAGTACTTTTATTTTTAATCAGAATCTAAGTGGCATTATGGCACAGACCTCTCAGAGCTGTCATCTCTTCTAGAAGATCTTTACTAAAACTTTATAGAACCTCTGGTATGGGTGGGAACCCATACCAGAGTCTGGAAAGGCTACCCTTGCCGCGATCGCACTAGCTCAAATAGGTGATGCGATCGTGAAAAATTGTAAACTTTAACCGAAGGATCGGGAAATCAGGGCAACTGTTGATACTCATTTACAAATTCCACACTCAAGACAACTTGTGATATTTCTTTCTTCCATCAAGTGCAGTTTGAAGCCTTAGACCCTAAGCTATACAAGTTTTTGCCTATTGCCCAGCGTGCAAAGCGCTATAAACACTAAGGTTTAGCAATCCATCCTTTGACTTCACTATCGAGGAGAGGTTTTTCTAGTTTCACATATTCACTTTTTGCCGCTTGCAAAATATGTTTCATCTGCACAGATTCATCATTTTCTGCTGCTAGAAAAGCCGCATTGAGGGCAATATTGCGGATATTTCCTCCAGAAATACTCAGTTTTGCTAGTTTGTTCATATCTAAATCTTGAGTTGGCGTTTCCGTGGGGAAAATTCTGCGCCAAATTTCTGCCCGTTGTTTAATATCAGGAAAATTGAAAGGAACAATAAATCGAATCCGTCGCATAAAGGCATTATCCAAGGCTCCTTTGAGGTTAGTGGTGAGAATAGCGAGACCTTGATAAGCTTCCATCCGTTGCAAAAGATAGCTCACTTCAATGTTAGCATGGCGGTCATGAGAATCTTTGACTTCGGAACGTTTTCCAAACAGAGCATCGGCTTCATCAAATAATAGAATAGTGCCTCCACTTTCAGCCGCATCAAACACGCGGCGTAGGTTTTTTTCGGTTTCACCAATATATTTACTGACCACAGAACTGAGATCGATTTTATATAAGTCCAATTGCAGAGTATTGGCGAGAACTTCTGCGGCTGTGGTTTTTCCTGTGCCACTGGGGCCGGAAAATAGGGCGCTGATGCCTAAACCGCGTCCACTTTTGCGCCGAAAGCCCCAATTTTCATAGACTTTTGCCCGTTGGCGTAGGTGAGCAGCCATGGTTTGCAAGGTTTGCATTTGAGTCTCAGGAAGCACTAGGTCATCCCAGGTCGCTTTGATTTCGATCCGTTGGGCGAGGTCGTCCATGCGAGGACGGGCTTGTTGGCGACAGGCTCTCCACAGTTCTTTTGTAATAGTTTCAGGGAGTTCATTGCGGTTTTTACTGAGGGTATGGCTACAGATTGTTTGAATTTGAGTACTGGTGAGGTTGAATTGGGAAATTAGGATTTGCACTTGCCCGTTAAGTTCGATACCCCATGAATCGAGGTGAGTTTGCCAATATTGGGATTGTTGGGTCAGAGTGGGTTTGTGGACTTCAAGATTGATGATGGAGCGGTTGGGGATGGAGAGGCGATCGCTACTCGTCAGAATCACCGGTGTACTAATCTCTTGAATGAGCTTAATGAGTGCTAGGTTTTGGTTCAGGGGAGTGGCAAGTTTATCGCAATTAATCAACAGCGCATACCCCTTGAGAAAGGCCTCTCGATGCCATAACCTCAGCAGTTGATGCACATCATGGGGACTAGAGGGAAGTTGAGCGGGATCGAGATGATGGAGGGTTAGATTGAGACTAGCAAACGCGGTGGTGGCGATCGCCTGTTTACTCCGACTATCTTCCCCACATAATTGTACTAAAGGAAACTCCTGACCATTAGCAGCACCCACCCAAGTATCCACTAACGTTTGAATCAGTTCATGGTCATGTTCCATTAGAGACACCGAAACGTCCAACGATCCGATCAGAGCTTCGAGTGGCAACGGTTGGGTTTTGACTCCCGCCAAATAATGTAGAATACTCTCATCAATTCGCAGAGGACTCAGGGTAAACGACGGCCCCGATCCCAGTTCAATTAAGCGCCAGTAGCGTAAGGGAGATTCCGGCGTTAAAGCGCTCCAATGGGGGCAATCTAAAAGTTTCAGTGCTAACCCAAATGTTGGGTAAGATTTCTGAGCTATTCCTTGGAGCTGACTTAACCAGTCTAAAAACTGTTCATCTAATTCTGCACCCGCACATAACAGTAAAATATCCCGTTCAAAACTCGAAAGATTAAACGTACTACACAGTTGATCGAGGGCAAATTGAGAGTCTTCTAAATCGGGAATCGATTCACCTTGCTCGGTAACTGTTTCTGCTGGATTATCTCGACTGATTTTTTCATTAATCCTGGCTTGCAGTTTTGCTAACCCTTGGATTAAATCCTGTTGATTTTCATTTTGCCAAGTGTAGTTTAATAAATCAGTCATGGCTTAATAAAAACAATACTAATAACTCGTCGATGTTGCTCAGTTAATTGTGGAATCATTCCAAGGTGAGAATGGGGCCAATATATTGTTCATAGGTGGGACTATTGGGATCGAGATCCACATCCAGTAAGCTCTCTGCGCCATCAACTTGAATCCGAACAAAATAGTCTCCCGGTTGTACATTGCTAATGGGAATAACTGGGGTGCGGGTATTTTCCCGAATGGGGGTACTGTTGAACAGATAAGCGATCGCGTTTTCGCTAGAGTATTCATTGAGCATTAGCACCACTCGCTGTCCCAAACCGATCGTTAAGTTCGTGCGAATAATCACTTGACCCAAGCGACGGTCTTCTTCCGTTTCTTCAATGTCTACCAGTTCATAACCCAGAAAACTGGGACGCACCACAAAAGGAAAAACATTAGATTCGACTTTTTGAACTGGTTCAGTGGTAGTACTAGGACGAGGAGGACGACGGCCATTTTGAGACGGAAGGGACGGCAGTTGGGGATGAATCACTTGCAGGGATTGGACTCCAGCCCGTAGATGGGTATTGGGAACCAGACGCAGGGAAAGGCTTAATTCTGTATCGTTGATGATTTGGGGAGTGACTTCGGCTTGATTGATCCGAACTTGGGCGATCGAATGGGAGAGGAATCGACCGCGAATACGGAGGGTGCTATTGGCTAAAATAGGCATATACTTACCTGTAGTATTGACCACTTGATCGACCACAGGTTGTTTCGGGAAGGGGCCGCCAATCATGCGGCGATCGCGCACCGGTAGTGAAGATTTGGCTGATATATCGCTTTCAATCAGAATCACACTGATTTTATAGACCACAGATAAAGCATGGGGAGTCTGAAAAAAAACTGACCAAATTTTCGAGAGTTCATCCGTAGAAACAGAGATGAATTCCGCCCGAATTTGCTCAATTTGATCGGCTAAATCCGACCCTTCTAAGTAATCGAATGTCGGATCGTTAATCGTTTCCTGAATCATCTGAGGTGTAAAAACCAACTGATCTTCTAACGCACGAGCCACACAACCTAAGAGTCTTTGCGGTTCTAATTCAGCATCATTACCGTAACAAGAAATCACGTAAAATAAATCTAGAGCTGCTTGCCTGCGCTTGACCATATCTCCCCGTCGTTGAAAGTTAGGAGTGTCTTGATTGGTTAAAGCCGGATTGCGTTTGATGTGATACAAGTATAGATTCACTCCAGTTTCTGGGATACCTCCCCCTGCACCATCAGGGCGCACCGTGGTTACCCTAGAACCATCTACATCCGTTTGTATCGCTTGTTGAATAATACGCTGCATGGTCGCTGTGGCCGTGGCGATCGCTAAATAATTAGCCATTCAATTCACTCACTCGCTTCACTGCTCTGTCCATTCTGGAGTCAGACCCTGCTCCAAAATAGCTTAATGGGGTCTTAGCGGCTATCTTAACTTAGGATTAGCCATTCCTCTATACATTAATTTTTGTTGTTTTTTATTGATATTTATCAGATATCTATTATCTCTTTATAAGATAAGTTAAGTTGTGTAAATCTTCAAGAAAAACCCTTAAAAAAGTAGTCATTAATTCATCGGTTATTGTATGGTGGCACTATCGTGGTTTAAGAGTTTATTTTAGGAAACATATCTCCCTAATTTTTTGATTTTTATATCCAAGTTTGGATAAAGTCATCTCTTAGCCCATCTATTAACCAGAATTCTCCACAGTAATTTGGTATTCGGAAGGAATCCACTATGGCGAGACTTGATTATTACGCTCCCGGTGTTTATATCGAAGAAGTCAATCGCGGCAGTCGTCCCATTGAGGGAGTCCCGACTGCCGTAGGAGGCTTCGTCGGTTTTACCGAGGACATCCGAGGTGGCGCAGAACCGTTTAAACCGATGTTGGTCACCACTTGGGATCAATATCTGCAATATTTTGGCCGACCCAACTCCGACGGGTTTACCGACTTTGGGGCCTACTTACCGCTAAGTGTCTATGGATGGTTCCTCAATGGCGGTGGTCGCTGTTGGGTTGTTAGTATTGGCACTCGCTTACCCGGTTCCCCAGAACCAGAAGCAACAGAAACCGGAACCAGCATTATGAACCGGGGAAACCGACCTTCCCTAAAATTCTCTATCCGTCCAGGTTCTGACCTCACCACTACCGATAATGGCTCGATCAATGCCCTGCTCGTACCTGTGGATCGCTCCGTTCGGGTGCAAATTATGGATGGAGAACCCAAACCCCCACCATCGAGTACGAGTTCTTCAAGTGCGAGTACTTCAAGTACGACCGAGAGTACCTCCAGTACAACTATTCCCGCGAATACTGGGGAATTTTTCACCGTAGTCGTTGCCCAAGGGGATGAAGAACTCGAACGGTTTGAAAACCTGACCATGAATCCCCAAATTGATTCCTCTGTAGCAACCTATGTGGTTACAGCCCTAGAAGAATCAGAATATATTGCTGCTGTAGACCTATCCATCAGTGGCTCTCCCCTAGCCCGACGACCCAGTAATGGATTGTATGAAATCAGCCCTCCCGTGGTGATGCCTTCTCCTGACCGCTTCTCCCAACATATTGAAGGGGTAAGAGATGACCGGACTGGCGTTCGGGGACTCTTCGAGATTGACGAAGTGACGATCATGGCTTGTCCCGATCTGATGAAAGTCTATGAAACCGGCCTGATTAACATCGACCAACTGCACGGGATTATGGATGTAATGGTCAGCCTCTGTGAAGGAGCTGCCGATGGCGATATCCCGAATGCTCCCAACCGGATGGTGATTCTCGATCCACCCCCAGACCGAGTAAAACCCCAACAAATCAGTCGTTGGCTGCGGGAAGAATTTAACCGCCGTTCGCAATTTGCCGCTCTCTATTATCCCTGGATTCGGGTTCCCAATCCCAGAAATGCTGGTCGCCCAGTAGCCATTCCTCCCAGTGGTTATATGGCAGGGGTTTGGTCTCGCAACGATGAAACGCGAGGCGTTTATAAAGCACCTGCCAACGAAGTCCCCAGAGGAGTTATCGGTTTAGCTTACGATTGTAATTTCCGGGAACAGGAACTGCTTAACCCTGCGGGAATTAACTGTATTCGTCCCTTCCCCAACCGAGGCATTCGGGTTTGGGGTGCTAGAACTCTCGTTGAGCCGGATAATATCCAATGGCGCTATATCAACGTTCGCCGCTTGATGAGCTACATCGAGAAATCCATTGAAAATGGAATGCAATGGGTCGTCTTTGAACCCAACGATGAAGACCTGTGGCAACGGGTTAAACGCACGATTACCAGTTTCTTAACGGATTTGTGGCGAGCTGGTGCGTTGATGGGAGGATCTCCTGCTGAAGCTTTCTACGTCAAGTGTGATTCTGATATTAATACTCCCCAAAGTATGATGCTCGGTCGATTGTATGTAGAAGTCGGTATTGCTCCCGTGCGACCGGCTGAATTTGTTATCTTCCGTATCAGTCAATGGACGGCTGAAGGCGAAAGTTAATGGGTTAATTCAGGAGATGGGATGCCCTCCGATCTTCTGAGTTAAACCTTTTACTCATTACCAGCGCCCAGCGCTATATGCATTCCAATCCTAAAAAAACAGTAAAAGGAACAGTAAAAGGACAAGTACACCATGGCAGCTCCAGTTTTTACAACTACAGCCAACCGATTTTATCTAAACTTTGAAGGTTTAGAAAACTTAGAAATAAAAAGTATGGCTGCTCTGACCTATGAAGGTAAGGTAACCGGTGGAGATAAACCCCTTCACTGTGGTAAAAGAGGCTCAGAGCGACAGACAACGATCGCCGGCTATGAAACCAACCCCTCCATGACCATTGAAGTATATGTCAATGATGATACCCAAGGAGCAGCAGCGCGACTCTTTGAATGGTTTTTAGACGTGATGCCAAAAGATGAAGGGGGCAATGGCAATTGGGCGAGCCAGCGTAAATCGGGTTCAGTGGTAGTCTACGATCCAAGCAATGCAGAAGTGTTGCGATGGAATCTAGACCGAGCTTGGATCAAGAAATATTCCGTTTCTGATGTTGATGCCACTTCTGGGGAATTAGTCATGGAAACCTATGAATTTGTGGCGGAGAGAATTACCAAAGTTGTCGCCATGTCACAAGCGGCTTAGAACCTGAATATCTGTCACATTTTCATTCCATCTCGACCATCCAAACAGGAGATTAAACTATGGAGTATTTGACCCAAGCCCGGTTTTATTTAGAAGTGAAAGGCATCACGACCCTACAATTACAAAAAGTCAGTGGCCTTTCCATGAGCATTGAACCCGCAGCCGAAGGACAAGCCATTTTTGCCGGCAAGAATGTATCTGCTGGAACCCAGATTACCCCTTCTCATGTCAGCTATGAGAATATGACCTTAGAGTTTGTGACAACCGTAGAAAATGATGCTCTAATTAACTGGTACACAAACTCTCATCCCGCATCGATGACTGGGGGTACAACTACTGCTGTAGAAGAGGCTGGAGATGCTTCTTTAATCATCTATAAGCAGAACGGCCAGGAGGGAGCAAGGTACAATATAATACAAGCTGTTCCCGCTAAATATACGACAACTCAAGCAAGTGCAGACAGCACGGATTTATTCAAGGAAACGATAGAAATTAGCCATACTGGGATTAGAAAAGTACCCACGGAAGGGACGCGGATTGCACCATTGCCAACAACATAAAATTATAATTGAAACAACTGAACTGACACAGGCAAGGGTTTCCTCCCTTGTCTGGTTGTTTTGACTGAAAAACGATCCGGATTGCCCAACTATGCTACCTCGTTTTCCCAATATTAATCTATCTCGCCAACCCGGTAGACAATACTCTAATATCTCTTCCAGATTTTCTAGTCAGGGTAAAGATGCGTTTGAAATTCAACGGGATTTGGCTGAAATCCTCACTGCGTGCCGGTTTTATGTGGAATTGACCTTAGATGGCTCGAAAGATGGAGTCGATGGGTTATTCATGGAGTGCAAGGGATTTAAGGTGGCTCAAGAGGTGGTTGAGTTTACTGAGGTTTTTCCAGAACCTTGGGGCAAAGCCAAGCGGGGAATGCTGCATACGTCTAAACTCCCGGGTGCTAAGACGACTATTGATAATATTAGTCTCCGACGAGGGTTAAGTGGCTCGGAAACCCTCTGGAATTGGTTGAATGCGGTGCAAGAGGGGAATTGGGAAAAACAGCGACGTAATGGTTCAATTACTGTTTATCGTCAGAATGGTAATATGGGCGCTTTATTTCAGTTTGAAAATGCTTGGCCTATTAGTTATAGTGTTACGGATAATACAGCTTCAAGTTCCGAGTTGGCTTGCGAAGAGTTAGAAATAGCCTGTGAGGTGTTTAAGCGGGTTTCTCCTCCGTAGTTTGGGAAACGGGGCATGGGGATGAGTGATACAGCGCTTTGCGCTGGGGAATAGGGAATAGGGTTATGGTACATGGATTTGAGCATTCAAGCTTGTGTTTCATAACACAAGCAAAGCGATATAAGATTTAAGCCCAATGAATTTATCTTAATAGTTTATGTTGCAAACTGAGTTTGATTTTACTTTACCGAAAGGCTATTTAGATTCCGATGGAAATCTTCACCGTCAGGGAAAGATGCGCCTCTCTCGTGCCATGGATGAAATTATCCCAATGCGCGATCCTAGGGTGATGGATAATCCGGCTTATGCGACGGTGATTATTTTGGCGCGGGTTATTGTTCAATTGGGAACTCTACAGGAAATTTCTCCAGCAGTTATAGAAAATATGTTTGCGGTAGATTTAAGCTATCTTCAAGATTTTTATCGTCAGATTAATGAGTTGGAACCGGTAGAGAATGAGTGAGGAAATGGATGGTTCGATGGGTTTTGCCTTTGTTTTACCTAAAGGGTTGGTGGATGAAGGGGGAAAGGTTCATCAAGAAGGGGTGATGCGTTTCGCGACTGCGAAAGATGAGATAATTGGCGATCGCCACCCAAATGTCTCTGACTACCCAGATTATCGCGCTCTCGTCATGCTCTCGCGCACTATCGAGCAACTCGGGACACTCCCCTCTGTAACGCCAGAAGCCTTAGAAAACCTATTTTTAGTCGATTTAGACTACTTACTCGATGTATACAACACCATTAACCCTACAGAAGCAGAATTAGTGATGCTGGGGGAGTAACTGGCTACCCCCTACCCCAATTATATCGGGAGGTAGCCTTTATCGCTTTTCATTTTCACTGGTCTAGAGCAGAAATTTTAGCTCTAGAGCATCAGGAGCGTCAGCAATGGGTTGAACAAATTGCAGGTATGCTAAATCCGGAATAGTCATGAATTTTTTCATTTTTAAATGTTTAAGATAGGATGGGAGAGTTAGCAAAACCTCACACTGGATGGGTCATGTCTAGTTCTGTCCCTGAAGAAGTTAGTTATCCGCGAAGACAGCGGCAGTTGCAGAGTGTCATTCTGAAACTGGGGTTACCAGAAAGCTCCCCAGTGCAATGGCATTTACTCGATAAAGCACTGACCCATCCGAGTATATCCTCCACAGAAAATTATGAGCAGTTGGAGTTTATTGGTGATGCGGTAGTTCGGATCGCTGCTTCAGAATTATTGATGGAATTGTATCCAGATGCGACGGTGGGAGAATTTTCAGCCATTCGGAAAATTTTGGTGAGCGATCGCACTTTAGCCCAGTTAGCCGATAGTTACAATTTAGAACAAGACTTGCTCATGGATAGGGGCACAGCCAGCGATAAACTCGGCCGTTCGTCCCGTCTTGCGGATGCCTTTGAAGCCATTTTAGGGGCACTTTACTTGAGTACCCATACCCTAGAATTGATCCGACCTTGGCTTGATAGTCATTTTACATTCCTGTCTACGGAAATTCGTAAAGATCCGGCTCGACGAGACTATAAATCAGCTCTGCAAGAATGGACTCAAGCCGTTCATAAGGTTTTACCCGAATATAAACTGATTGCAGTAGAATCGCAAAAACGGACAGCCGAACCCTTTACGGCTCAGGTTTGGGTGCAGGGAGAACCTTACGGTACAGGAAAAGGGCGATCGCGCAAAGCGGCTGAACAAGCGGCAGCTCAAGATGCCTTATTTAAGATCAAAACCACTGAAGAGGGGTGAAAAAAATACAGCGTGGATAAACCATTTAAGATTGCGATTTTGGGCGCGGGTCGATGGGGAAACCATTTAATCCGTAATTTCCTCGAACATCCCCAGACGGAAGTGGTAGCAGTTGTAGACCCGAACCCTAGCCGACGAGAGGCGATGAAAAATCGGTATAATCTATCTGAATTAGTGCAGTTAACCGATGACTGGCAGGGAGTTTTGGCGCGTCCAGAAGTCGAATTAGCGGCGATCGCCACCCCCGCATCCACTCACTACAACATCATTAAATACGCCCTCACTCAGAAGTGTCACGTATTAGCCGAAAAGCCCCTCACCCTAGATGCCGAAGAATGTCTAGAGTTGTGTCATCTGGCGGAAAGCCAACAGCGCCAGCTTGTAGTCGATCATACCTATCTGTTTCATCCCGTGGTACAGCGAGGCAAAGAGGCACTCTCTTCTGGGGCAATCGGAGAACTGCGCTATGGGTATGCAACCCGTACTCATCTCGGTCCCGTGCGCCAAGATGTAGACGCACTCTGGGACTTAGCCATCCACGATCTGGCCATATTTAATCACTGGTTAGGCGAAACCCCTGTAGAAGTTGATGCCACCGCCGATACTTGGTTACAACCCGACTTACCCGATGTCGTTTGGGTGAAACTCCTCTATCCCAGTGGATTTAAAGCCACCATTCACCTCTGCTGGCTGAACCCGGATAAACAGCGCCGTTTAGCCGTGGTTGGGTCTCAGGGGACGTTGATTTTTGACGAACTCAGTGCCGATCCTCTGATTGTGCAACAGGGACAGTTTGAGATTCAAGGGTCGAATTTTACTCCAGTTGGGATGAACCGGGAGGTACTGGCAACTCCCCCAGGAGAACCCTTAAAAGAAGTGTGCGATCGTTTCCTCCAGTGTGTCCGCCATAATCAACCCTCTCCCCACTCCTCCGGATGGGTTGCAGCTGACTTGGTTCGCACTTTGCAACAGATTCAAGCAAAAATTAACAGCTAGTCCGGTTAAATTGTTAATTGATATAAATGATTGAAATCGAAACCCTCCACTCCCTTTATTTGATAGACTACAGTTAAGAGGCTCAGGAGTGCCAACCCAATGATACAAGTTCAAGCCAGAGCTGCCCAGTCTGCTAAAGCTGCCCTGGAAAGCTATCAATTTGAAGTGAGTAGCCCTCAAGACTATGATTGTCTAATTAAGGTTCAATCCTGTGGGCTTTGTCACTCAGATATTCATATTATTGATAATGATTGGGACATATCCGATTATCCTGTGGTTCCAGGTCATGAAGCGATCGGAGAAGTCCAGGAAGTTGGATCTCAGGTCAAACACCTGAAAGTTGGCGATCGCGTCGGAGTCGGTTGGCAAAAAAGTGCCTGTCTCCAATGTCCGCAATGTCTCAAAGGGAACGAAAACCTCTGTAAAGAAAACGAGCCGCTCATTATTCCTGGCCCTGGTGGTTTTGCCAGCTACCTACTCACTGACTCTCGGTTTGCCTTCCCCATTCCCCAAGACATTGACCCCACCCATGCCGGACCTCTACTCTGTGGTGGAATCACGGTATATTCTGGACTGCGTCATGCAGGCATGACCTCCGGACAGGAAATCGGTATTATTGGGGTTGGCGGTTTAGGCCACATGGCGGTTCAATTTGCTCACCGCTTAGGAAACCGAGTTACTGTTTTTACAACTTCTGAAGATAAAGCCGAATTTGCCAAAACCCTCGGAGCCGATGAGACCATTGTCGTGGGTCGTGGAGAAAGTCCACCCAAGCCGAAAAATTACTTGAATATCCTCTTAAGTACCGCTCCAGCTAACCTAGATTGGGCGGCCTATGTTGAATACTTGGATGCGGATGGTACTTTATGCTTTGTGGGAGTTAGTGATGCACCTTTAACTCTACCTTTGTTCTCTCTCCTTTCCCAGCGTCGCCGAATTATGGCATCACCCATTGGTGGCCGAGCAATCATGAATGAAATGCTCAATGTTGCCGCTCAATACAAAATTACGCCGATTATCGAAACCTATCCCCTAGAAGAGATTAATATAGCCTTGGATCGAGTGAGATCGAATCAGGTACGCTATCGAGCGGTACTCACCATGGATTAAACTGAAACCATCTAGATGCTTCTTGCTATTAATAACGCTGCGGATTATTTCCCATTCTTGATATATTCTTGAATCACTGGATTGAGAAATAATTGCCGCGTGTCTTCTGCCATCTCTAGAAAAAATCGCCGATGGAGTGATTGGATAATCTGGAATAACTCAACGGGAGAAAAGGGGTTAAGTTGTAAAAGTTGCGATAAGCTAACGGGTGCAGTTAGCGTAGCGACTTGATGGAGAATCGTTTGTTCGGGTGCGCTTAACTGCTGAAATTGTTGGTCGAGGTGTCCCTGCAAAGATTCGGATACAATCAGGGTTTCATAGGCTAAAAAGTCTGCTACTCGACCGGCAAAGAGTTCTTGAATGGAAGTAGCGGTTAAGATTAACCATAGGGGGTTACCCTGATAACGGTCAATGAGTTGATGCCAATGTTCGGGATCGGATAGGTTTTGCTCTTGGAAGAGATCTTTTGCTGCATCCCCTAAACTGGATAAAATGAGCGATCGCACGGGATAAGTCGATTTTTCCCAAGCGGTGAGGTGTAGGGGTTTTTCGGTGGAGATCAGGATGATACAACTTTGGTGATTGATTTCAGCGATCGCCTGCAACACCTGTTTACCCGCTTCATCCCTGCACAGAAGTTGCCCATCATCGAGGAGAATTAAGCAGCGAGACTGACGCAAGTGGGTGAGCAGGTGGGAGATCTGGGTTTCCAGGCGATCGCACTTTTGGGGATTGCCGGTAAAAATTGATAGGATATTGGCTAACAGAGCGCGGCGATCTGTATAAAAGCGCAAACTGCGATCTATCGCATATTCAAATTGTGTTTTATTATTTTCCAGCCAATGTAAGGCTAACGTAGTTTTACCAATACCACTAAATCCCAGCAGGGCAAACAAACGACACTTTTCCGTCAGAATGGAACGATCCAGGATAGCCAATTCTTCCCTTCTGCCATAACAGTTTAACCGTTCTGGGGCATTCCCTAAATCAACATAGGATTGAGTTTGTTCTGAAGTTTGGGAATGGTTATTTTTCTGATTATAGTTTGAACAAATGACATTAGTAACGGTTGCATGATCACCAACTATCGCTGAATAATTTTTATTCAAAATTGCGCGAAAATTCGTCTTACTAACCTCTTTTCCTAACCCTTCCGAGAGCAACTTCCACAACTCGGAACCCACATCGCGCACATGACCTTCGCTCGTATAGACATTCTCTGAGATTGTGGTATAAGTTTCACCCTGTAGCGTTCCCTGAAGTATCGCTTCTTGCAGATAATCCAGATGCTTTCCTGTCCGAGCAAAAACCAGCTCATCCGCCAGTTTCAACACTTCCATGATATCCATAAATCCCAGAAAGTACGAAGGCTGGAGTTATTGTAACCTATTTTCCCGACATTGCCGACACATCCGACCCAATTTTTTGTAAAAACTCCCGATCCTTCCGACTCGATTGAGGTGTATGAATTATTTCATAATGGGACTGGAATTCAGTATTCTTGTTTGGTAGGTCATTGATTATGCTAGAAACCCTCTTATCCCTATGGTTGATCTTTGGTGAAAACAGTCAGGGTGATCCCATCATATCAGAGCAAAGCCAGCCCGTTGAACTGCAAAGCCAAAATAAAGCTGAAAATAAGAACGGAGAGCGTTGGTATAAAGAAAGAAGAAACTGTCGGAGCCTTGGAAACAATCGAGACAAATGTGAGATAGACTTAACAGGAACAGGTATGGAAACTCTCAATCAGGCTTATGAAAACAAAGGAATACAGAATATAAGTACTGAAACCTGTTCAAAAGGAGTATTTTCTGGGGCTTATGAACGTCAGTTTCAGTCTATCGATCCCAACATACGTTTTATGTTTACAACCACCTGTAAACTCAACTTTACTCCAGATTATAGAGATGACAAGTTAGTTGTAAATGCTTATCAAAGAATTGATCAAAAATGGTATAGACTATTCCATTACTTTAGAGTTATCCTTGACAATCAAGAAGAAAACCCGGATAAATTTCTTTATTTTGTTGTATCTCACACTTATGACGATGACGATCGTGGTCGTCATAAGTATAATGGAGCTTTTGAAGTTTTCTTAGTCACTAGAGATAATTTCCGTGTCACTAGAGATAATTTCCGTATTATCAAACCGGGTTTTCCTGTCACGACTCTTCATAATCCAGTCAGAATTAGTCGGACTGTACCTTTCCTCAACGATCATCCAGATGGCATCGCACTTTGGCTGAAAAAGCTCAGATGGTATGGCCCTACCTCTGAATATAAACATCCTAATGGGCTTGGATTCGGTTTTTTCTTACTGGCACTAGATTCATTATCTATAGCGCTGGAAGCTCAAAAAGATGACAACATGGAAATTATTGATATGAGTTTTGATCCAGAGATTGCGGAACATATTTATGATGGAAGGGTGGATTACAGATATATCAAAAAGTATGTTTTGAGCGTTGAATTTATTAAAAGATAACCCATGGTTCAATATCTACCGTAGGGGCAGGTTCACCCAGGTTCAGGAATCCCCACCATTCGATGAGTGAACCTACCCCATTCCCCTTTGTGCCCTGGCGGGGGGCGGGTTTACGAGAGCGATCTGTTTTGTTCTAGATCTTGGTGAACCCGCCCCTTGACATCCAAGACAGTATCTACAAAAATCGATTATTGGATTAGGCATACAATAATTGATTTCTAATCTCATCGGCCGTTAATCCCTTGACTAAAACAGAAATCCTTTGGGCGACTTCATAGGGAGTTTTTTGAGGAATAACGATAATCCCACTATGAACGTTATCATTATCCATATACTCAAGATGTAATCGCTCAAAATCAACACGATTATGGGTCAAAAGACATCGATCCATTGAGGTGGCAAATTCTAGTTGTTCGCGATCGCTTTTACCTAGCGTACCTTGTTCGGGAACTGTGGTAACGTCTAGATCTTGTGCTTTCAAAAGTATCGCTACCATTGCAGACATATCTTCATCTGTGTACAGTAAAGCAACAGGACTCATTAGAAATTCAACTGGGATCTGACAACTGGATGGACATATTCATCTGGGACTTGATTGTTCTCAATATACTCATCAATTTCTGCTTGATGATCGCAGTAAAAGCTTAAGGCATCAAAGACTTGAGCTAACGTCAAATGAGGCAAATGCTCTAAGATTTCTTCGGGTTGAATATTCATCTTCCAGAAACCAACTATAGCCCGTACGGAAGTCCGAGTACCGATAATAATTGGCTCTCCCCCCAAAATTTCAGGGTTGCGCCTCACATAGCGTGAAAGGGTTTGAGTAGACATAGAGTAATTTATATTCATTCCTATGTGATTTTAGCCTAAAGCACTTCGCTCTGTATGAGTTTTATCATTTTCGTACCCGATAGCGGCTAGATTATTAATCGGTGACGCATCACTGATAACAATCATAACCGACCCATTTCCTGTAAATTCCTAATATCTTTCTCAAAATCTTCTAGATCGTAAACGGGAATTTTACGACTAGCCAGAAGATGTTGAAATGCGATGCGGTTCATCTGAGCAAAACGACTGGCTTGAGATAGACTGAGCTTTCGTTTTTGGAACAGTAAAATGGCTATTTCTTGCCTCATTTCTGGCTCAGTCATGCGAGTCAACGTTAGGATTTCATCAGATATCAAAATACTCATAAGACTTCTTTCTCTAAGACTCTCATTAGTTTAGCATTGGCGGCGATCGCACAAGCAAGATATATCCCGATCGCGCTTTCCCATGACAATAGGAAAGCACTATCCTTAAAAAGAGGTCAAAGTCTGTAGTCAAGAATCATGACAATAGTCTTAAAACCAGAAACCTATCGCGCCATCCTCGAAAAACTGAAAAGCGATCGCTACTCAACTGCCGATGAAGTGGTTCAAACCGCGTTGAAACTTCTAGAAGAACGCGATCGCCTTTTAGATCAGCAACCAAACCCTACCAGTATTGAGGAGTTTCATGCGAAGGTTAAAGAGCTTACCGATACTTTTAGCGAAGGAATTGTAGCTGTAGATCCGACAACCGTAGCATAGAGTTATATCGACCCTAGGGGCAGGTTCTCCCAGATTTAGGAATCCCCACTATTCGATGAGTGAACCTATCCCATCCCCCTTTGCTTGGATAGCATTGGATCGAGGGAGATCGAAATCATATACGATATCAAGCAGTACTCAGAATGGATTAAACTGAAACCATCTAGATCCTTGTTACTGTCCCTGCTTAACTCTGGACTCATTGCTAGGGGTTCTCATTATGTCTCAGACCGCAACTAATCAAATTAATCGGGAAACCAACGTCGAGCTAGATGTTGAGCTTCGCAAAGTCTTTAAGGTGTTTGGCTCAGAAACGGCTGTCCGAGGCGTAAACTTGAACATTCAGTCTGGTGAATTTTTCAGTATCCTCGGACCCTCTGGGTGTGGAAAAACCACGACGTTAAGGCTCATTGCTGGCTTTGAAGTGCCCTCTGCTGGGGAATTGTTGCTTCAAGGGCAGTCCGTGAACCACGTTCCCCCTTACCGTCGTCCGGTTAATACCGTCTTCCAAAGTTATGCCCTTTTCGGACATATGAATGTTTGGGATAACATTGCCTTTGGACTGCGGCTGAAAAAGCTGACGAAAGCCCAGATTGAAGACCGAGTAAAGGAAGCTCTACGCTTGGTGAAAATGGAAGCATTTGCCCATCGCTTACCGAAACAAATGTCCGGGGGACAACAACAGCGGGTGGCTCTAGCGAGAGCATTGGTGAATCGACCGGCTGTTTTGTTGTTGGATGAACCTTTGGGCGCGTTAGACCTGAAATTACGCAAAGAAATGCAGGTAGAATTGTCTAATTTGCATCAGGAGTTAGGGCTAACATTTGTGATGGTCACCCACGATCAGGAAGAAGCGCTCTCCTTGTCCGATCGCATCGCCATTATGCGCGATGGCAAAATTGAACAAATTGGCTCTCCGAGTGAAATCTATAATCTTCCTGCTACTCCGTTTGTAGCCGATTTTATTGGCGATACCAATTTATTCAAAGGTCGAAGCGCATCGAGTCAGGGGGGAACAGTTGAGGTACAAACGGATAAAGGGTTAAAGATTTGGGCCGCTTCGGATCTTAACGGTAGCACGGGAGTCGGCGATCGCCTAGTGGTCAGCGTGCGACCGGAGAAAATTCACCTCAGCGTGAGTCCCCCAGAGGGCGATCGCAATTGTTTTCAAGGCCGCATTAAGCATACGATGTTTATGGGAACCCATATTCAATGTGTGGTGGAATTGGTTTCTGGAGACCAAATTACCGTCTCCCAACCCGTTCGCGAAGGAGCTGCTTATTCTGAAGCTTTATCGAATCCCGAAACTCCTCTCTATGCCCATTGGCAGAGTTCAGATTGTTTGGCTCTCCATGAATAAAACTATCTACAATTTTATGGAACGAAGGGTTGCCCATGAGTCAACAGGATAAGCTCAATCGTCTTTTACACTCTCGCTCTCTTAACCGTCGCCGCTTCTTGCAGGGGACAACAGCCGCCTTCGCCGGTTTAGGATTATCGTCCTGTGGTTGGACGTTAGCCGATGTGCAAACTCGCACAGTGGAAAGGGGAGACAGTAATCGGCTCTATATTTTTACTTGGGCAGGCTATACCGATGACGATTTACTGGCTCAGTTTGAGCAGCAAACCGGGATTCAGGTCATCGCCGATGTGTTTGATTCTAATGAGGCGATGCTGGCTAAAATCTTAGCCGGTGGTGGTGGGGCCTATAGTATCATTTATCCCTCGGATTATATGGTGCTAAAAATGGTGGAGGATGATTTATTAACTCCCCTGGATCTCGGTCGCATTGAAGGATTAAATCAGCTTTTTGAAAATTATCAGAATCCGCCCTATGACCCTGGAAATGGTCATAGTATCCCCGTTAGTTGGGGAACAACGGGATTAATTTATAATCGCCAAGCCTTAAATGGAGAGCCGGAAAATTGGGAATATTTATGGCAGAATCAATCCCAATTGAGTCGCCAAGTGACAATGCTCAATGATGTTCGGGAAGTGATGGGGGCGACTCTGAAACATTTGGGCTATTCCTTAAATTCGCAAGATGCCCAGGAAATTGAAGAAGCCTATGAAGCGTTAGTGGAACTGAAACCGGCGATCGCCTCATTTACCTCCGATGCTTGGCGACCCCAGATTTTAACCGGCGATCTGAAAATTGCCATGGGCTATTCCGTGGATGCCAGTGAAATTATGGAAGAGGATGAAAACTTAGGCTATGTGATCCCTAAAAATGGCTCTTCTCTATGGACCGATACCTTAGTGATTCCTAAAACAGCCCCCAATCCAGATGGAGCCTATGCTTGGATTAATTTTATGCTGCAACCGACTGTGGCTGCCGAAATTACCAAGCGCCTCAGCTTTGCCACAGCTAACCGAGTAGCTTATGAGCAATTACCAGAAGAGATCCAACAAGATGCTACCCTATTTCCCGATCCAGAGGTTTTAGCTAACTGTGAAAGCGTTTCACCCGTAAACGAGGATATTGCCCAACTCTATGACCGCTATTGGACTCGATTAACCAGTAGTTAAACCACAAAACGGGTTGCTCCTATTCCCTATTCCCCATTCCCTATTCCCTCCCCCTTTACCCATTACCGCGCGAAGCACTTTATGTCTTCCACTGTTCCTTCTGAATCCAACTCAACTGAAATGCCGACTCCTAAACGCCGTTGGTCAACATTGGTTGGCCCCAGCGTCCTCCTAGGACCTGCTGGTTTGTGGCTCTTGATGCTATTAGTGCTACCAACTCTGGTGATTTTTGAGTTAAGTTTAGTACCCAATATTCGACCCGGGGATGTGGTAAATCCTTCCGGATTGGAGAATTATTTGCGGGTGTTTGAACCGGTTTATCTGCAAGTGATTGGCCGATCGCTCTTTTTTGCGATCGGCACAACTATTATTTGTCTACTCTTGGGTTTTCCCGTTGCCTATTGGATCGCCCTCAACGCCCCCAAACGCTGGCAAAACCTAATTCTCTTGGGCTTTGTCCTTCCCCTCTGGACTTCTTCCCTGTTGCGCTCCTACGCCTGGATTACCATTCTCCGCCGTACAGGAGTATTTAATAGTATTATCACCAGTGTTGGCCTGCCCCCCTTAACCATTCTCAATGAATGGCCAGCCGTTCTCATTGGCATGAGTTATAGCTTTTTGCCCTACATGGTTTTAATTCTCTATGCCGCACTAGAAAAGCTCGACAAACGGTTATTAGAAGCTTCCGCCGATTTGGGCGCAACCCCCATAGAAGGATTCTGGAAAATTACCGTTCCCCAAACCTTCCAAGGGATTGCAGCCGGGAGTTTATTGGTTTTTATTAGTAGTTTGGGCGATTTTGTCAACCCAGAACTGCTTGGAGGTGCATCCAGTATGACCGCTGCTCGCTTGATTTACAATCAGTTTCTGGGGGCGACTCAGAACTGGGGCTTTGGCTCCGCGCTCAGTATGGTGGTGATTTTAGCTGTGAGTTTGGCGATCGCCCTTTTAATCAAATATGGAGACCCCACCCCCCAAGCCTAGAGATGGGGAAACGCTCCAGACACGGAGAAACAGGGAAAATTCAGCCAGAGTGAGGATGATGGGCCAGACCCATCATTTTTAATGCAAGCCTGTTGACTGGACTGATGGCGATCTCCATCACACCCCACCGTGACTTAAATCATGTTGACAAATATTGCAAGATTTTGTTACATTGATTTACAAAATAAGAAACAAAAGTTCACACAAAGGAGAACATCATGGTCAACTTAGTTATTCTGTCCTTACTCTTCATCGCTGGTTGGGTCGCTGTTTCCGTCATCGGAACTCAAGCCTACTTCATGGGAGAACAAACCAAATCTATCCACGAACGCAACTGGAATTCCGACGGCTTCAACAGCATCGCCAAATCCGTAACCGGTAAAGAAACCGACTACACCAACCGCATCCCTGGATATAGCCTAGATACCTATGGCAGCAACAGCCTGGCACGCTAGTTATCCGAGTCGCGTGAGTACCTTTCCTTCCCGTACTCACCTCCATTCCCTCACGCTAACTCCAGAATAGGAGTTAGCCTTTTTTATGCCCATTCCCAGTAGAGGGATATAGAGACACGGAGAACTCCATTCCCCATTCCCCATTC
>DDLS01000189.1 GCA_002340255.1 Cyanobacteria bacterium UBA2566
GAGAGTGACAGAAGAGGGATATCCTGATAGTCTGCATTAACTCTGGGTATCCACTCCACGGACTCGGATACTTCATACTGTTTGCAAAATCCCCCAGAAGGACACAGGGAATAACTGCCATTTTTTTCCCGGAGCAACAAGAGCAAATACCCCGGAACTGAGACTTGCAATTGCAATAAATATCCCTGATTCGCTCGTAATTCTTGGGTCGGATTATTCGGTTTACCCACCGCAATACAACGGTCTTCCTGGTTGGGAACTAGCTCCAACTATCCAGGTTTCGAGACTACTTGCTTCTGCTTCTGCAACTTCGTAAACCCCCACCGAGGAAAGGCTTTATCCCAGAGCCAATGATAATACTTTTGCCAGGGCGAAACATCCGACACACCCCGTTTTTTGAGCTGCAAACCCTCAAGATTGACCCCATCACGTTCTATTTGTTCGCGAAACGTATTGACGATTTGATCGATAACTGCGCCAAGAGTTCCTCCTATGCCATTGAGATTAAATGTACCGTTTAATTCTTTGTCAATTTGTCTAGCAATGGCTGAAGTTTTCTTCTCGAAATTATTCGGATGCAAGCGATCCCAGAAGAAAAGTTTCTGTCGTTCACTATTGTGGTTATGGGTGAAAATTTGTTGCCTTGTGTGCAAGAGGAATTGTTCTTGCAAGGTCTGCGGTTGAGAATTGACCATGGTTTTGCCCTACCATGCTTTACGGTTTCTCCCACTATAGCAGGTCGGATTGGTGTTTGAAGAGAGAATTTTGGTGATTTTTATTTCGTTTTATTTCTCTATATTTTGATTTATTCTTGTTGATTTTTAATGGATGATGAGAGGAAATTTTTTGTTTTTTCCCAAGGCTATCTACGAGAGGGGAAGAAATTTTTGACGATTTATTTGCCTGTTTTTTCTGAGCATTTTTTTATAAAAATAGAGAGCTAAAAGTGAAGTATGAGCGTCAGAAATTAATGGTTATAAATTCTCAAAAACGACAACAAAAGATCTTAATTCTAATCTCTGAATTTGTGCTTCCCAATTTGGTTGGGTTCATCCTAGATGCTTCGTTAGGCTTTAGCCTGAGCGCAATCGTTGTGGCGTATCATGTGTGGAAAGAGTGCGATCGCCGCACTCTTGCTGATAACGACGAGCATCCTTGACTTGCGTCAGCCATTCCATTAATTTAGGATTACAAAATCCTAGGGGACTTGAACACCAAACCTAGCGCTCTAAGTCCCATCTTCAACTTAAATCCCATGCTCAAACTCAAACCCCATCGACTTTGGCTGATTGGTTTAATGGCGATCGTTGCCCTAGGGTTAATCCTGGGTCACTCCTATGGGTCTCATTCTCAGGGACAACTGGCCCTAGAGCAACCCGCGATCGCGCAAGTCCCCAGTCCTCCAACCCCAGAAACCTTACCGGAACCGCCTCCTTTACCCTCTCCGGACGCTTCTCCATCGCCTCAAGCTTCTCCAAGTCCAGAAGCGCCTTTGGCTCCCACTCCCCTAGCTTCCCCTTCTCCCTTACCTCCCCCTCCCGCTCCTCCAAGTCCAGAACCGACTCCAGCGATTGAAGAGCCAACTGCACCGCCGTTAGAGGTTGGGGGGACGTATGAAGATCCCAATGGCTTTTATCAAATCGCGATCGTTCAAGACTATAAGGTGAGTTCAACTGGCAAAGATCCTCTGTTTGAATCCCCGGATGGACAAATGGCTTATACCGTTGTGCGCTTACCTCGACTGACAAAACAACGGCTCACTAATGGCATTTTGGCCCAAATTGCGGTTGAAGAATTGCAAGGTGGTGAGGGGTTTCTAGCTCAAAGCTATATCCCCCTAGGTGAAGGCATCGTACAAGTGCCTTGGACAGGAAGCTTAACCCAAGGACGTAATAGCCAACCGATGAGTGGTACGCTGATTTCGACTCAACAGGAACAGGATGTCTATTTGGTTTTAATTGCAGCCACGGAAGCAGGAGCCGAGCAAGTACCGAATCTGCTGGCAACTTTGGTTGATGGTTTGGAGGTTACCCCACAATAATGTACCGCGATCGCGACCCGGAACTGTCTCGGCTCATGGAACTGATGCCCGCTTCTGGGCGCATGTTTGTACAATTGATCGGTAAACCGGAACAACCCCAGGTGATTGAGGCCCCCTTTCCTTTGCCCTGGAGGCGATCGCGGCCGATTTATATCAATTTTGACCTTTTGCGCCAATTACCGTTGGCAGAACAAGATTTAGCTGTCCTACAAGCCGTTTGTTGGGTTTGCCAGGTGGAATGGTTTAAACCCAATCTCTATCAAGGATTGGTGACAGTGGGATTCCTGGGAACAGTGATAGAAATGATGCAAGCGGATGCCGTAGGAATGGTCGCCAGTGGAGGACTAACGGCAATGGCAGTGATGCAAATCCGACGTAAAAATCGCCAACGGGATGTGATGATTGAAGGCGATAAAGCGGCAATTCGAGTAGCCAGTCGGCGCGGATATACGGAACTCGAAGCAACTAAATCTTTGTTAAAGGCGATCGAGCATATCGCTCAAATTGAAGGGAGAAATGGTTTATCGGTAGTGGAGCTACTCCGATGCCAAAATTTGCGGGTGATGTTAAATTAAGCAATAGGATAGAATCCTCTGTCTGCTTTTTCCTGCTCTGCAATGGGGAAACTCATCGAGTCAAATCACCCTATTCCCTAGAGTCAATACTCGAAATAGAGATGCTTATAGATTAGAATAGATTAGAACACCAAGGGAAATGCTCCTCTCTATCCTCCCTTATTGCTCGTCAATAGAATCTTCTTGCAACTGAACATCCAAGTTTACAGGAAGCTCTAGATCGTCTTCTTCTGAAGAAAACGCTTTCAATTCTTCAATTTTCAATTCTTCTTCAATTCTTCAATTTTCAATTCTTCAATATAGAAAGCTTAGTGGTAAATTTAGGGAATGTCTGTAAAGCTTTGATGAAGTTTGACCGTATTTTTATGAAGATTTCATGAAGAAGCGCTGAAACTACGTAACTTCCTTCAGTTAGGCACGGTGAATCTACTGAATTGAGCCATAGAACCCACATTTGACACGACAAAATGTAGTACAAAAGTTGCTCTCAACGTTCCTTTACGCAAGATTTTATAATACCTCTTTTATTCGATAATATAATCAAACCCATCTAGGCCAATCCTAGCCATAATTTGCGATCGCTGTTGTTGAAGGATCTGTTTAAATGCTTCTGCCCCTAAGTTTCCCTTTAGGATGGCGACTAAATTCGCTACTTGCCGTTTCTCTATCGCATTTTTTTGCTCTAATAAATACAGTCCTAAACAAGCGTGGAATACAGCCAAGGGAAGTTGACTGAGTTGATAGTTGACTTCACCGAGATTCGCATGGCTTAAGCCTTCCAATTCCAAATTTCCGAATTGAATGGATAGGGCTAGACTTTTTTCCAAATAGGATTGGGCATTATTGCTCCGATCTAAGATTAAATGAGCGATTCCCATGCCCAAATAACAAAAGACTGCTGAGATCAAATCTTGATGCTTTTCTAATAACTTGATTCCACGTTGAAGCCTTTCGATACAAGCTTCTATGTTTGAGATAGAAACATGTTCTTGTTGTTGAGCTTGACGGACTTCTGCATAGCCTAAATTGGCGATCGCATTAATTTCCCCCAATGGATCGCCAATCTGACGCGCAAACAAGAGTGCCCGTTGTCCGAAATCGATCGCCTCCGCCAATTGCCCTAGACTGAGCTGCAAGCGACTCAAGTGGTTCAAATTTGCCACTTCACAGTTGCGATCGGACTCTTGACGGGCTAAATCGAGGGCTTCTTGGTGTAAAACAAGGGCGCGATCGCGATCGCCCATCCACTGTTGCGAATAGCCCAATACAGTCAGGATACGTGCCTTTTCTTGCTTTTTCTCGATCGTTTTCAGGGGGCGATCGAGATAGGCAATGGTTTCGCGAAACGTTTTACCCGTAAAAGAGGCAAAGACACCACCATAGATGGGGAAATTATCTCGTTGAGCAAAAGAGCGTAAAATTTGCAGCCCAATTTGAAAACAAGCATCCGCCAGGCGATCGCGATCGGAAGCTGAAAGCTGCTCTGCTTGCCGAAATCCACTGCTTAATTCGCACCAGATAATCGCAAACGTGAGAAAGGTGGAGGCGGCGGCATCATTGCCCGCTTTAATATTGTAGGGTTGTTTGTCAAACCAGCTCACTAAACCCTCTTGAATGCCTCGCAATAAGACAATTAACTCTACCCAAGCACTCCAATCTAGACGGGTTTGTTGTTGAGCTACAGATGCCGCCGATTGATTATTCGATTGTTCAGTGAAGAACAATTGGGACAATGGACTGCTCACTTGTTTTGCCCAATATCCCCAAGGATTATTCGCCCCTATTTTGGATGCAAATCCCAATTGACGCTGCTCGTATAACCATCCCATCAAATCCAGAGAAGTAGACGCTGACAATCCTTGTTTCAATCCTGCTGCCAGAGTGTGAAGTTCAGCAACTGTATTGTCATCGGATTCCTGAACTTGTTCTAGCTCTTTTGCGAAAGATGCAATCTCCTTATTGCTGAAGGCATTCGTTTGGTTAGGATCGAGAATATCCAGGAGAACGGATAGGCGCTCTCCATCATCTGCATCGATTAATTTCGTGACAGCATCGCTACAAGCATTTTCCGTCCTTTGAGTCTCTTGATATCGATTCCATGCTTCTTCTAAAGTGCGAAGCGCTCTCACTTGACGCTGGGCTTTTGCTTGCTTTAACTCATCCTGTTCAGCCTCCACTTTATTTTGAGTCAGCGTTATTTTTTCGATTAAACATCGTTCAAAAATCTCCCCCGTACCCCGTACCAATCCTAGCTGTGCTACCACTTGCCGATAAACATACTCTTTTGAACCAATCTTTCCTTTGAGGGTATCGGTAACGATTTTCTCGATAAACGCTGAGTAGCGATCGCTTAAAGATAAAGTTTCTGGATCTTCTGACGGCATGTCTTCTTTAGGTTTTTGATGATGTTCTGAATTATAGCCAGTTCAACGAAAGAGTGGAACCCAGTTTTCCCTATTCCCTATTCCC
>DDLS01000089.1 GCA_002340255.1 Cyanobacteria bacterium UBA2566
ACTAGTCCCCCAAAGAGATCTCACAATCAAGCCCAACCCATCATCATTGTTCCTTCTCCCCTTATCCCGAACTCAGGTTACTCCATCCTCCTTTCCTTATCCCGAACTCAGGTTATATAGCATGTTCAAATGAGAAACCGATCGTTCCCGCTCAGGGATTCAGTCGCTTCCCAGTGAGCATATAAGTGTCCATTTCTCCTTTACCTTTAATGTTAATCTTGCCGCGATGTTGAAGATAGTAATTTAACTTCAGCGCTTCATAGGTTGTGCGGGTGACTTGAATTTGTCCAGGAATGCCATGGGATTCCATTCGGCTAGCAGTGTTGACCGTATCGCCCCATAAATCATAGCTGAATTTCTTTTTGCCAATCACTCCAGCGACCACAGGACCGCTATTTACGCCAATGCGGATTTGGAAACTGGTATTCATATCTTGGTTGAGTTCAGCCATTGCCTCTTGCATCTTCAGAGCCATATTGGCGATCGCCTCAGCATGATCGTGGCGCGGTGTTGGCAGTCCTCCCACAACCATATACGCATCACCAATCGTTTTGATTTTCTCTAGGCGATAATCTTCAGTCAATTGGTCGAACTTAGAAAAGATGCGATTGAGTAAAGCGACCAATTCAGAAGCAGTTTTCTCTTCTGAGAGCTTGGTAAAGCCGACAATATCGGCAAACAGAACGGTTACTTCCTCAAAATATTCGGCGATCGCTCCAGCCGTCTGTTTCAATAATTCCGCAATTCTCACAGGCAGAATATTATGCAGCAGTTTTTCCGTTTGTTTCTTCTGATAAAACAGGGAAATCTCTATTTTCTTACGCTTAATAAATTGGCACAGTTGGTTCCCGATCCCTGCCAGCATTTGCACCAACTCCTCATCCATCGGTTGCGTCGCTTGACTAAATAGAGTAATCATTCCCAACTTATCTTCATCACTAGAAACCGGAAAACCCACAATCGCATTAACCTTCTCGATCGCCCCTAATTCTTTCTGTAGTGTTTCTCTCTCCAATTCTATATGGGTAATCCATCGGGGTTGATTATCCCGGTAAATCTTCCCTAACCATCCTTCCCCTAGAGTGAGAGTCGCTTCTGTGAGTTTAGATAACTGGGGAAATTCAGCCTCAGGCATTTTCCACAGGGTTTGGCGCAACAGTCTATTCGTCGGGATCAAGTTATCGTTACGATCCTTAATTTGTTTGGGAATCCAATAAACCCCCATATCCCACTCTAAATTTTCCACCAACACGCGCAGGATATTGGGTAAGGCTTCATCAAGCATCAGCGATCGTGACAAGACCCGCGCCACACTATACTGAATATAGAGCCGTTTTTGCGCCTGTTTAGTTTTGGTAATATCTCGTCCCACATACAAGATATCCTTTAAAGTGGGCACATCCGTATCCAAAGCCGCACAAGAAAAAGCAATTGAGAGTTTTTCCCCCCGTTTATTGGGAATTAATACCTCAATATCCGTTAAGACTTCCCCTTGCAAAAACTTTTCATTAGAAACCCACTCATGACTTAATGGGTGGTCTCCTAAAAGATACCGAATGGGTTTACCAATCAGTTCCTCCTTACTATATTCAAGCAAATCATATACCGCAGGATTAACCGTTTTTATTTCTCCCAAATGATTCGTCACAATTAACGCTTCTGCCATGGAGTGAATAAGCTGCTGGATATAATTCTCAGATTTCGCTAAAGCATTAATTACAATACTATTTTCATTCGTTGCCTGCACCAAACTTTGCTCTAGATTCATTCGTTCCGTCACATCTTCCAGGAACACAATCAATTCCTGAAAACCCTCACTGTGGGGATTAGCAATAAAATAGAGATCGACATATAAAGGATGATTTACATCAGACGAGCGAGAAATCGCCTTAATATCAAAACCATCTTGTTCCCCCAACACAATCAACTCTAGAATTTCTTCTATTCCATAAGTTTCAGGAAAATAAAATTGAAAAGATTCCCCAGTCTTTAATGGGTCTTCACCACCAACCAATCGATCGGCATCATCGGAAAAGTCCAAAATGATCAACTCTCGATCTAAGATCGCATATTCTAGATGTTTGGGAACCATGGTTTTTGACATATATTTATCACGCTTAAATCACTATGTTTCTCACTCAACAATCAACTCCAAGTTCGGCAAAAACTTTTGCAAATTCTTAAGCGATTTACTTTGCCAAGCAACATCCACAGAACCTTTTACCGTCAATTGAATCTTTGGTTTTTTTCGCAATCCAATCACAAATTTAGTAATTAAGCTAATTCCTGAACTATTCAAAAAGCTCAACTCTTTTAAGTTTAAAGTTAAATGGGGAGGTTCAGAATCCGCTATTTGCTCTAGAAAATCCTTAATCGGATCGTATTCAGATGCTCCATTCAGACTCAGTTCACCCGTAAAATCAATCGTCGTTGATTCTGGATTATAATAAACTTGATATTCCTTAGTATCAATCTGCTGAAAATCCATATTCACCTCATTCAATCTTCCTTGATATTCATACGCAATTAAACTTTCACTTTAGCCATGGTAGTAATGCTGACAAAATCTCTCCCTGCACGAGAATCTGTTATTTTCCATCCTAGAGTAGCTCCATAATCCTTCATCATACTAATTAATCCCAAGCCTGATGCATTACTATCCTCTTCAAGACTCTTCTCTACTTGATCGATATACAATTCTTCTAAGTCTGCGTTCAACAATTGATCGATAAACTCTTCAAAAGAGATAAGGGTTTGGGACTGAACTGTATTAGTAGCAAAAATGGCCGCAACTATACTATGATCTGGCTGTTGAATAAAATGAATTCCAAACATCACTTTACAGTTCACAGATTGATCGTGAAATTTAATAGCATTTTCCAGCAGTTCATTGGCAATATAACTCACAGATGCTTTACTTTCTGCAACTCGACGCTGATCGTCATCTAGAGGCAAAAAACTGGAAAAATAGTCAGCTAGAAAGTACGCTGATAACCGATTATTCTTCCATCGTTTTTTTTGTGGTTGTGAACTGGGAGTAAATGTCAATTCTAAAGAATCATGTTCTGGGGGAAATTCTTTAATAAAATCACCTAAAATTTTTTCCATCTTCTGAATTTATATACTAAGTTATAAGTCGTCCAATTATATTTTAAAGAGTAACCATAGAAGAAGCTTGGTTTATTTGTTTCATAAATCATATTGAACGGTTTTTTTTCAAAACGACAAAAGTGATATCATCCCATATTTTTTCCGATCCAATAAACTGCTGTAAATCTTCAATAATAGCTTCTTTGATTTGATTAGAGTTATCCTGCCAGTTCTGGCTAATTATTTGACATAATCTTTCTATTCCATAACGCTTCTTACTCCTATTTCTCGCTTCTGTAATACCATCTGTGTAGAGTACCACACCATCTCCTGCATTTAGCTTAACTCTAGTATAACTAATAAATTCAGCAATGTTGTAATCTAAGCCAATCGGTAACCCTAAGTCTATTGTATCAATCCGCTCAATTTTTCCTCCTTGACGTACAAGAATCACTTCTTCATGTTGGCCGCTGATCGTTAATTCTCCATCCGCATAATTTAATAGACATAAAGTTAAATTTTTATCTATTCCCATGCGTTCTACATTCTTATAAATAGTTCGGTTGAGGAAGTCTAAAAAGGAAATGGGGTCATTTTCTTTGATCTCCTTGAGGGTACGAACAGCACTTTGAGCCATGAGCATCAGAATAGCACTTTCTAAGCCATGACCAGTAACATCGCCAATGGCAATTGTGATTGCGCCATCCATGGAAATGACATCATAATAGTCACCTCCCACTTCATCAGCCGGTTGCATATATCCGGCAATATCCAGTTCTGGGATACTGGCTAAATCTTCGGGTTTAGGCAGAATTAATTGCTGCATTTCCTCAAGAATTTCTAATTCTGCGGATAGGCGTATATTTTCTGACTTAAGTTGTTGATTGAGGTGATCGATTTCTTGGTTCGCTGCGGCTAATTCTGTGGTTCTCTCTTGTAGTCGATAGATAACGATCGCGTTTTCATTCGTCGCTTGCACCAACCTCTGCTCCAATTCCATCTGTGCCGTCACGTCTTCGAGAAATAAAATTAGGCGGTGATGTTCACTAGGTTTGGGATTGGGGATAAAATAGAGGTCAATATACAACTGAGTATCTGGATTCAGGGAACGTGCAATCGCCTTGAGATCAAAGCTATCGAGTTCTCCAGTCAGCACTGAATCTAAGATGTCTTCTAAACCAACTGTTTCAGGAAAATACTGATGTAATATTTCCCCAGTTCTTAACACTATTTCCTCTCCAATAAAGCGTTTTGCGCCCACGGAATAGTCCTGAACAATCAACTCTTGGTTTAAAATTAAATATTCAATATGATGGGGAACAATCAGTTGACACATGAATTACTTGATCGCCAGAATTGCCTGAGCTAAATCTTGGAAGAGTTGATTAACATTATCTCCACTTTTGGCTGACGTTCCATAGATTTTAATCACGGGTTGGTCAGGATATTGATTGCTTTTCAAGAGGGCTTCTAGTTTTTGGTCGTCTACTAAGTCCGCTTTATTGAGCGCAACAACCATTTTACCCTTGGGGTTAACTTTCGCGAATAAATTGAGATGATTGGAGATGTTCTCTATCGTTTCTTGTCGGCTAACATCGGCGACAATAATCGCTCCTTTTGCTCCTTGCAGATAACTGGGAGCGATCGCCTTAAATTTAGTTTGCCCTTCAATATCCCAAATTAGCAATTGTAACTCTGCTCCTTCAGGAAGATTAACTTCTTTACGGGAAATTTTTACCCCCACGGTAGATAAATATTTATCATCAAATTGACCATCAACGAACCGGCGAATCAGACTGGTTTTACCCACACTGAAGTCCCCAACCATACAAATTTTTTTAGAAATTTTAGCCATTTTAATTTCCTACTTTAATCGGACGAAATAACTCAAACCGAACACAGCGACTTAAAGCCAGCGCATCCGTAGAGTTGATCCCGGGTGGGGGTTCTGTGGTTCCTTGGATTTTGAGGCGTTGGGCTGAAATGCCTTGTTGTTGTAAGGCCATTTTCACCGCTTCTGCTCGTTGCCAAGAGAGCTTTTGATTTTCACCCCAACCACCGATCTTATCGCTATGTCCTATAATCATTAAATCAAATTCTGGATATTGGTTTAAAAATCGAGCAATCTTGGGTATGCCTTCAGCCCGATCCGCTGGATGCAGTTTATTAGAACCTGATTCAAAGTAAAACTTTGTTTCCAATGGAGATGCTTGGAGTTGAATGCGACTAAAGACACTACTTACTCCAGTAATTCCCTCTAAAGAGTCTAGTATTTTTTCTAGATCGGTAATTTCAACGACTGTTCCTGAAAGAGTGACATTTCCTTGGTTATAGGTAGCTGTAATACTGACTCCATCGAGTTGATTGAGGACTTCAACGATCCGATTTACTTCTGTAGCGGCTGCATCTAAATCAGGAGGAAGATTAACTGCTACAATATCGTTATCTAAGGTGATATCGGGAATAATTTCTGATACAATTTGTCCGGCTTTTAAGCGTAAATCTTCATTGGGGACTCTGCCGTTTAATTGGATCGTTTCCCGATTGACATTGGGAGTAATGGCATAAACAGAGAGTTCTGGAGATGAGAGCAAAGCTTGACGGGTTTGGACTTCTAGGTTATGTGCTTTTTGCCATTGGTGAGAAGTCCAAATCCAAGGGATAGAAATTGCCCCGATCGCCCCTAAAATGAGGATGATTAAGGCCCAAGGAAAGTCATTCTCCTGTTTTTCCTCGCTCTGGACAAAGAGTTGTTCTAAATGTTTGGGGATTTGTTCGGGGATGGTGTCGGGGTCGCCATCAAATTCACTGATGGGGTCTCCAAATTTTTGCAAAAGGAAAGCATAGGTTTCTCTAATTTTTTGTAAGAAGGCTTTAGAGGGTTCGCCTTTGACGATCGCAGCTAGATAGGAATAGCCAGCAACTTCTAGCATGATTTTGCAATCATCATATTCAATTTCATTGACTTCTGAGGTCATTTCATCAGAAGAGATACAGTCATTGACAAAACTGCGAATAGCGGTGAGCATTCCAGCTAGCATGTCTGATTCTAGTGGGTTGGCTTCTGAGGGTTGGTATTCACTAATTACTAGACCTGAGGCTTTGTGAATGAGAAGAATAGCCCGGATAGTAAAGGGCATTGATTCTTGGAAAATGAGTTCTGCCTCAGAAACGCCTTGCACTCTGGCTTTAATTTTTCGTTTAATTCCTTTTAAGGTGAAGGTGCTTTCTACCTTTTGATTAATGGATTTGATGACATCACCCATATATTTGGCAATGGTATTGCCAATGACAGGATAGAGGGCATCAACCATGGCTTCCCGTTCACATTCTATTTGCTCTTTAATGGCGGGGCCCATTTCCGGGCCAAGGGCTTTGGCGATCGCGTGGCGGTCAATCCGAATTTGCTCTTCAATGGCTAGACTCACTTCTGGAGCCAAGGCTTTAGCGACTTCACGGGGCGATCGCCGGATTTCTTCGGCAATAGCAGCGGGAATCAAATCCGCCAATACTCCACTCATGGCTTCGGAATCCTGTTGGGCGCGATTTTCAATAATTTTGTCAATAATCGGAGTTAGCACCCGAATACTTTGCTCGTGAGAAACGGTTAAATCAAATCCTAAGAGTTCAGAAATTAAAGGCAGCAGGGGATTAATGAGTGCTGTTTGCTGTTCGAGTTGGGTTAATCGCTCTTCTAAACTCAGATCGGATACAGGACTTAAGGTGGAGAGATTAGCAGATAATGAGCGAGATTCGACCAAAGATTGGCTAGATGCGGAAGATTCTGAAGGCAACAATAGACTTTGAATCACTTGGAGAGATATATCGTCCTGTTGGGGTTGGTCTTTATGTTCAGATTTGGGTGGACTGTTGGTAATTTTTGGTTCAAGGGGATTCTGAGAAAGGGCAGAATCGAGGGAAGTTTTTTCTTCCTCCAATTCTGCTTTTAAGATTAAAGGAGGTAAATTTTCTCCTGAAAATTCAGATGATGATCGAGATTCAGGTTGCGGATCGAGCAGCAGATCGGATAATAAATCGAGGGTATCCTCCCACTCCTGGCGAGCTTCAGAGGGTTCATATGAAACGGAAGCCTTTGGTTTGGTTGGCTCCATTTCTATAACGGGCTGATCTGGATTCAACCAATTAAAGATGTTCTCTCTCTCCAGCGTCGATTCTAATCTAGGCTCAGAAGAGGATTGAGAACGCTTCTGTTGTGATTGTGGATCTGATAAAACCATGGTATACCCCGATCTCCGATCCTCTCATTTGCACTTACACTGCTAAGAGTGTTGTTCAGGCAATAACAAATCTGCCTTGACTTCCGATCCTTCGATTTCTCGAACCAAATCGGTTTTCTTGACTTTCATGCACAGGTCAAATAATACTTCTGCGAATTCATCACGGGAAATCTTGTTGTCTTGCAGTCCATTGACATATTTATTTAATTCGCTTTGGATTTGCCCGGTGAGGTCGTGCAGTTCTTTTTGCAAAGATTCTTTGGTATGGCGAATATTTTGTTCTAAACTTTCTGTTTGGTTATGTAAGGTTTTATCTAACCCCTTAACTTGTTCATTAAAGTTTTTCTGCGTCCGTTCTAGGTCTTGTTTGAACTCGGTGAAGTCTTCCGTATGGGTTACGGTCACATACTGAATTTTTTTCTCTAGGGCATAAGAATTCGATCGCAGTTCATTCGAGAACTGCTCTTTGAGTTGATTGAGACGATCGCCCATCTCTTGCCTGAGATCCTTGATTGTACTCTCCAATACCTCCAGTCGGGTATCGAGTTCCCGTTGCTGTTCTCCAAAGAGTAGGTCCCGGATCTGCTCTACATTTCCCAGGCGATCGCGCATATCTTTGGGTTGTCCTGGATCGTTCATCGTCGTTTTCCTCTCACACTCGTGTGAAATAGATGTCTTATGAGCGCTTAAAACTCATAACTTGGTGGTTTAACAAATCTCTTTGATTTTACTGGAATTTTTAGCGGATACAAGCTTAGACTAAAAATTTTAATCTTGCTGAGAGTAAATGTGACCTTCTTGAACCCGAAAGACCTGAGAAGAATGTAACCAATTTTGCTCAAATGCGCTTAAATGGGTGGTAGTAATCAGGGTTTGGAACCGGTCGGCGATCGCGTCTAAAAGCTGATTTTGGCGCGTTAAGTCCAATTCCGCTAAGACATCATCCAACAATAACAAAGGCGATTCTCCCACTACCTCAGAAATTAATTTTAATTCGGCTAACTTCAAGGCTAAAACGAGCGTTCGCTGTTGCCCTTGGGAGCCATACTGACGGGCAGGAGTCCCGTTAATATAGAAGTCTACCTCATCTCGATGGGGGCCAACCAAAGTGCTTCCTTGGGTGCTCTCGGCGATCGCCCGATCGGCCAGTTTCTGGAAAAATGCCCCCTCAATGGCTTCTACTGGCGATCGAGAATCCCCATCCCAAAATACACTCGGATTATAGGCGATCGATAATTTTTCCGTCGATCCACTAATACTGTCATGCCATGCCTGGGCAATCGGTGTAAGCCGCTCTAACACCCGAGCGCGTCGGCGAATTAAACGCACGCCCACAGAGACTAACTGGGCATCCCAGAGGGCTAACTCTTGGGGATTTTCCTGCCCCTCAGCCTCTTGAAAGTGTCGCAGTAGAGCATTGCGTTGACGCAGAATCTGCTGATATTGGCGTAACATCGGATCGTAGACGGGTTCGAGTTGCGTCAGGAGCGTATCGAGCCACAAGCGTCGGTTTTCGGGAGATCCGCGCACCAAATCTAAATCCAAACTGGAAAACTGCACCACATTGAGCGCCCCTAAAAAATCCCTCCGTCGTCGCTGGACTTCCTGATTGAGTACCAATGTCCGGTTCCCACTCGCTCGCAAAACCAGTTTCAGGTCAATTTCGCCGGTTTGTCGCTCCAAAAGAGCGCTCACTTGACCGATAGATGGAGGATGATCCGGAGACTGAAACACCAAATCGCGATCGCCCTTCGCTCGATGCGATCGTAATGTAGACAACAGTTCCACCGCCTCTAATAAATTTGACTTCCCTTGGGCATTATTCCCCAGCAAAATAATTTTCGGAGCGCTAAACGTCACTGCCTGCTCCACATAATTGCGAAATTGCTTAAGATAGAGGTGCTTCAAATACATCAGTTCCCTTGCTTAACCGTCCTTCGCCACCGTTCAAAATACTCTATCGAGAGTATTAAACTCATGCCCACAGACCTCATTCTACTCATCGCCGCTTTGATCGTTTCCTGGCTTGTCTTTACCTGGCTTGTGAAAATTGTTAAGTTAACCGTTGGCACAGCCCTAACTGTTGCCGGAATCATCCTCATCCTGCAACTCCTCTTTGGAGTTAACCCCAACCAACTTTGGCAACAAATCCTTAACTTACCCCAAATTATCCTCAATTGGATCTCTGGCTAACTTCCGTATCTGCCATCAATCTCCCCTCATCCAGTTTCTTAACCGCACCGTAGCGCTGACTCAACCACCACTGAAATTCATGAGTTCTGCGATTATCGATTCCAACTCTCTTTAAAATTGGCATTAACCCTCACACTGCTTTGATCCCATCTATGGCATTCTAAGAAAAATAATCCCTTTCCCATTGGTTCCTAACCTCAATCGTACTGAGGAAACTTCCATGAATACTAAAAAACACTCCTCCAACATTCACCCGATTTGGAATTGGGTTAACTGGTTAAGCTTTCCTATCCTTTTATTTATAGGGATTCATCTTTTACAAGTCCAAGATCGGACTCCTCAATCTACCTTTTCTGTTCCTCCCCAATCCCTAGAACTGGAAACCTCTTGGTCAAGTCACTCCTGAGCGCTGCCAATGGTAGGCTAGACCTATTGAAAGCTTATCTAAAGTCTTATGTCAGGGCACCAGTTACGATACCTTCTGAACCAACCGGGAACCCTTATTTTACCTGGAGTCTATGACTGCCTGGGAGCGAAGTTAGCTGCCCAAGTGGGGTTTGAAGCTGTGTTTACCAGTGGGTTTGGGATTTCTGCTTCTACCCTGGGGTTACCGGATTATGGGTTACTCACCGCGACAGAAACCCTCCAGAGTGTGGGCAAAATGGCTGAATCGATTTCTATTCCTTTGGTGGCGGATCTCGATACGGGTTATGGTAATCCCCTCAATGTGATGCGCACGGTGACTGAGGCACTTCGGTGGGGCGTATCTGGCATTATTCTTGAAGATCAAGTTTGGCCGAAAAAGTGCGGTCATTTTCAGGGAAAACAAGTCATTTCGGCGGCTGAACAGGTGGAGAAAATTAAGGCGGCTGTCCATGCAAGGGGCGAGAGTGGTTTGGTGATTGTGGGGCGTACGGATGCGAGAGCGCCGTTAGGGTTAGAGGAGGCGATCGATCGGGGGCGGTTATATGCCGAAGCAGGAGCAGATATTATCTTTATTGAAGCTCCCCAGTCTGTGGAAGAGTTGGTGAAGATTTCTAATTCGTTTGCTCGAACGGGTGTCCATTTGTTTGCCAATTTGATTGAGGGAGGTAAAACTCCTTGTTTAAGGCGCTCTGAGTTGCAGGAGTTGGGCTTTAAGGTTGGGGTGTATGCGCTGTCGGGTTTGTTTGCGGCAACTCAGGCGATGCGGGAGTGCTTCGAGCGCTTAAGAGCAGAGGGAACTACGGGAAGAACAGAAGACGATCTCTCGTTCCCCGAATTTGAGCAAATTATTGGGGTGGATCGATATCGCCAGTTGGAAGAGCGGTTTAAAATCCCTGGAGAATCTATTAAAAATTAAAGAATCCACTCCCGACTCCCTATTCCCTTAGGATTTCCCATAACCCGATGGTGCCAACAAAAAAGGTGTAGATGGCGGTTTTGAGGGGGTTTTGTTGGTGAGAGCGGGCTAAGTAGGCAGCAGCGATCGCTTCTAGACTATGAATGATAAGAGCAACTCGCGCTAAAATAATGAACCCGAAAATGAGGCTGGGAAGGGATGCATTGATGAAGGGGTGGATGAGATTATAGGATTCTAGGGCGATCGCCCCACTCATGAGCAAGGTTGCTCCAATTTTAATAACTTGGATGGCAGTCGAGGACAGGGTCACAGGCATCATGTAGATTAGTTAAGTGATTCATTATTCATTATTATGGGATTTTGGACTCAAGTCACGGATGGTATTCTGAATCTGTTTTTGCGCTCGAATTGCCCCCTGTGCGATCGCCCAACGGATGGGGAGGTATTGTGTTCAACTTGTTCGAGAGCCTTGCGTCAATTGCAATTTTGTCCATCCCGTCGCCGACTCTATACTTGCGCGTCAAAATCTATGCCCGTTTGGGTTTGGGGAAAATATCAAGGACAGCTCAAACGGGCGATCGCTAGCCTAAAATATGATAACCATCCCGAAATTGCCCGCCCCCTGGGACAATGGTTAGGAGAAGCTTGGATCGCTACACATACGGCCAAACCCGTTTCACCTCTAGTGATTCCCATTCCCCTCCATCCGGAAAAACTCAAACAACGGGGATTTAACCAAGCTGAACGCCTAGCCGCCAGTTTTTGTCAAGTGACCGGTTTCCCCTTATCTGCAAATGGTCTGATTCGCTCCCGTGAAACCGAAGCCCAATTTGGTAAAAGAGCTGACCAACGTCGTGCTAATCTCAAAAATGCCTTTACCGTGAACACGGCTCGGATTTCCCGTTATCCTCGCTCCCCTGTGCTATTGTTGGACGATATCTATACCACAGGGGCAACGGTGCAATCTGCAACCCAAGCCTTGCGTTATCAGGGAATATCTGTTTATGGTGTCGTCGCGATCGCGACGACTTCCACCACCCAACCTCCCAATTAATCTTTCCTCAGTTTATTCATGAGCGCCAATTATATAGCGCGATTACTTTATGTTTCCTTCCCCAGAACACCCGACTCCCTTAAGGGTTCTCATTGTTGAAGATGACCCCATGATGCAACTGGGCTTAGAACAAACCCTAACCGAATTCCCCCACTTGGAAATTATCGGCCAAGCAGAAGATGGTTACCTTGGCGTTCAAGCAGCCAAACAACTCAAACCCGATTTAATCGTCATGGATATTGGTCTGCCTCGCTTGGATGGGATTGCTGCTACCCAACAGATTAAAGCCGAACTCCCCCATACACGGGTCGTCATGCTCACCTCCCATACCACAGAAAATGAAATTATTGCCGCCCTCTCTAGTGGGGCAGATGCCTATTGTATTAAAGGGGCTAATGTAGACCGACTCTTGGCCGCGATTTCCGCTGCTCAGGAAGGAGCCACCTATCTCGATCCCCAAATTGCCCGTCAAGTGATTAGTCATCTTAAACCTCCAACTCCCCAAGGCAATATTGCCAATTTATCAGAGCGCGAATCAGAAGTGCTGAAGTTAATGGTGGAAGGATATAGTAATCCTCAGATTGCTGAGCAACTCTACCTCAGTCCGAATACGGTCAAAACCCATGTACGGGGAATTATGAATAAGTTAGCGGTCGATGACCGGGTACAAGTGGCGGTCAAAGCTTTGCGAGAAGGGCTGGTGTAGCGATGCCAGTCTCTATCACTTGGTTTATTTCAATCTGAGTTAAGTCTAAGCTTCTCGGTTTTTTTCCGTTAATCCTAAGCCAGCTACTTCCATCAGCAGGGCTGTACCGGGTAATCCAGGAGGGACACTTTTTAGAGAGAGCAATCCAGACGCAACGCAGACACCGCCAATTAAAAATAGGGCAGCACCACCAGTAACTAATCCTTGGGCAACTTTGGTTTGGAGTTCGGGTTTCATAAGGGTTTTAAGTTTTTTGTCGATTCTATTGGATTGTGATGAATCTAATGTTAAGTAATGATAAGCCTTTTTCAGCATGTTGTCATCTGATGGGCAACTTAACATTGATGAACATCAATAGAACGCATAAGCTAGGTAGAGGGACAGAGAAGGGAGTACAAAGGCGGAAATGGGCGGAGGTTAAGCCGTGGGCCAAACGGTTTGCTGAGGGTACTTGAGGGCAACTGGGCTATCTCCTAACCTATATAGGGTTTACTCTCGGTAATTCTACCACTCCGGTGTAAATGGCCCTAACAAATATTAAATTTCATTATAGATTTGATTAGAAATTCTCAAGTTTATCGGATTTTAACCCCGATCAAACGGATTACTCACTTTAAGTTTGGATACCCTGAGAAGGAATCGTTCTTAGACCTTGTGCTAAAACCGATCTTGATTCTAAACGACTTGCACTGAGCCACAGCCATGAGCATTCAGCCTCCTAATTCCTATCGATCTTCCTTACCTTCGACAACAGACTCTCCCAAGCTTGACTCTATGGTTGAGCAGCGAACCAGTCAGCTTGAGCAAGCACTAGAGTTTGAGGCTATGCTCAAGCGGATTACAGATAAAGTCCGAGATAGTTTAGATGAAACCCAAATTTGGCAAACTGCGGTCCGCGAATTGACGTTAGTGCTGGGAATTAAGGGATGTAATGCTTCTCTGTATGACTTAGATAAGGGAACGTCTACCATTTGCTCGGAATATGCGGCGACTATTCCGGCAATTCATGGCCGGGTGGCAAAATTAGCTAAGTTTCCTGAATTGTATCAACAACTGCTTCGTGGGCAGTATTTTCAATTTTGCTCCTTGCTGCCCAATCCGGAACGGGGGCGATCGGCGATGTTGGCTTGTCCTATTTTTGACAATCAAGGAGTGCTGGGGGATTTGTGGTTAGTCCACCATGCGGAGTATCAGTTTAGTGAGCTAGAACTTCGATTGGTGCAGCAAGTGGCAAATCAATGTGCGATCGCCATCCGTCAAGCCCGTTTGTTTCAATCCTCACAAGCTCAAGTGAAGGAATTGGAAAAACTCAATCATCTCAAGGATGATTTTCTCAGTACTGTGTCCCATGAACTGCGCACTCCGGTTTCAAATATGAAAATGGCGATTCGGATGCTCCATATCTCCTTAGAGCGATATATGACTTCTGAAATTAACCCTCCACCGGAAACTCCCCATCCCCAACGGGAAGGGTTAGAGAAAAAATTGACCCATTACTTACAAATTTTGGGGGCTGAATGTGAGCGGGAAATTAATCTAATTAATGATTTACTCGATCTCCAGCGATTGGAAAATCAGGAAGCTCCCAGTGAACTGGATCGGATTAATTTGGCTGAATTTATGGAAAAAGTTCTCCCCTCTTTCCGCGATCGTTCCCACCATCGTCAACAACACCTTTTGATTAAAATTGCGGATGATATTCCCGATTTTCTCTCGGAAACCTTTAGTTTAGAGCGAGTCATTGCTGAGTTATTGAATAATGCCTGTAAATATACGCCTCCAGAAGAATCAATTCAATTTAAGGCTTGGTTAGAGGAACCCCTAGAGTTTTTACCTCCCAATCATGATGCCATTATGACTCGTCCTAAACTATGGATTGAGGTCAAAAATACAGGTGTAGAAATTGCCCAATCCGAATTAGATCGGATTTTTGATAAGTTTTATCGGATTCCGAGTGCCGATCCTTGGAAACAAGGGGGAACGGGTTTAGGGCTGGCTTTAGTGAAAAAATTGACTGAGCGTTTAGGCGGAAAAATTGAGGTCAATAGTGGTAGCGATATCCCATTTGTTGCGTTTACTATTGTGTTACCAATACAGATATTTAAAGGTTGATCAAACGGGTAGGAACAGGGGAATAAAGTAATCTTAACCATCTCGTTATTCCCTTCTTCTCTATTCCCTAGCGCTTCGCACTACCCTCCTTCTACGTTGAGCAAACCAGGATTGTAACTGCTGACGACAGGGAGATTCGAGTACACCCGATAAGACTTGAAGACGATGGTTAGATGCGGGACTATCGGGAAGATTTAATACGGTGCGAATCGCCCCGGTTTTGGGGTCATCAACCCCATAGACCAACTGCTGTAAACGAGCATGAATAATGGCCCCAGCGCACATGGGGCAAGGCTCGAGGGTAACATAGAGGGTACAGCCTTCTAAATAAGAAGAGTTGAGGAGATCGCCAGCAGCACGGATGGCACAGATCTCGGCATGGGCAGTCGGATCGCGATCGCGCTCTTTATAGTTAACTCCTTCTGCAATTAAATGTCCTTGGCGATCGACAATGACTGCTCCCACAGGCACTTCCCCTGCTTCACCTGCGGTTTGTGCCAGCTCCAGAGCGCGAGTCATCCAATGGTGATGATACTGGTACAGGGGATGGGGGAATGGGGGGATGGGGGGATCTTTCAAGGGAATGATTTTAAGATTCGAGTCAGGAAGACACGGAGAAACGGGGACACGGAGATAGAAAAAGTTTAGGTTGAAACAGTGATAAGTTTATTGGGTCAGTAAAGGATTGAGTTCTCCTTGTTCGTCTAAAGCATACAGCTCATCACAGCCTCCAATGTGGCGATTGTTAATGAAGATTTGTGGAACGGAGCGCCGTCCTTGTGCCCGTTCTGCCATCTGGCTGCGAGCCACTTGATCTCCATCGATCTTATATTCTGTATAGGAAACGCCTTTCCACCACAATAATAATTTGGCTCGGATACAGAATGGGCAAGTTTGCCAAGTGTAAATTTCAACGTTCGCTTTAATCGGCTCTGAAGGATGACCTAACCAGGGTTTGAGAAAATCGCGCATGATAATATCAAATAATCCTTAAAAGTTTGTATCCATTAAGTCTTGAGAGACAAGAGGCTGGGGGCCCCTTGTCTTCAACAATTCAGTTTATTGTAGTCTCGATAACCCTTGTAAATCAAACTTTTGCAGCCAAGTTTGGCGATCGCTTTGTGTAAACAACCGATCGCGAGATTGTGCTTTCACTTGAAACCGATCTGCCACCAGAACTCCCGTAATATTACTACCCTGGCTCGCCGCCGGAAATCCTCCAATCGTCTGAGTACTGTTTTCATACTTTTTCCGAGCCGCAGGCAGACTAATCGTATCGGAAATCGACAAAACCGCCATATCCGTGCCCCCCTTCTTGAGCTTATACTCAGCAAATCCCTTTTTCTCCTGAGCCGCAACCACCTGATACCCATCCCCAGACTTTGGGAAAAAGCGGTTAAAACTAGAACCCGGAAGCGCTTGTTTCTTCACTGCTGGTGCAGCATTGCGTTGGGTGTTTTGCCACGATTGAGCGGTATCTTCTGAAGTCTTCTGGGGCTGTGTTTGGGTAGGGGTATTGCGTTGGCTACTGCCTGAAGACGATGTTCCTGTACCACCGGCACAACCCGATACCAACAGCACGGTTGCCAGAGCAACCGCAACCCATTTTCTCCGTTGAGCGCTAAATCTCATCAGCATATCCTCCAATTCAGATTCATTTTTTCCCATTCTGGCGTATTGCACTCCCCATCCCCCTATCGTCTACCAAGGAGAACCAATTAGGGTAAATGCCGCCCAATAAAACGGCGCTGCCAAATTTTCGATCGCCAAATTCCCCAACTCTGAAGGCAAGTCTACCGCTCCCCGACTTCCCCGTAATTGCCGATCTCTTAAACTCACCTGTCCTCGCAGCAGGGAAATTTGCGCTTGGCGCAAGGCTTCCGCTTTAATCGGCGATCGCGGTAACTGCTGATAAAATTCACTCATCAGCGCCAACGTTCCCCCATCACTGACATACCAAAGACTCGCTAATGCCGACTGTACTCCACTTTCAAACGCCAACCCTGCAAACCCTAACTCCGCCTCTGGATCGCCAATAGCCGTTCGACAAGCACTCAGCACCAGCAAATCCAAAGGCGGATCGTCCAACGGCAGTTGGCGAATCCGATCCAGCGTGAGCTGACTATCCCAAAATTGAATATAGGATTGCTGCGGTTGTCCTGGTTGAAATTCAGCATGGGTGGCTAAATGAACAATATCAAAATCCTGGGATTGCAATTGGGTTTGTAAGTTATCTAAGGTAAATTCTTCATTGAAAAAGGCTCGACTTTCCCAAGCTCTCTCCCCTTGTACCACCCCATCACGGAGCAATTCCAATTCTAGAGCAACAGCGGGCAGAGGCTCTAAATCCTGAAATTCAGAAGCTCCCATAGCCAAAAGTTGGGTCTTTTGGGTGTTTTCGGTGCCCACCGTCATTAAGTTAAACGCTGGAATTATCACCAAGCTATATTTTTCTACTAAAAACTGCTCACCATCAAATAAGGCAGCAAAGGGAACCGATCTTAATCCCACTCCTGTACATAACAACAAGGTGTCAATCCCTTCTGTCTCTAATTGGGCTTCTATCGGACTGATAATCCACTCATAGAGTTGTTGCGCTGAAGCTTTATATCGCGTCGTGCGGAGATATCGGGGATTCGTAACCGTAGAGCGAAATTCATTCATTATAGTCACCAGGTTACTCCTAGATGCTTCTGGAACCTGATGATACGTCAGATTCTCCTCTGGCGTGATCAACAGTAATTCTAGGTTGTCTGGCATCGGATGGATATACAGGAGGGCTGGAGTTTGTCCTGTTTCTTTCTCCTTTTGAGCTAGAAATTGGGCAATTTCTGGCGCTTGTAGGTCTTCGATATCTCTAGGATCGGATTGGAAGTAATGGGTAAAATCTTGTTTCCATACCTGCTCGATATGGTTAACCAGCTTGATTAACTCTTGTCGATCTGAAGACTCTTTTGTCTCAGGGGATAGACTCCAGCTTAAATGGTTGTTGAGTACGATGAAACTGAATACAACCGCAAATAGGAGCAGGCGAGAGATCCAGCGAGTTGCTCGTTTATGCATAAGATGACGATCAAACATAAGGTTGACCTTTAAGATAGGACAGGATCTTCTCTTTGATAACAGATTTAAGATTCCTACGGAATAATTGCTCTAGACAGAAAAAAACCTGCTGAAGCAGGTTTGAGTTATGGAGACAGAACAAATAGGGCTGAATCATGAACCAATTACTGCCCGCAGTTTTTCCAGTTTTTGAGGTGCAATCGAGGCTAACGCTTGTTTTCCTTGTTCAGATTCAATTAATCTCACTAACTGCTGAACGGCGAGTTCAACCTCGTTAGAAATTGGAGGATGGAGGATTTCACCGGCTTCAGGATGACAAACCCCTGTTTCACACACCAAGCCTAAGTCATGCCAATACCGAGTCGGTATGGAGGTTCCTCGTTGTCCAATATGCTCGGCGTTCAACCACTGGGTTTCTAGGTAAGATTTAGGAGAGTCGTAATATTTTAGCGATCGCGCATAAGGAACGGTAAAACACCCAAACACTTTCCGGTATTCTTCTGAATCAAGAATTGAGGTGATTAACTGATCGACCCCTCTCGTCGTTAAAATCTGCGAATAGCGTTGAATTTCTATCTTATCTTTTGGCGCACGCCCTAGGAAGTGTTTTAAGCAGATTTCTAAGAACTTCACGTTGGAGTAACGGTGATAAAAAGAATCCAGATAAACGGAAGAATGACCTAGCTCTTTCAAAAATCGACGGACTCCAATTTTATCATGCAAAAACTGATATTCTGCCTTCTTCAAAACCTTGTGTTCATATTGATAAGGCTGACGTTCCAACACTTGGTAGTAGATGGCAATCAGTGCCTGTTGCCGTTCTTCAAGCGATGAAGTGCGACTGACAGTGAGGGATTTAAGGGGGTAGTTCATGGGTTTACTCTCCTCCACAAGCAGGATAGATTTACTTAAACATGGGAGTTCAACATCACAGTAATAAGTTTTATATAAGGATGCACTAAACTACTACAGTTAGGGGGTAACAGATGATCGACTTCTTTGTGCAAATAGTCGTAAACTCTCGTGCAATGACTGGTGCGCTTGTAGGCCACTAAAATAGTGTCTAACCAAAACATCATTTGTTCTTTGAAGAACCGCTCGTCATTGCGCAAAATTGACAAGGCAATATAACGGATTACAGACCCCATATCATATTTGCATCGAGCGCCATGGTTTTTAATCAACTCTGGATAGGCTTGGGCAAATTTACGGAGGGTATTCACGATCAGCTTTTCACTGTTTTCACTCAGAAGCTGATAGGTTTGTAGCCGGAGTTGATAGCTTTGTAAATACTGCTCTAAGGGATAAAGTTCTTGCGTATTGAGGTATCGACCATCCGCCTCTATCAATTTAGTATCTAGATCGTGATTTAAAGTATGCATGGTTATAACCTCGGAAGATGCTTAGAATCAAGCTTGACTTATCTATTAATTTCTGAAGTCTTGCGTACCTCTCTTCTACTAGGTTGCCTTAACCTTCAAATATTCTCAAGCTGTTGAATTGATTCTTAATAAAATGTTTGACCTGTTTTGATCTATGGCAATAGGGGCTTGTATGGCTTAAGAGCTAAGCCTTCAAGCTCTACTCCTGTGTCACCAGAGTGCAACGTTCTGTATTCCCAGATCCTAAAACCCGTCCTCCAGTCCGATCGCCCCCTCCTCAGAGGCGGCCTGTTGTCGGTTGCTTTACAGTTTGTTACATTAATCGAGTGTAGAACTTGTATCTAACCCAAAAACAGCATGTTTACTGGTGTCACCGGTTTCTTTGGTAGTCCTGGAAATACAGATATGGGAGAGAAACTCCTCAATAGCGTGGCGAGCCAGTCTCTTCGTCATCTGTTCACCCGTAGTGAATCGATTGAGGTGTCTATTCGCTGTTATCCATCTAGCAAACTTCTACAAGGGGCGATCGATGGTTTGCAAATGCAAGGGCGGGGGTTGCTCATTCGTAATGATTTTCCCATGGAAGAGATGTCTTTTCAGACAGATGCTATAGCCCTTGATTTTGGCGCTCTGCTGGGGGGGAAATTGCGCTTGAAGCAACCGACTCAAGCGGTTGCCCAAATTACCCTGTCTGAGTCTGGTATTAACCAGTCCTTCCAGGCAAAATTGGTGACGAAACGGTTGGAGAATTTGACGCAACCGGCTTTGACGGATTTATCTGGAGGACATCCCGTTTCGTTTAAGGAGGTGTCGGTTGAGTTGCTCCCCAACAACCAAATTCGACTATTTGCGACAACAGATGTAGGCAATGCTGATTTAATTCCGATCGCCATGAGAGCAACGTTGGTGGTGGAACGTCGGCGACGTATCCTGTTTAGTGACGCTCAGTTTGAACCGGATAATATTCCCCCAGAATTGTGCGATCGCGCTCAAAGCTTTACCCAAGCGCTGGCTGACATCTTGAATGATATGGTTGATTTAGATCGATTTAACCTAGATGGAGTAACCTTGCGGATTAATCGCCTAGAAACTCAAGGCAAAAACCTACTCTTTAGTGGCTATGCTCAAATCGATCATTTCCCCGATACTTAGCTTCTCATGGCTACCCTAAACGCGATCGACAGCCTAGTTTCCTTTGGTGGAATTGTTATTGTGCCGTTGTTAGGATTTTCTGTCCTAGCAACTACCTTGATTCTGGAACGACTTATTTTTTGGTGGCAAATTACTCGTCGCCAAAAACGATTAGCCCAAGAGGTTTTGCCGATTTACCGTCAGGATGTGCAAAAGGCTTTGATGAAATTAGAGCGCAACCGAGATTTACCTCTGGCGAGAATTTTCCTGGCTGCCTTAGAACTCGATCAACCCACGCCAGAAGAATTTCGATTAGCTCTTGAAAGTGCTGGACAAGCAGAAATTCCAATCCTGAAGCGATTTAATCTTCTCTTTGAAACGGTGATTGCGGTTTCCTCTCTTCTGGGCTTATTAGGCACTATTCTCGGGCTGATTCACGCTTAAAAATAACACGAAAAAAAAGAACTGCGTTATCGAGAAAGAAGTAGAGAAGAAAGAATTCAGGATTTCAGAGCGCTGCGAGAATTGATAAAAATCTTTGGAAGTAAAAGCCTGGTATTCATTGATGAGAACCAAAAGAGACGAATTTGGTATCCTTATAGGGATTCGAGCACAAGAAGCGATTGATGCAGAAGCTGGAGCGAAGTAGACTCCCTCAGAAGCTTGGTGTCTTGAGTTGGTTTTATCACCTGCTGGAGTGTCAACTGATTTCTTTGCCTTTCCCACTACGACGCTGCTTGTACATGGACTCTTTATCACCCTCATTGAGGGTGACGGTGACTGTACGTATACAGAACAGGAAGGAAGAAGAGTTGCTCTCTTACGCGCTGTAAGAGAGCAATCATTGCAGGGTCAGGGTTTCACTCTTAGCTGAAGAAGCTTTCTCTTTCGGTTGGGGAAGATGGGCGGGGACGCTCGCCTTAAGTCGTAGTTGGATTTCCTTTTGGGAGCAGTTGCCTCGAGTTGCTGGGAGTTAAACTCACGTCTTTCAAATTGCTGGGCAATTTGCCCAGCAATTTGAGTTTTGCCTAAAATCCCCCCTAAGTTCTCATAGAGAACTATATAAGCTCAAGGGGTGACAAGGAGGCT
>DDLS01000092.1 GCA_002340255.1 Cyanobacteria bacterium UBA2566
GCTCGGTGCCAGGTCCATTTTTGGCAAAAGGTCTTTCTGATTCAGAGAGACCTTTTGTTTTGTTTCTTAAGGGATGACAAGGAGGCTAAAGAGTAGACTGTTTGAATAAAGCCACTTTCCTAGCCTTACACTTTGAAATTCCCTATCTCCTATAACGGCTATTTTATACTCTTTATCCTTAAAGAATTATGTTTTTCTTCTCTAGAGAAGAAAAACATAAGCCAGGTTTCTATTTTCAATCTTGGCTGAGTGTCAAAGATATTCATAGAAACCGGGTTTCTGGCTTAACACACGGTATCTCGGATAGCTTCTGCATCAATGGGTTTAATTAGATATAGACGCAGCATATCCCAGCCAATTCCAGCCATTAAGGGTAGTTTGCGGAAGAATTTGACAATTTTAGGTGCATTGCTCTTATCAATCGCTGCAAGCTCCATGTTTCGCTCTGAACAGCGATAAACCCGTGGGAAAAATTCTGGATGATCTACATTTAACATGACTGGGAAAGCCCGACCTGCTGTAGCATTAGTATTGCAAACTACAGTTTGGTCATATTCTCTGGCATCTAAACCAATCATTTCATAAAAGTCAGTGCGCTCATCTACAGTGAGAGAATGAGTAACAAAGACGGTGAGCAGGAAAAAGCGGGCCCAGAGCCGTCCTGTCCAGCTATCCCACATATGGCGCTGCGATCGCAATAGGGCTGTAAAAATATCCCCGTGGCGGTTTTCATCCTGACACCAGCTTTCAAAGAACCGGAAGAGCGGATAAAACTGATATTCTGGATGTTTCTCTAAATGACGGTAAACGGTGATGTAGCGCCAATAGCCAATTTTTTCCGACAGATAGACCGCATAGATGATCCACTCTGGCTTAAAAAACGTATAGGTGCGGTTTTTCGTCAGATAACCCAAATCTAGAGAGATCTTAAAATCACTCATGGCCTTATTCAGAAATCCAGCATGACGGGCTTCATCCCGCGCCATTAGATTAAAGATTTCTGATAATAGGGGCTTAGTGTCTTTGAGCTTACGGGAGAGTTCCTTAAAGAGCAAAAAGCCGGAGAATTCAGAAGTACAGGAGCGCTCTAAGAAGTCTACAAATGTAGCGCGGGTTTTTTCATCCAGATGTTCCCAAGATTGGTCAAAGCTCTCATCCCGGACAAAGTGATGGCGGTTATAGTCCGCTTTCATTTCAGCTACCATAGCCCGAAGTTCAGCTTCTTGGCTAGAAATATCCATTGAGGCGATAGCCTCAAAATCAGTCGTATAAAACCGAGGGGTCAGCAGGGTTTCCTTGACTGGAGCTTTTACCCCTGGCTTGAGTTCTTCTATCGTGGGTTGTGAGAGCGTCTTAACCATAATCAGGTGCAAAATCAGTTTATCGATACATCAGTTTATAACGAAGATAAGAATTGGTCGTCAATTCTCATAAAATATTTACATTGCTTTACGGTTCTTCTTTGTTGTATGCAAAAGTCCATAAAGAGAACGCTTGTCGATCTAGAGTGGGATTGATCGATCGCCGAGATAATCTGAGCACAAAGCTGACTGTAGGGGGGAGTTTTAGGCAGATGTTTAGGCTCCTTTTTCCCTAGGTTAAGGCGAATGGAGTCGAGTGGTGTAGCGATCGCCTATACTCCTTACAGTATTAAGTTTTGAAAAAAAATCATCAATTTGAGCTTAATCACTATAGAGTGATTAGAGTTGAAATTCCAAACAAAACCAACAGAGTCTACAACGTTATTACGAAGTTACTATGAGTCATTCTGAAACCTCCAACCTCCCCCCTACAGATTCTCGCGAACGGTTTAAAACCTGGGTGATGGGTTTGCAAGAGAACATCTGCCAAGGACTAGAAAAGATTGATGGTCAAGCTAAATTTAAACAAGACCAGTGGGAAAGGGCCGAAGGAGGTGGCGGTCGTTCCAGAGTGATCCGAGACGGTAGAGTTTTTGAACAAGGTGGAGTAAACTTTTCCGAAGTTTGGGGAGAGGGACTACCCTCTTCTATCCTTACCCAACGTCCTGAAGCAGCGGGTCATCCCTTCTTTGCGACAGGAACATCAATGGTGTTGCATCCCCGTAACCCTTATGTTCCCACCGTTCACCTGAATTATCGCTACTTTGAAGCCGGCCCGGTTTGGTGGTTTGGCGGTGGTGTTGATTTAACACCTTACTATCCGTTTACCGAAGATGCGATTCACTTCCATCAAACCATTAAGGATGCTTGCGATAAACACAATCCAGAATATTATCCCACCTTCAAACGCTGGTGTGATGAATATTTCTACCTCAAGCATCGCCAAGAAGCTAGAGGTATTGGTGGAATTTTCTTTGATTACCAAGATGGTCGGGGACAACTCTATCGAGGCCCCAAACCTGAAGGAGAAGCTGCACAATATAGTCAGAAAGTTGGCGACACTGCTCATACTTGGGAAGAGATCTTTGCCTTTGTTCAAAGTTGTGGCAACTCCTTCCTTGATGCCTATCTTCCCATTATTGAGCGTAGACAAGATATAGAAGCTGGAGAACACGAACGTAATTTCCAACTTTATCGCCGTGGACGTTATGTAGAATTTAACCTCGTCTATGACCGAGGAACTATTTTTGGCTTACAAACGAATGGCCGTACTGAATCTATTCTGATGTCCTTACCTCCCCTGGTACGTTGGGAATATTGCTATAGTCCAGAAGCAGGCAGCCGAGAAGAAGAGCTTTATACCACGTTCCTAAAAGCCCAAGATTGGGTTAATTGGGACAAGGAACCGGAATTAGTAGGTGCAAAATAGATCGGCCTTGATTCCATAGCTTTAATCAGCTTTAGAACCCTTGGATTTAATGATTATGACTCTCCTTTTGAACCACCGACAGATTTTTCGGTGGTTTCTTGTTTTTAGGTCATATAGCAGGGATAGGGGATACTTATTCTTTTTTGTCACTCTGGGAAAACTTTTCTCTTGTCTTGACTCAATTCTAGGACTGTTACAGAAGTGGCGATCGCCACGAGTCTCAAAAAGCAAAGGATATATGCTCCATCCGGTACAACTCTGGATGAGTTGGTCAAACTGTACGGAACTTAATTGGAATGACTATAACTTGCTAGAATAAAATCCCATCAATCCCCTAATCCAGATGATTCAAGCCCTAACTCCATCCCTAAGCTTAGAGGAATTTCTGGAGCGCCCAGAAACCAAACCGGCTCTAGAATATCTCAACGGAACCATTCAGGAAAAACCGATGCCCCAAGGTGAACATAGTCGCTTACAATACAGGCTCTGTTTGGCGATTAATACAGTGGCAGAAACGGCTAAGGTTGCTTGTGCGTTTCCCGAACTGCGCTGTACCTTCGGAGGACGTTCTATGGTTCCCGATATTGCTGTCTTTCGCTGGGAAAGAATTCCCCGAACTGATAGCGGAAAAATTGCCAATCGTTTTGGACTTCATCCCGATTGGGCTATTGAAATTTTATCGCCTCACCAAAATCACTCTCAGGCCTTAGATAAATTATTGCATTGTTCGCAAGCAGGCACCAGTCTGGGATGGCTCATTAATCCCGCAGAAGAAAGTACTTGGGTCATTCGAGAAAATCAACGCATTGATTTATTTACGACTGACGCACAACTGCCCATTTTAGAAGGGATTGATCTACAGTTGAGTGTCGAAGAAATTCTGGGTTGGTTAATCCTCTAAAATCCATTCCCTATTCTCTAGCATGAAGCACTGGCAAAAAAATAGGGACGAACACTCTTCGTCCCTACTTCAATCAAAGTCTGATGAAATTAGCTCAAATCTTCTTCCACACGACCGTAGAAGATACCTTTGATTTTCACATCTACAGGCTCTTTGGCCCCTAAATCAGTATCCGAAGGTTGGACACTGACAAAAATTCCACCAAATTCTCCAGTGCTGGGGTCAACTTTCGTGACTTGTAAAGAAATCTCTCCTTCACCCACTTGAACCCGTTTCACATTAGCCAGGGTCAAATCGTCAGCATCTGCGCTAGAAGGTAAGGCAACGGCATTATCATAACCGGTCGCTACCCCTCTGGCTTTTGGATCGAGGAAGGTTGCTCCCCGATAGGAAGGAACCCGGAATTTACCTTCAAAATCAGTTGAGGTATTGATGCTATCTGCACTCGGTTGACTTTGAGCCAAGAGATTTTTGATAGTAAAGAAGAAGGGAACTTCTTCACCTCCAGGTAGGAGTACGGTAACAATTTGGAAATCAATTCCACCTTTTTCAGCAAAAGTCAGAGCTTTATCTGAATTAAAGGTCAGGTCTCCATAAACTTGAGTAAGGCTGGACGTTTTACGGGTAAGCACTTTACCGGGTACAAACTCAGCTTCTTTACGCTTGCTAGTGGCTTCTTCTTTAACAAAATAGTCATTAGGTTGCAAGCATAAATCAGTTAAGACGTAGGTCTTGCTGGAATCTAGGGGAATGGAACCTCTAGCGGTTTCTTCCAATTGGGGACAGTTATTCGCTAAACCTGTGTTTTTAATATCATCGTAGGTGTAGTCGCTGCCTACGGCTGGGCCTTCACTACAGGCGGTAATCAGACTCAAACACAAGGCTAAGATGACAGAAATAAAAGCGCGGTATTTCATAGTTGAGTTGTTAGCGTTGACCAAATGTGTTTTCCTCCAACGGAGTCGTGCTGCTCCGCACCTAAGAACGGATGGCTTAGGGTGGGGGAGCGGCAAAACTCTTTTAACCATAATTTCATAAAATGGTACGGCTAAGATCCCGTTAAGTTGCGTCAGTGAGCAGAGGGCTGGTTTAATCGTTGATAGACGGTGGCTAACCCGTGGCGATCGCCGACATTCCCTGGAAAGAGGACGACGGGTAAGTTGGGGAACCGGGGATGATCGATGGGAGTACGCACGAGGGAACATCCGGCTAGAATTTGGCCAAGCAGACGAGCCGATCGCAGAGCTAACCCATGACTGAGGACATCATTAGAGGTAATTCCGCCTTTACTAATTAAATAGCCGATGTCTTCCGGTAAGTTCTGAACTACACTCATTAGGACGTGAGACACCTGTTTGCCAAAGTCGAGCCGCGCTTGAATGGTGGGAAAGGTGAGTTCTTGGCGGGAGGTGTAGATAACGGGGGTTCTGCCTTGGCTGTGGATGTCTTGAACTTGGCTTAAAATGCTTTCTATGAGGTCTTCTTGACTGTTTGGGTCATTTTTGAGTAAATGGCTCACATCGACTTCTATACCGCTAATTTCTGGCTCTTCCAGCAGTTGGGAGAGTTGTTCTGTGGTTTTTTGTACATGGGAACCGACCAAAATTACGCCCGGTTTGCCTTCGCGCACATATTGATTCATGTGTTCAGCCATGACGGGTTGGGAAGGCAGTTGAGCAAGGGAGGTAAGAATACTGGCAGCGCTACGGAGGAGGAAACGTTTACCATGGGAACTAGCTCGCAATAAGTCACCAGCAAACCAGTCTAGATCGACTTGATGTTCTGCGTCTACGACTCCACATTGATTATTACTGAGGGTCATCAAGCGGTCAAAGCTGCCTTCGCGAATGTCTTCGAGTAGAAACCGTTGGACGCGATCGCTGCTAATTTGACCTTGGGTTTTCTGGGCAACATAATCGGGAAGATAGGAGTGGGAGTAACCAAAGACGGAATCTTTGGCGAATTCGGTTTCATGGACGGGGGTTGGGGTTCCGTCGATCATCAGATAATGGATACTATCGCGGGTGATCCGTCCGCCTTCAAAGAACGCAGGAATGAGAAAATGGGCATCAAAGGGGCCGAGTTCGGAGGCGATCGCATCGGTTTCAATGGGATAATGGCCCCGCAGCGTGGAGTCCGAGCGACTGACAACTAAGAAGTTTTCGATCTGTTCTGCGGCGATCGCCTGTTTTAGATTTTGGCACACTTCCAGCGTCACCTGCTGCGCTTCTTCTGGAGTTAGCGCTCTCGTATTCGTCAAAATAAATACGATCGGCGAATCATCCGTTAAACCAAACCGCAGGGTTTCCACATCCCACTGCATCAGCAACAAACAACTATGTACCGTTTGTGAGCCGGTGGGATCGTCGTCAAGAACAATAATTTTCGGTTGGGTACTCATGGGTTTGGATAGAGCAAGAACTCATTAAATTATACCAAATTCTGTTCTCTCCTTATGTTAAACTTCTATTGGTTTTCTTCTCGTTCTTCTAGCGAGTTTGCTCTATGCTCAGAAGCGTCAAAATTGAGAATTTTCGTGGCTTGCAATCTTTAGAGCTGCAAGATCTCGGTCGTTTAAATCTACTCGTTGGAGCCAATAATTGCGGTAAAACCTCTATCTTAGAAGCAATACAACTCCTTTGTTCCCCAGATGATATTGAAAGTTTTATCGTTTCCATGGAAACACGAGGAGAATCTTCTTATAATTACCAAATTAAAGATATTGAATTTGCCATTCAAAACCTATTTCATAATTATACAATACATCTGAATAGTTATTTTTTTATTTATGGAAAACAATTTCATGCTCAAGATATGAAATTTGCCGCATCTATTGAAAAGAATGAAATCCGAAATCAATATGCTAATCATTTCTTAGAATTGAGGGTGGAATGGAAAGAGGAAGGCGACGATCGACAAGAATCCACATACAGTTTACCTTTGAATTTAAAAACAAATGTAACCGGTTTTGAATCAACTCACATTAACAATAAATGTGAATATCTTGTCCACATTCATCAGCCAAATAACACAGAGCGCGGAATCGCAGGGCAACCACTTCTTCATAGAGTGGATTTAACTTGCACAAGGGGGGAATATAACCGATTTTACGGCCGAATAAATAGAGGTCGCGAGCAAAAGGACACTGAACTGGAATCAAACGACAGAGAAAATGGGCCATGCTTTCATCACGGATTTCTAACCGATTGAGGCATCGACGTAAAGGATTTAAGTAATGGGTAATGGTGCGATCGTTTTCTTGCAGTTCAGGGTGAGTAGGACGTTGGGTGAAGAGAAAATTGAACATAATCATTGCTCCGATTGCTTTCATACTTTCAGTGTATACATAAGCCCAAGGGATAGCAAGACTTATTTTATATAATTTTTCATTATCATCAATAAGATTGGCTTACCCTCTACCCATCGAAGAAGAGCAGTTGACCGATGACTGATGATCGATTACCAGCTTGTTTCATGTCTTTGACAGCCCAAAGTACTACAATCTGTCCTGTAAGATGGAGTAGATCTCATTTCGATGTAGATCTACATTGGGGCAGTAATCGAGGGTTTTTTCGATGACGGGAGGCAGATCCTGGGCACGAATGCCATATTGACCCAAACGAGGAATCGGGAGAATTTGCACCCACGCTTCTACAATATTGACTAAGGCATCACAATAATAATAGGGGCTTTGGTGAGTTCGGCCATCAAAGAGTTCTCCAACTTTAGCAATTTTGAGCAGAATGGGATTTTGGGCATAACGGGTTCGCAGCGCTTTTAAGCTCATCCGCAGAGCAGAACCCGCTAAGGTACTACAAGCGATACGATAGGGAATGGGGCAAAAACTACTGAGGGTGAGAGAGAGTCCTTGCAGCAGTCCGATCGCACTATTCGATTGACTAATACCGGATGCACAGGAAGCATAGGCCATTTTTCCGCGCACTGCTTGGCTAGTGGCTCCGACTGCACAAGCGAGCAGCAAATTATCTTTGAGAGCTTCTAAGCCACTCCAGATAATAGCTTCCGTTAAGACTGAGGTATGCAGGGCCCACTCAGCTTCTATTAAGTGGGATAAAGTGACTAACCCAGAGGTAGCCGTGAGATCGGGAGGGCAGGAAATCAGGAGTTCCGGGTCAATAATGACGGCATCTGGGATAAATTGGGGGTGAGTGAAAAAGGTTTTGGTTCCTCGAGCTTCGACCCGGTCGATCGCCATTTTCGGGGTAACTTCATTTCCCATACCAGAGGTAGTGGGAATGGCAATTAAGGGAATTTTGGGGTGGGTGAAGCATGGGTTGCTTGCCAGGCTTTGGATATGAGCGATCGCCCCAGACTCTGGAGGAATATCACAGGCGATCGCTTTTCCCACATCAATCACACTACCACCGCCAATACTGACGATCGCATCAATCGAGAAGTCGCGGATCTCGGCACAGATACCATCAATCAAAGCATCGGTCGGTTCGCGATCGCAAATCCTGTGATACACCACCTGACCTGACCGACTTAAATTAGTCTTAATCTCGTCTAACTTACCCGATGCATCTAGAGACTTGGCCCCTGTCATCAACAAAACTCTCTTACCCTCGAATTGGGTAATTAAATTGGATAATTCTTGAACTTGGCCAGCACCAAAATAAATCGGGGGAACCTTGGAAAAACTAAAGGCTTTCATTAACAGGGGTTCTCAGTTCTAGAGGGCAATCAGGTCAATCCGAGGGCGACCCGCCTTATGAAATACAATTCTAGCAAGGGTCTTCACTGTAACTCCATTCCTCAGCCCCTTTCGTTTTCTCAGTATATAAAGGGTATGACTAAACACTACTCTGGTTTTTTATACCCTAATTTTCATCCCTAGACTGGTCTCAAGCAGTAATTTTTTTGTCTGAGATTATTAATCAACTTACCCCAGTTAACCGAGTCCTCATCTCTACTGAAGAATCAGTTAAATTTATCACTCTACTCCTGTTCTCCTCTCTTTTTTTTCCCTATATTTCGATGGAAAAGTTTTTATCTATAATTTCTTATTTATGGTTTTCTAGGAAATTAACCAATAGACCGTACCCAATGGACTGTCCAGCAACATTGTAAGATTTATTTAACCATCTCCAACCACGCCAGAGGATTTTTTGCTCATGACCGCATATATCACTATCCCCTCCTTTTGTCAAGGTATCCAATGTTTTGCTGACAGCCTCCCAGAATTTGCCACCTACGGAACCCAACCTGCTATTGAAGCAGGACAAACGGCGATTGCCTCCCCCAGCGACCCGCGTGCCGCCTACCAAACGCTCCTAGCGGCCGATGCCTTGCGGTATCTGACCCTACAAATCACTGCCTCCAAACAATCGGGACATCCTGGTGGATTTGCTAGTATTGCCGAGGCGATCGCCGCCCTCGTCATGCTTGGTCACAAAAATATCCTCACCGAAGTCGGTCACCACGCCCCCGGATTCTACAGCAATATGTTTCTCGACCGCTCCCTCGAAGACATGGGCATCCAAACCGTGCAACAAATGCGCGAACGCTTTCGGGAAATGCACGGACTCCTCGGCCACCTCTCCGGCCAAATCCCCGGACTCCTCAACCCAGCCGGCCCCCTCGGCCAAGGGCAACACTTCGCCATGGCCGGAGCCAAACTCCACCCTGGCATCCTCTTCCCCGTCACCATCGGCGACGGTGGTCTCGGCGAACCCTACATCATGAGCAGCTTCGGCCACTTCCACACCGCCTTTCCCCACATCACCAACTTCCTCCCCATCCTCGTTTGGAACGGTTACTCCCAAGAACACCACAGCATGGTCTCCACCAAAACCAACGAAGCAATGATCCAATACTGGGAAGGTAACAGCTTTGAAGAAGTCATCCTCGTCAACGCCAAAGACTTCGACGACACCAACCAACCCGGAGACTATGTGGACAGCACCCAATTCTCCTTCAAAAACCGGCTTGAATTCGTGCAAGAACTCCTCGCCGCCACCCACCAAGCCGCCCAATCTGCCCTAGGGGGTAAACTGACCGTCCTGATTGTCAAACAACTCAAAGGTGCAGGTGTTCACAAACGTGGCGCAAAATCCCACAACCTCTATCCCGGAGATAACACCGAAAAAGACTACATCGTGAGTGCCCTTCAAGAACGCGCCCTCACCCCTGAAGGCTGGCAACTCGTTCGCACCAACTTTGAGCGCGCTGCTGGAGGCCCTGCTTCTGGCCATGTCGTCACCGAAAAAGAAATCCCCGTACCCGAACTCGGACAACTGCCCCTCACTGAATATCCCGTCAAAGGTGACAAAAAAGTAGCTACCACTGCCATGGGTGAGTTAATCGTTCATGTGGGCAAAACCGACCCTAATTTCTTGTTGACTAACGCTGATGGTAATGCTGCATCGGGGATTAATAACGTCAATATCGGTCTGAAAATCCTCCATCCCACCCCTGATGAAGACTACTTCCAAGGGCCCCAAGGCCAAGTCTATGAACCCTTAAGTGAAGATGCCTGTGCAGGGTTAGCAGCAGGTCTTGCCCTCTTTGGAGCGCGTACCCTCTGGTGTTCCTATGAATCCTTCGCCATCAACGGCCTGCCCATTTGGCAAACTGTAACTCAAGCGATGGCAGAATTGCGCCGTCCCACCCCCTCAACCATTACCCTCTTTACTGCTGGAGCATTAGAGCAAGGGCGCAACGGTTGGACGCACCAACGGCCAGAAATTGAAAACTATTTTGCTGCCATGATGCGCAATGGTAATATTTTTCCGCTCTTCCCCTGCGATGCCAACAGTATCCAAGTATGTTATGAATGGGCATTGGGAACTAAGAATAAAGGAATTACGATTACGGCCAGTAAATCCCCCTTACCGGTTCGGACTACCCTCGACCAAACTCGTCAGGCTCTTCAAGATGGGGGAATCATTCTCCATGAAACCGAAGGGAAACAGAAGGTCGTGTTTGCTGTGATTGGTGATATGCCTTTAATTCCCACGTTTGAAGCCGCTCTAGAATTAGAAGATGAGGGCATTGGCGTGCGTATCGTTTCCGTAATTAATCCCCGACGGTTATATCGTCCCACCGATGTCGCTTGGGAAACTTGCACCGAAAAGGATAGCCATTTCTTAGATGATGTTGGGTTTGATCGTTTGTTTGCTGGTGATGCCTTAATTGGCATTACTGGAGGAGCTAGTGCCTTATTAGAACCAGTGATGTTGCGTAGTACCTGTAAGCGGGATACCTTTGCTTGGAAACGGGGAGAAACGGCTTCGAGCGCTGGGGAAATTATGGCGTACAACGGCTTGAGGGCGGAAAACCTAGCCAAGCGAGCCGAAGAGTTATTAGGTCGTTAGAACAGATAGTGGGCAGGGTATTACATTAGAAGTTGGAGAACAAGGAAAATTCTCCAACTTCTAGTACCCTGACCGCACTACGATGATTGACGGATGAGCAGACCTTAGCTTTTAGACCTTTAAGCTAAGGTACCTCTCTGTCATATAAGTCAAACTCTTGTGGTGTTCCATTTAAGTGGTTGAGCAATTTTTCATATAACTCTTGATTGCCATTTTGTGCTTCCCATACTTTCTCAATCCAGGTGAGTAAAAAAGCCTCACGCTGATCGATTTGACCATCATCTTTTGTGAAAGATCCCTGGCGCAATCTTTCTTTGACCTGATTGCTCCTAGATTTCAGATGCTCTAAAATATCTCTAGATACGAAGTCTAACTTACCCTCAATATGTGGATAAGCTTCAAGGACTTCGTCGATCAGGAGGTCAAATATTTTTTGGTGATTGAGCTGGGCCATGAGCTGGATTATCCTAAATTATTTTTGAATCAATTAAAAACTGTTCTTATTCCCTATTCCCTGTCACAGGCAACATCTTTTACAAAATCACCCAGGAGGTTCCCCAGTTGAAATTCACTATCATCTCCTTCTAAGAGAAGATGGGCCAAGTAGTTCATGGGAATTTCTAGACGATAGCAGAGATTTCATCGACTGTCTGGATGCGCCCTTTGTAGACAGCGTGCAGGAGGCGATCGATGGCAGCTCGTTCCTCATCAATGAGGGAATCTTCGAGGACAGCGGCTAAGAGTCCGTAACAGTCAGCTTGAGTGAGAGTGCGGGTTGTGCTGACTTGGGCAAAGAGTTCAGGTATGGCAAAGGGGAGTAGGCGTAGTTGAATCATAACTTTTCGATTAAAACTCATACTATTTGTACGATAAGGAAAGATGAAGCCGATCGGGGTGATGACTATCAGAGAAGGGTGTGATGTATGTCAAGATTGGAGTTGATTTCGATCGCTAAAGTAGGAGTATTAAATCGTCTTAAATAATACTTTTCAAGCTTAAAGAAGCTTCGTTAAGTTTTTGAGTCCCGATGCGGGTTTGGGAGATACTGGAGGCGGTTTCTTTGGCTCCTTGGTTAATGCTATTCATGGCTTCTACGACTTGTTGAATGGCGATCGCCTGTTGTTTAATGTTTAAGGAAATCTGCTGGTTATTCAACACTACATCGTTAATCGCTTCAGCGACACCACTAAAGGCTTGGGCGGTTTTCTGAGCAATATCTACCCCAGAACTAACCGTTTTTGTTCCTTCTTCCGTCACCATCACCGTTGAATTAATCGACCCTTGAATATCCATCACTAAAGCATTAATTTTATCGGCTGATTTGCGACTTTGATCCGCTAATTTGCGGATTTCACTGGCCACTACTGCAAAACCTTTACCATGCTCTCCGGCTCGTACTGCTTCGACTGCAGCATTGAGGGCTAACATATTGGTTTGATTGGCTAAATCACTGACTAAGGCAGAAATATTACCAATTTGCCCAGTCTGTTCACTGAGCAAAACAATTTGTTGGGCGATCGCACTCACCTTTTCCCGTAAATCTTCCATCCCTTGCAGTGTATTATCTACCGCATCACTACCTCCTTGGGCTAATACCAAGGCTTGTTGAGCTGCTGATACTGATGCTTCTGCCTGCTCAGAAACCTGACGAGAAGACGCTCCTAACTCATCCATCGTTGTTGTGGTTTGATTCACCGAAGATGCTTGTTGAGTGACCGTCCGCTCTTGCTGTTCCACCGTGGCCACAATTTCTGATGAAAACGCAGTTATTTCCTCTGTAGATTGATTAATGATTTTGGCCAATCCTCCAGAAATCCAAAAGGCGAAAGAGACCGTTACCACAATTAAACATAGCGTTCCTAAAGAAATAACCAAAATCAATGTATTCATAGAATCTTTTGCTTTTTCAGTTTCTAATTTTAGATAGTCCTCTTCAACCGATAAAAATTGATTAGCTAACTGATCGAATAGGGCCACAAACTGCATTCCTTGACCGGAATTAAATAGAGCCACCGCTTCATCTCTCTTGCCTTGATTGATTAAAACATGAGTTTGGTCTGAAAACTGTTGATATCCCTTTTTCATCTGAATCATCTCGTTTAAACGAATCTCCTGTTGTGGATCTTTTACCAAACTTTGGAGGTCTCGGACTACCGTATCAAATTGGCGTGAATATTCTTGATATTCTTGCAAAAACTGGAGATTTTGAACAGCTATATATCCTCGACTGCTGCGAATCATTCCCTGCCCATTTAAGCTTAAATCACCAACATTTATGATATTTTTTTGGACTCTTTCTACTGTTGTAAAAGTTGCAAACACCTGCTGTGCTACGACATAAACCCAGGCAGAAATAAACACTGTAAAACCAATGGGAATTGCATAACTTAATAGTAAATTTTCTCTCAGTTTTAAATTTAAAAACATTTATATTTACTCCTTAATAATACAACTAGCTGGCTTCATTGACTCGTAATTCTGAGTGATTCAAAACCTTTTTCAAATCGAGAAGTCCCATCATTTTTTCCTGATAAGCTACTGTTCCCCGTAGATATTCTTCATCTACCACATGCACGGCCGTAGGAATGGGTTTGATTTGCGATTTGGACAAGTAGATGACATCAAAAACTTTGTCAACGACCACACCAACCACAAAGTCTTCAGTAGCGACCACAACTGCTCGCAAGGGAACCCGATTGTAGTTTAGGTGTAGAATAAACCCAATATTCACTAAAGTAACAATTTCACCTCTGAGATTAATATTACCTACAATATGAGGGGGACAGCACGGAATGGGTGTGACTCGTTCAATAGGAGTAAATTCGCGTACTAATTCTAAATCTATACCAAAATATTCTTCATTCAAACCAATAACCGCAATAGGCATTAAACCTTTGATATCTTCATGAGCTAGAGATTGTCTTAGATTTTTCGCCCTGGAGTAAAAAACTTCTCGCTCTTTTTGGCTGGCATGGGGACAAAATAAAGTTCGGCTGTGAGCATGAAATTGTTCATTTTCAGAGATAAATTCTTCTTCTTCAATTCCTGGATCAATGCCTGCTAACTCCTCAGTTTCTACAGGTTGGAGTAGAGTCTCAATATTTAAAATCATGATAATGTGATTCTCCACTTGTACCAATCCCCTCATACAAGGGGTCATAGATGGCCAATGAAGCGATTTTTTAAGAGCATGTTTTAAATAGCCTTGGGAAAATTGAGTCGAGATCTCTGATTCTTCAATCATCTGTACTTCATGGACTTGATTGACAATAATACCCATGAGTATGTCTTCAGAGTGCAAGACAATGACGCTATCACTGATTTGGTATTCCTGAGTTGCATATCCGAGTCTAGATTCGAGATCCATAACTGGAATAATCTTACCTCTTAGATTGAGAACTCCAGCAATATCTCGTGCAACTTCGGCAACGGGAGTTAACTCAGGTAAGAAGAAAATTTCTTCTACATACAGAGCATCTATCCCGTAGCGTGAACCGTTCAGGCTAAAGGTGATAAACGGTTTTTTTTCCATAATCCCTATTTTAAAGTTTATTGAAGTTCTTTTAAGCGGTTCTTAATAAACCTCAATAATTCTTTGGTTGTATATTCCTCTGATGTTCCTATTTTAGCATCTTGAGGATATTTTTGGAGAAAGTCTAAGGCAATATTCCAAAACTTCCGAGCTTGGACTTTATTTCCTTGTTGAGCATATAAAGACCCCAAATCTAAGTAAGCAGAGATTGATTTTGGCTCTAAATAAATAATCCGCTTTAGGTAGATTTTTGCTTGCTCTAGCTCTCCTTTTTCTTCTGCAATTTGTGAGAGCAAATAATAAGGATCGATGGCAAATGCTCTAACAGACAAACACTCATGAGCATACTGAATAGCTAGGTCTAGCTCCCCCAAATTTGCATGGGATTTTGCCATTGATAGTAAGTCCGTGAAATCCTTTGGCTTCTCTTCTAAATAGTCCAGATTTTTTCTGATAAAATTAGGATGTTTTTCTGGTTTGGATGTTTTTTGAGGCTGATTGTTCTGAAGTTTGGCAAGGGTTGACGTATGAGAATCAATGGAGGTTTTCGTAGGAATTTGATTGTCAGTGAAGGAGAATTTTAAACCTAATTTCTGGGATAAAGGATGGAGGAAAGAGGGGACTTTTCTCTGCTCGGAATATGTTTCTCCATTCATCAAGGAACATTGTTTTTGGTACACAATGGATTCCGGAAGAGCCTTGATTTGCAGACACTGTAAGTGATGCCCATACAACTCTGTGTGGCTAGTAATAAAATACCCTTTATTATGAAGGGCATGACAAAACTTTTGTAAGCAAATATCAATGGCTTCTTTGGTTAAGTAAATGAAGACATTGCGACAAATGACTAAGTCAAATGGTATGAACTGACCCTGGTCTTGAGGAATGGAGTCTAGAATAAGATTGCTGGTTTGAAAGTGAACTAATTGTTGGATATCAGGATTGATTTTCCAGAGTTCTTGATAAGGTTTGAAGTAGGAAGCTTTTAATCTGGGTTCAACGAGTCTAAAAGACCAGTTATTGTACAATCCGGTCTTTGCTTTAGCGATCGCCATGGCATTAATGTCTGTTCCCAGAACCCGCAGATGCCAGTTTCTCCAGTCGGGAATCAGCTCCATTAATAAAATGGCTAAAGAATAGGCCTCTTCTCCCGTAGAGCATCCAGCACTCCAGACGTTGAAACTGGGGCGATCGCGATCGCCAGCCTGATGACGTTGTATATTAATCAACTCGGGGAGTAAATGGGTTCGCAGAAGCTGAATTTGTCCTCGATCGCGAAAAAAATAACTTTCCCCTGTTGTCAAGAGATCAATCAACGTCTCCCACTCTCGATCTCTGCGGTGACTGGGAGTAGCCAAAAGTTGATAATAATCATCAACTGAAGACATTCGTAAACATTGAGTACGATGGATAACCTTCTGGCTCAAACTCTCACGATCCTTAGAGCGGATTGCTAATCCCGTCTTGTGGTTAATCAACTGAATCAACTGCTCTAGCAGAAAAATATTAATCATCAGACTCAGTTAACCCCCTTGGTCTTCAAATGCTCTTCTTCTGGCTTTCTTCATTAACTAGAATGACAGACAATACAGCTATGGAAATCTAATCTTCCAATTCTTTAAATAGTTTTAAGCCTTAGAGATGACACAATGGAGAAGAATGCTATGAATCGAGTTCCTGAGTTGACCCTAGAAGAGAGAATTGTCCAAGTTGAGGCAAAACTCGATCAACTCCTTGAGATGCACAGTAATACTGAATCTGGAGGAGCAGAGCATTTTTTGAAGCGGGAAAATGATTATTTACATCAAGCTTTAGAGATGAGTGATCGCCAGAAAGCCCTATTTCAACAAGAACTCACCCACTACCAACAAAGTGTAGAGAGCTTAGAGCAACAGCGACAAGAGCTACAAACAGAACTTACTCAAGTGCGCCAAATCCTCATTCAACAGGAAACCCAAATCGAAATACTACGACAAGCACTCACCCAATCTCAAAATTATGCCCAGGAGATTGAAGCCCAACTTACTCAAGTGCAAAAGAGGAAAGAGGAAACCGAAGCCTCACCCAAACCCCGACTTGAAGGTATCTTTCCGGAAATTTTAGCCGAAAAATTAGGGATCTCTACAGCAGAAGTGTTCCAACAGTGGAGATCGGGTGAACTGCAAGGATGGCATTTGGGTCGAGATCAACGGTTTTATCCAGCCCGGTAATTGTCCTCTTGCCTGAATATTGACCTTATTCCCTTGATTGAACTTTGCTATAGCTGCGAAAGCGAGAGTTCGGACATTTTTCTAGTGCCTATTGCCTCAAACCATAACCTAACTATCCTAACCAACCCTTTCTCTACGATACCTTGAAGGACAAGGGGCCCCAGCCCCTTGTTGAACAGAAAGTTATAAAAAATTGCCCTTAGAAGAAGCTGGGTTGATGACGAATCAAGTTTAAGAATTCTTCACGTACTTTTTGATCTTCCTTAAACACACCCACCATCGAGCTAGTTACTGTCCAAGATCCAGGCTTTTGCACACCGCGCATCACCATACACATATGATTGGCTTCAACCACCACTGCCACTCCTTGAGGGTCAAGAATTTCTTGGATCGCTTCAGCCACTTGGCGAGTCAGCCGCTCTTGCACTTGTAAGCGACGGGAATACATTTCCACAATCCGAGCTAACTTACTTAAACCGACCACTTTTTGATTGGGAATATAGGCCACATGGGCCTTACCCATAAACGGCAGCATGTGGTGTTCGCACAAGCTAAAGAGATTAATATCACGCACTAGAACCATTTCATCATGGCCTTCATCAAAAATGGCTCCATTGACCAGATCTTCTAAGGATTGATGATAGCCATTGGTGAGGAAGCGCATAGCCTCTGCAACCCGTTTGGGGGTTTTCAGGAGTCCTTCCCGCTCTGGATCTTCGCCGAGTTCCGCTAACATCGTCTGTACGGAATCCATTAAGGCTTGATTACTGACATCAGAACTAGGATGGGAAATTTTTGACTCCGCACCATGGGTGGTAGAGCGATCCGGCCGACTCGATAACGGTTGATGTTCCTTAGCATCCTTATCCGAAGAATAACTCAAGGAGGGAGAACCATTAGAGGAAGCAATAGTCATAAGATTGAAAACTCTCTTTTCAGTTTAGGTGGGTGAGCAAAGACAGACAAAGAGGAACTTGGTCTGCACTAGGATCTGGGCCAGAGCTACTTAAGCCGAGCTACTGACTTTGAGGTATTGTTCCATTCCTCGATGGCTGCTGATGGGGGAAGTAATGGGGTTTGAGATCGTTTTGGAGCGATCGGAAGGATCTAGGATTGACATCAGCAGAGAGGCTGTGTAGCTAGAGACTAAGGCTACACTTTGGATCAATTGGAATAAAGCTGAAGAAGCTTGGACAGCCCATGCCAGGGAGGTCAAGCCGTTGTAATCTAAACTTCTTGGATCAGCAAAACTCAAATCGGTAATGAGGAAAATGTAAACAATTGTTACTGGGAGCCATTATAACTCCGATTGCCCCTGTTAACACAAGGGAAAGGGTCTAGGCTGACGCTTCTAAAAAGACTCCAATGTGTCTAAACTTCTGATAGCGCCGGTCTCGGCGTTGTTGCGGAGATAGGGCATCGAGTTCAGAAAGATGGCGAAGAATAGACGTTTTCAGAATATTAGAAGCTTTTAGGGGATCGCTATGAGCGCCACCGAGGGGTTCCGGCAATAAATCATCTAAAATCCCCAATTCTTTTAAGTCTTCGGCGGTAATTTTTAGCGCTTCTGCTGCTTGGGGAGATTTTTTGGCATCTTTCCAGAGAATGGCAGCACAGGCTTCTGGAGTAGCGACGGTATAGACGGCATGTTCAAACATCAATAGGCGATCGCCCACACCAATCCCTAATGCTCCCCCCGATCCGCCTTCACCAATGACAGTACAAATGATGGGGACATCAAGGCGGAACATTTCCCGCAAATTATAGGCGATCGCCTCCCCTTGTCCTAATTCTTCTGCTTGCAGTCCTGCCCAAGCTCCAGGAGTATCAATAAACGTGAGAATGGGCATTTTAAAGCGGTTGGCATGATTCATCAATCGTATGGCTTTGCGATAGCCCCCGGGTGAAGCCATACCAAAGTTACGGGCCACATTATCCTTAGTATCCCGGCCTTTTTGATGGCCAAGCATGACAACCGATCGCCCATCAATACGACCAATCCCTCCAACTAAGGCTGGATCGTCTCCTCCACAGCGATCGCCATGTAACTCAATCCATTCCTGACTAATCGACTGGATATAATCCAACGTCGAGGGACGGCGAGGATGGCGAGCCAACTGCAACCGTTGTGTGGGAGCCAAATTGGTAAAAATCTCCTCTCGCAGTTGAACGGAGCGCTGCTCCAACTGATGAATTTGATCGGAGACATCGACACTGTTTTCTTTTGCCAATTGCCGAATGTGTTCAATTCGGTTTTCTAGTTCAAACAGCGGTTTTTCAAAATCCAGGAGTAGGGGTTTACGTTCAGGAGTATTCACATTCACTAAAGGGGAATCACATTTTCTCTCAACCCGTCTCTCATTTTATCGGATTCGGGTCATCTGTACTCAACTCTGAGCCTTAAACCTGGGGTAATAGCAGGGGACGAAATCCATGTTTTACTGAAGCACTACCAATTTTCTCCATTTTTCCCACTGTAATCTGATTACGACCCCAAGAAAAACTCTCATACCACTGCTCGAAGTCTAGAATCATGGCTTCAGCAAAGCAAGCAAACAACTGTCGCTCGGGCACATCCATCTGCACAATATCCATAATTTGCCATTCAATATCCAGGGAATGCTCTACAATCCCACCATTGACCACATAAATATCCGTATCTTGCAGTTTAGTCCCCAAATTTTTTGGATATCCCCCATCAATCATCAAACAGGGGTGTTTCAATGTAGACGCATCAATTTCTACACCCTTGGGCATACTGGCGACCCAAACCACCACATCCGCTAGGGGGAGAGCCTCTTCTAAGCTCAGAATTTTACCTCGTCCCAGTTCCGATTGTAGCGCTCTCAGGCGATCCTCTTTGCGAGCCACCAAGAGTAAATCGGCCACATCGGTCTTCTGATTCAGCCATCGACAGACAGCACTCCCAATATCTCCTGTTGCACCGCAAACGGCGATCGTCGCTTGGGATAGATCGATCCCCAACTGAGCCGTCACCTGTTCTACTTGTTGACAAATAATATAAGCGGTATGGGTATTACCCGTTGTAAACTTTTGAAAGTTTAATTCCACATTACGAACCCGTGGGTTGTCATGAAGATTAAATTCTTCAAAAATAATCGAGGAAAATCCACCCAAGGCCGTAATATGAATTTCATCTTCATCTTTCTGTTTCTGAGCATGGGCCATAGCGTTCAGGATTTTGCGAGTGGCCGCTTTAATCCGACGATTGGCCAACATTTCTGGGAGAAAACAGGATTCGATATATTTACCGGTTATGACTTTTCCGGTAGCGCTGGTGACTGTAATATCATCCACTGTCTGTGGAGGAGCAGAACACCAGAAATCCAATCCCTGATCTGCATATTCTGGATATCCCAAATCCCTGGCAACGGATTGGGCATGTTCTAAGCTAGTAAGGTGACCGATCAGACCAAACATGGATGTACTAAATTTAAGCCGTCTGCTAATAGAGTAAAGGACAATGGGACGAAATAGACCATTTTAGATTGACATCCACCCCTGCCTA
>DDLS01000169.1 GCA_002340255.1 Cyanobacteria bacterium UBA2566
AATCTTGGCGATTGCTTCCCTGCGGTCGCAATGACAACTCGAATCTATGATCAACAATGTACCTCATAGCAGCGCTTCGCGCTGTATACAGCATTTTTCGATGTTATGTGGTACACTTTTATCCCCCTAACGCCCCTTTCCAAAGGGGATTTTTCTTACTGTCCCTCTCCAGTTTCTTCTATAGAGGGATCGGCAGGCCCTACGGAGCAGACAGAGAGGATGTACGAAATACTTCTTCATTGCCAGCAAAAGCAACTAAATCAATCTGTAGCGGGCCTGCAGTATAGGTAGTTTCCAAGGCGATCGCTTGAATCGAGATTTGTGTCGGGTTTTCTTGAATTTTCTGCACAAAATCTATCAATGTCTCTGGTGAGCCATCTCCCACTTGTAAGCGGCTTTCTAAAATCCCGCCTCGACGGGCCCGAAAGCGACAAGACTCAATTAAAATTCCGATTTGTTCGAGTAATTCTTCTTCATTCATCGTTGCGCCATTTGCTCTTCCTGTGGCAATCACTTCTCCAGCCTCAAAAACCACTTGGTTTAATGCCACATCTGCAAAAAATTCCACATTCGATTCTCCGCGAATATAGTTGCCTGCGGATAACAGCCTGACTACATATTCTTGACCATCGGAAATTTGTTCTTGTAACTGTTCAACTTGTTCTGGAGTAACTTGAATGACCTGCTCATTTAGCTCTCCTGTTCCCGGTTTCACCTGTTCTCTAGCAAATTGATTGGCAATTTCCAATAACCGATTGACCGCTTGCACGGAACCTCGATCCTCAAGCACTTCTACCACCGCAGAAGCCAGAATTTGTCCTCGAAGTAAGGCTAAATTCCCTTGTCGTAAATCTTGGTAATCTTGGTAATATTGCTCAAAAATTCTCACTTGTCGCTCTAAGTATTTTTGTTGTTTTTCCAGTTCCTTTAATCGCCCCTCCCGCTCTTCAATCACTTGATTGCGATCCTCAATTTCCTTATTTTGATTCTCAATTTCCCGATCGCGCTCGGCAATTAGCTCATTGCGCTCGGCAATTTCTGCATCCCGTTGAGCAATTTGAGACCGAACCTCATCGCGCTGACGAATAAGTTCTTGCCGCTCTTCTCTTAATTGATCCAATTCCGATCGTAGAGTTTCAGTTTGAACCGTGACTTTTTGCAGTCGATCTTGGGCGAGTTGAAATTTACCCATGATTTCCTGCAACTGGCCTTGGGTTTGCTCAAAATTATCTTGAATGTCTCGTAACTGGCCTTGGGTTTGCTCAAAGTTATTTTGAACTTCTTTTAACTGAGCTTGGGTTTTTTTCAGATTATCTTCCGTTGCCAACTTCTGAGTAATAATGGTCTGCAAACTAGCATTGAGATTATCTAAATTCTGCTCTACTAATTCCCGTTCTGCTCGTGCCTGAGCTAAGTCAATTTCAATTTGTGCCTTTTGAGCTTCAGTAGACTGGAGGTCTCGACGGGCTTGACGGAGTTTACGCTGGGTTTCATCATACTCAAAAATGCCTCGGCGCAAGGGCTGACTCATGGCGAACAGAATCCCTAGGGTGGATCCAGAAATCAAGGTTCCCGTAACAATCGTGACTAAAATGGCAGTTTGTCGGGGGCGAAGTTTAAACAAACTTAACCTGGCTTTACCCACTTTTGTACCTAGGCGATCGCCTAGGGTAGCGAGTAAACCCCCTAAAAATAAAATCGAGACAATCAGAATAATGCCAATAGTCATGGGTAGCTAGAAACGATCCAAGATTCAGATATAGCCTAGCCCATTGTTGTCAAAGCGATCGCCCAAAATACTAGAATTCATCCCTGAGTTCAATTTAAGCAAACTGTTGACTCAAAACTACCGGATTATGTACCGTAATCTTCTTCTTATGGATAGAAATCATTTTTTCGGCCCGTAAATCACCAAGCAAACGGGTTACTGTTACTCGCGTAGAACCGATCGCCTCGGCGATCGCTTGGTGAGACAGTTTCAGATCGATGGTAATCCCATCCTCCGCAGGAATGCCAAAATCTCGGCACAAAATTAACAAAAAACTCACCAGTCGCGATCCCATATCCCGGTGGGCCAAAGTCTCAATCATCATCTCCGTTTGTAAGATCCGAGAAGAAAGACCTTGTAGCATCACCATCGACAGATCTGGATTTTGTCGAATCGTCTTCTCTACCCGATCGATAGGCAGGGAAAGCAATTCCACTGGAGTAAACGCCACAGCATGGTAAAACCGATCTGAGCGATGGCCCGTAATCAAGGACAACACCCCAAAGACACTATTTTCCCGGAGCAGAGCCACGGTAATTTCTTCTCCAGCTTCATAAACCCTAGAGAGTTTAACCGCCCCTTTGAGCAGAAAATAAACCCGCTCGGCTGGATCGCCCGGAAAAAAGATCGTTTTACCACGCTCAAAGCTTTCCACCACTGGGGGAAAACCACCGCCACTGATTTGGCGAAACATAGCCGCTAGGGGTTTGTCATCACTGAGTATCATATTGCCTTACTTCTAATGTGTGACTGTGCGATCGCGATAGCATTGCGGAGCAATCTCGCTCTCCAACCAAGTGATCTGGTGAGCAGTCTATCACCTTCCACTATTGGCCTTAAAAGAAATTTAACGGAGTTTTTAACTAAAGCCGCTCTCTTCGTCAGGGATAGATAGGTATGAGTTTAACGAATCTGCGCCGGTTCGTGGAAAATTCGATGCAAAAAAATCTCTTCAACCCAGATCGGGCCGTCAGTCTGTATGAGATGATGCCAATAGACCCGACAAAGGAGCATTCTGCACCAAGGTGGGGTATCTCAGCTAGATTTTATCGACGATCAAACCATCATGCTCAACTTAACTGGAAAAAACGCGCTGATTTTGGGAGTTGCCAATAACCGCTCCATCGCTTGGGGAATTACGCAACAACTGCATCAAGCTGGAGCTAACTTAGGAATTACCTATTTGCCTGACGAAAAAGACCGCTACCGTAAAAAAGTTGAAGATTTAGTTTCGCCCCTCAATCCGAGTCTATTTCTGCCCTGTGATGTACAGAATGACGCTCAGGTGGCCGAGATGTTCGAGACGGTGAAAAAGGAATGGGGACATCTGGATATTCTGATTCATTCTTTAGCATTTGCGGGTAAAGACGAACTCAGTGGAGAGTTTAGCGACACGACACGGTCTGGTTTTCTCAAAGCGCTGGAAATTAGTACCTATTCTTTAACTCAGTTATGCGCTCAGGCTAAGTCCTGTATGGCTGAAGGCGGTTCTATTGTCACCCTGAGTTATTTGGGAGGAGTGAAGGTGATCCCCAATTACAATGTTATGGGTATCGCCAAATCCGGTTTAGAAATGAGTGTGCGCTATTTGGCTGCTGAGTTAGGGCCCCAAAATATTCGCGTCAATGCCATTTCTTCTGGCCCCATTCGCACCTTAGCTTCTTCAGCCGTTGGCGGCATTTTGGACATGATTAAGCATGTGGAAGCAATTGCTCCTCTCCGACGCACGGTGACGCAAACGGAAGTCGGAAATACAGCCGCTTTTCTCTGTAGCGATCTGGCAAGTGGAATTACAGGACAGGTTATTTATGTCGATGCCGGATATGAAATCATGGGCATGTGATGAGAGTTAATAGTTCATAGTTAGTAGATGTGTGTAGGTTGAGTTCGCTACGCTCCAGGCTAATGAACCCAACTTACACATGACAGAACTAGCATTATTTGGCTCGGTCTTGCGAGAAGATTTCGATCGCGATCGCAGCAGGAACATGGTTTACGGATAAAGATCAATCCTAGCTTGGTTTCCTAATTTGCCAGCACGTTTCCTGTCCGCGATCGCCCAAAGAACTGTATCATTGACTCATGTAGACGGAAATTCAGAGAACGATGGAAATCAGTGATAATGCGACCCATCGCACAGCTTCGGTTCATCGAATAACTGGGGAAACGGATGTTACAGTATGGTTGGATTTGGATGGTCAGGGCAAATGTAGTGCCAAAACGGGAATACCGTTTCTCGACCATATGCTGCATCAAATCTCATCCCATGGACTGATTGACCTAGAAGTAGAAGCTCAGGGAGATTGGGAGATTGACGATCATCATACCAATGAAGATGTGGGCATTACCCTCGGTCAAGCCTTGGCGAAAGCATTAGGAGATCGCAAGGGGATCGTCCGCTTTGGTCATTTTATTGCCCCTCTCGATGAAGCCCTCGTTCAAGTTTCCCTCGACTTTTCGGGACGACCCCATCTGAGTTACGGTTTATCTCTTCCCACAGAACGAGTGGGAACCTATGATACCCAACTGGTGCGCGAGTTCTTTGTTGCGGTGGTCAACCATTCCCAAATGACCCTCCATATCCGTCAACTCGATGGCATCAACTCCCATCATATTATTGAAGCTACCTTTAAGGCTTTTGCCCGTTCCATGAGAAAGGCTCTGGAAATCGATCCTCGGCGAGCGAGTACAATTCCCAGCTCTAAGGGCGTATTGTAGTCGAAAGGGATAATTATTCATTCACCGAATCGCCAAATCGTGATTTTAGTGCGATCGCGTCTCATAATAGTGTCTGGTGAGTTATTTTGAAATCCTACAATCATGCCTAGAACTCCAGATGAATATGCCGTCCATTTACTCATGAGTGGAGGCCACCGAGAAGTTGTACGCTTTCCGACCATTAAAGACTTTCAGAAGTGGTACGCTGCCGAAGTAGTGCAGAAAAGAGACAGTGATGAGTTTGTCAGTGTACCCATGAAAACGACAGAAGGGGAATACATGGTCATTCGACCTAATAGCATCCTAGCAATCCGGGTAGAACCGGTGTATACCAGCAGTATAGATCGAACTCCTATGGATGATTAACAGTCTCTATGAAACCCCTCGTCACCTCCCTAATTTTAGCGGCTGGACTCAGTTGGATGCCTCCACTTTGGGGGCAGACTCCCTTACCCTCCCCTGCCGGTGATGTACTAGAAGTCACCCAGAGCGTAGAGAGTAATCTAGGTTGGGACGATCGCCTGTTTGGCCCTTCTGGAGATAAGCGATCGCTCTTGAGGGCCATTGATTATAGTTTGCAGTATTTGCAAACCCCTAAGGCGATCGAAGACTATACCCAATTAAACCATCCAGAAATTACCCGCGATCGCGTCCGTCGGTCTTTGATTCGCTTTCGCCAGCTTCTGGTGGCTTCCCGCAGCGAGGCAGAACTCCAGAGAGCAGTAAAGCGCGAGTTTACCTGGTATCAGTCCGTGGGCAATGATGGCAAAGGAACCGTCGGGTTTACCGGCTATTTTGAACCCACCTACGCCGGAAGTCTCACCCGAACCGCCGAATATCGGTATCCCCTTTATGCTCGTCCCAGCGACTTTGAAGACTGGAGTAAACCCCATCCTACTCGTGGCGAACTCGAAGGAGAAAATGGCCTAGGGTGGCAAAGTCCCCTGAGAGGAACAGAAATTGTTTGGCTTGGCGATCGCCTGGAAGCCTTTTTAGTCCATGTTCAGGGTTCTGCTCAGATCCAACTCCCCAATGGCCAGGTCATGACCGTCGGGTATGCTGGGAAAACCGATCATCCCTATACCAGTATTGGCAAAGAATTGGTGAATGCCGGCCTATTTTCCCTAGAGTCGTTGACGCTACCGAAACTCATCGACTATTTCCACCAGTTCCCCGAACAGATGAACGAGTATTTACCCCGCAATCAAAGTTTTATCTTTTTTAAGGAAACCCAGGGACAAGCGGCGACCGGAAATTTAAGCGTTCCGGTAACAGCTTGGCGATCTATTGCCACCGATAAATCAATTATGCCTCCAGGCGCTCTAGCTCTCATTCATGCTCCCCTTCCCGAACCCAATGCACTCGGACAGCTAGAACCCACTCTAGTGAGTCGGTTTGTCCTCGATCAAGATACCGGAAGTGCCATTAAAGGAGCTGGACGGGTGGATGTATTTATGGGGACAGGACGCGAAGCCGGCGATCGGGCTGGGTTAACCAACTCCAACGGAGAGCTTTATTACCTGCTCCTGAAGCGATAGGATAGAAAACACACCATTATCATCACACTCTTAACAAGGAGAACATAAACCCATGGTAGAACCCCTAATTTCCGGTATCGTGCTGGGCTTAATTCCCATTACTCTCGCTGGCTTGTTTGTAGCTGCCTATCTCCAATACAAACGAGGTAATCAACTCGGTTAGATCCAGATAAGCGTCATAGACATCTCCTAAAACCCCGGTAGGGTTACAGCCTAATTTTAGGAGATGTCTAATAAATAGGGCATTGTAGCGACCTTTGAGCTGCCTTGTCACTCCTTGAGAATCCACTGACGCGCTTGTTCTTGTTCGGACAAACCAAAACAGGTCACTTCTAAGGAAGGAAACAAGCGGCGAGCTAAAGGCAGTAAAGACTGAATCCACTTAGCATCACAAACCACAGCTTTTTTATCAAAATCCTTGAAGTGATTAAAGCCAATTTTCAAATCTTCTAGCAAGGCATCAGGGGTAATCCATCCCAATTGCTTGACTTCCACATAGGCTTGCAAACGGGGAGAGTGTTGCAGTTTCTCTTCAATCGCTTGACTGATTTTTTCGATGTCCTCGCGCTCAATTTTACCTTCAATACTCACCGCAACGACTGAAGGACGATCCAAAGCAATTAACGTAAGCATCACCAGGTTCCTCCCATGCTGGGTCTCTTCCCTAAGTATAGCAACTTTGACTCGGCAATGAAAAACCGCCTCCTCCTAAGGGGAAGCGGCTAGTTCTAGGATAAGGTTATCATACAGCAGTTTGGACAGGTATGTGGTAGATGGCGATCCCCCCCAACCCCTATTCTCGACTCTGAAATGGATGAACACGGGGATGCATAAAGGGGGTATCATGACCGCACCAAGTGCTGTAATCCTAATCTGTAATATCTAACTGGGCAATGGATTCAACCGCAGGGGTGGAAGCTTGCAACAGGGGAGTATTGATGACCGCATCATTCGCTAGAGTAAATAATGGATTGGAGAAAATACCACCTAGGGAAGTTACTAATAGGGAAACAATTAAACCGACTTGCAATGGACGTAATCCGGGGATATTCCATTGAATTTCGGGATAATTTTCTACAGATTCCGACATTTCATGGGGTTCTTTAACCACCATCATTTTGACAACGCGGATATAGTAGTAAATGGAAACAACACTGGTGATTAATCCGAGTAAGACAAGGGTATACAAACCGGCTTGCCAACCTGCCCAGAAGAGATAAATTTTGCCGAAGAAACCAACTAGAGGAGGAATACCACCGAGAGATAATAGGCACAGGCTTAATCCGAGGGTGACTAGGGGATCTTTTTGGTATAAACCGGCATATTCACTAATTTGATCGGTTCCGGTTCGCAGAGAGAATAGGATCACGCAAGTAAAGCCGCCCAGGTTCATGAAGAGGTAAACCAGGAGATAGAAAATCATGCTGGCATATCCGGCTTCAGTTCCGGCGAGGAACCCAATCATCACAAAACCCGCTTGAGCGATGGAGGAGTAGGCTAACAGCCGTTTCATGCTGGTTTGGGCGAGGGCGACAACGTTTCCTAAGACGAGGCTGAAGATGGCAAGGGCGGTAAAGACAAAGTGCCATTGCTCGGAGACGGAGGGGAAAGCGGTGACGAGGAGGCGAATGGCGAGGGCAAAGCCAGCCGCTTTTGAGCCAACGGAGAGAAAGGCAACGACGGGGGTGGGGGAGCCTTCATAAACATCGGGAGTCCATTGGTGGAAGGGGACGGCGGAGATTTTGAAGGCGATACCGGCGATAATGAAGACGAGGGCAATGACAAGACTGATCGCCGGACTGTTGGGATTTTGCGCAAAGCTTTTGGCAATTTCCCCTAATTGGGTTTCTCCACCGGATAAGCCATAGAGTAAGGAACTCCCATAAAGAAATACGGCAGAACTTGAGGCTCCAATTAACAGATATTTTAAGGCCGCTTCATTGGAGCGGGGGTCACGTTTCATATATCCCGTCAGCAAATAGGACGCAATACTGAGGGTTTCTAGGGAGACGAAGATCGTGACTAATTCATCTGCTCCAGAGAGGAACATCCCCCCAATGGTAGCGGTGAGCAGAATCATCAGAAATTCGCCTAAAGCGGTTCCTGTTTCTTGGACGTAGGTGATGGACATGAGGATGGTGAGCGCCGCAGAGAGGGCAATCGTGCCCCGAAAGACCATACTTAGGGCATCACTGTTAAATCCGCCAAAGAAGGCGACTGGGTTGGTGAGGTCCCATTGGAGAACGAGAGCGCCAATGGAGGCTAACAATCCGGCGATCGCGATATAGGGAGTCCAGTTTGAGGCGTTGCGCCCACCGATTAGGTCTGTAATCACTACGACCAATAAGGTTAGAATAACAATTCCCTCTGGTAATATGGCTCCAGCATTAAGCTGGGCAGCAAGGTTGGTAACATCCATAGGTTGTTTTGAGTTGAGCTATGCATCTGGCGACGTAACATTTCCGCATTATACAGCGCTTCGTGCTAGGGAAAAGGCAAAGGGAAAGCCTTAGAAATCAATTGTTCTGGATATATCGGTGTGGGTTTGGCTGCCTATTGCTCGCAGTATGGATGGGAAAAATGCCAGTAGTTTTGCAATTGCTCTAGATTGGGCGATCTAAATTTTGGGTCTAGAACTCGGACAAAGGGCGATCTCTCTACATCGGTGACCACTCTTGAAGCCTTGAAGAAAAAAAAAGTCCTAAGGATCGTTACCCCCAGGACTCTCAAACCTTTATTCTGGGATCTAGTATAACAGGTCTGTCAATCAATTGGATTTTGACTTGACCCATGTTACTCTTTACTCTTTAATGGATTCTTTCTCGCCAATAAGCCAAGACTTCAGTTGCATTAAATCCACGATATTGCAAATAGCGGTAGACTTTGGCTTGGGTTTGAGGATCGAGGTTAGCCCAATCAGTAATTTTATATTTGCGTTCTACCTTAGTTTGTAAGTCTTGGGTTTCGGCTAAAGTGTCTGGGGGTTCGGGTTGTTCATCCCAAGCCTGTTCAAAGGTTTCTGAGGAAATACCTTTGCTTAAGCATTTGCGACGAAGGGCAGCTTTACCATATTTTCCTTTGCCGCTTTGAATCAGGGTACTGGCTAATCGACGATCGGATTGATACCCTAAACTCTGTAAGTGGGCGATTGTCTCCGCAATTTCCTCAAGGGAAAAGCCCTTTTCCTGAGCCTTCTTTTCCAGTTCTTTAACGCTATAATCGCGGCGCGAAAGGAGAAGATTGAAGTAAGTCTGACAAGTCATAGTGGCACAAAAGTAGAGAAAGAAAGGGTTGAAAATTAATCGATCCAGGGTATAAGGCTCAGTTCTTGACGAATCCGACCGATTATTGCTCTAATAACAAGTACGATCCTCGGTAAAAGCTTATGACTTCTTTACCTTATACACCTCCTCCCCGAAAGCCGGCAAAGCCTTCTGAATCCACGCAGAGCCAAACCGCCAGCCCAATGGCTTCTCAGAAGTATTCGCCATCTGTACCGATTTCAGTGTATCGGGATTTAGCCAGTGAGGTGAAAGAAAAGCAAGTAATGCTGGAGAGTCTAAAACAACAGAATCAACAACTGATTCAACAAAATCAACAGTTACGGGGAGAAATTGAGCAGTTGGTTAGATCGGTGGTACGTCTGCAACAGATTGCCCATGCCTATGAGCCAAGTATACCGGTTGCGCCCCCTCCCCCAGCTCCTCAAGAAGCCTTTATCCCGGAACCGAAGTTTACGCCAGAGCCGAAAGTGGATTCAACTCTTCCACCCCCACCAGAACCCGAAGATCGTGATTCTCCTGTTGATTTACCTCCGCCTCCAGAGGATTTACCGTTGTTTAGTGAGGAGCAGCAACGCCCCTATCCCCATCCTAGCGCTCCAGAACGCTCATCGGATCTCAATGGTGTGGGTTTGGCGATCGCCATCTTTGCTATTGCGGGTATGGCTGCAACAGCAAGCTTTCTGATTGTGCGTCCCTTGATTCACCAAGGCAATCCGAAGTAAATTTCGTAAAACAGGTAACAAAATTCTATTGCCAACGGGTGATAGTAAAATGCAGTCCTAGTCCAGTCTATTTGATTAACGAACCCTTAAGGAGTTAAAACGTTGAAAAAAATTCAAGCAATTATCCGTCCATTCAAACTGGATGAAGTTAAAATTGCCTTAGTCAATGCTGGTATCGTGGGGATGACGGTTTCTGAAGTTCGGGGTTTCGGACGGCAGAAGGGTCAAACCGAGCGCTATCGGGGTTCTGAATACACGGTTGAGTTTCTGCAAAAACTCTCGTTAGAAGTGGTGGTTGAGGATGCTCAAGTGGATATTGTCGTTGATAAGATCATCAGCGCTGCTCGTACAGGTGAAATCGGAGACGGAAAAATCTTTATTTCTCCTGTGGAAAGGGTGGTTCGGATCAGAACGGGAGAGTCTAATTTAGAGGCAATCTAAGCTCTAATCTCAGAGAGTAACCGCAGTTGGCTAGTTGGTGAGGATTTTCATGGATCTAGTTACATAATAGGTGATACTAGCCTTATCCTCACCTAGAGGTCTACCGCTCAATGGCTTCTAGATAACATCTTACGAAACTTCTCACCACTAACACTCAGGCATCGCGCTCAGGGAAAATTGCTCTGGGCGCTTAGTGTTTAGTTTTCGGGTTAATGGTTTACTGCCATAGCTGTTGAAATGGGGGTAAAAAGAGTTTAAAGGCTTCCCCTCGATGGGAAAGGTGATGTTTCATCTCTGGGGTAAATTCGGCAAAGGTACGTTGATGTTGGGGGAGATAGAAAATTGGATCGTAGCCAAAGCCAGCATTTCCTCTGGGAGCATGGAGAATTTCGCCGGGACAAATGCCTTCACTACTGAGGATGATGTTTCCAGAGGGATCGGCAAGGGCGATCGCACAAACAAAGTGAGCGCGGCGATTCTCTTCATTGGCTAATTCCTTGAGAACTCGTTCAATCCGTTCGGTATCCGTATTGCCATAACGAGCGGAATAAATGCCCGGAGCGCCGTTCAGAGCATCAATGGCGAGTCCAGAGTCATCGGCGATCGCCCATTCTCCGGTTGCTTTAGCCACTTCTGAAGCCTTTAAGCAAGCATTTTCTACAAAGGTATCCCCCGTTTCTTCAACGTCTAATTCTGGGGGTTTGGGCAGAAAGTGGATATCTAACCCCACAAAATAGGCTTTGATTTCTTCTAATTTACCGGGGTTGCCTGTGGCGACGACCAAAGATTTCATGGAACAGTTATAGATAGGGAACCAGAAACACTTGCAAGTGTGGCACTGGCGAGTGTTTCTACTCCATTATTCTAATTCATCGGGATCGATGCCCAGTTCCCGTAAGCGATCGGCTAATTTTTCTGCCCGTTGGCGCTCGCTCAGAGCTTCTTGCTCTAGGGTTTTGAGTTTCTCTTGCTCGGCTTTAATCAAGCCTTCTACTAGGGGAGGATTGAGCAGTTCTTGCACAGATAAAACGAGGTCTTGAAACTGAGGAGATACCACTGTGTCCGTTTCTTTAAAGTCAGTATACTCATATCCTTCTTCATTGGTCGGATTGGTAAACACGCGCACCTGTTTCTTTTTGGGGTCAATAATCCAATATTCCGCAATTTCTGCTAGTTCGTATTCATTGCGTTTAACCACATAATCATCCCGACGATTGGTGCTAACCACTTCCACCACCAAGATTGGTTTTTCCGCAAAGTCTAATACTCCTGCCCCTTGGCGATCAGCCACTTGCTCCCAAATCTCTTGGCTACAAACAACAACATCTGGAATTCGAGAAGAGTTTTTTTCTGTTCGCACACCCGTTCCTAGGGGATTAGCAACTAGATCTAAGTTAGCCTCGGCAAAAAAACGTTGCAGGTAGTAGACTAGAAACTTACAGATCTGGGTGTGTAAATGGGTAGATGCGGACATAGGGATTAGTATTCCTCGGTGTAATTCATAGCAAACATCCGGTTCTCCTTCATATTCTAGATACTCCTCAAAGGTGAATAGATGCTCTTGAGTTTCTTGGGGCTGGGGAGCGATCGCTTGGGTTTCTGGAATCGTTGCTTGAGTCATCAGGTGAGACCTCGATCGTGCGTTATCAGTAAATTCTAGCCAAAATGCAGTTAACGCTACTCTAAAAGGAGACAAGGAGCTTCAAGCCCCTTGTCTGAGTCAAGCGTTATCAAGACGGGGAATTTAAGTGAAGGTATTCGCCCAATCTTTAATCCAATTTAAAGTGTCATGGACGTTTTCTAGGGTGGCGGCTTCACAATAAAGACGTAAAACAGGTTCGGTTCCGCTAAAACGAACGAGGAGCCAACTGCCATCGGCTAATCGGAATTTGTAACCATCAATGGTATTGCAGTCGGTAACAGCTTTACCCGCAATTTTGGTGAGGGGATTGGTTTCTAATTCTTGTACAAGACGCGATCTCACTTCCATGCTGGCTAAGGGGAGATCGATGCGATCGTACATGGAGGAAAATCCGGTTTTTTCTTGCAGTTGACTATATAGATAGCCAAGATTTTGCCCCGATTGCACCACGGCTTCGAGAACATAGAGGGCGGAAAGCAGGGCATCCCGTTCGGGAATATGGGTGTTATAGCCAACACCACCGGATTCTTCCCCGCCAATGAGGACGGAATTCTCTAACATGCGATCGGCAATATATTTATACCCGATCGCCGTTTCATGGACGGATAAGTTATACAGTTGTGCCACTTTGGGCATTAAATCTGAGCCACTGATGGTTTTAACAACTTCTCCTGTGAACCCCCGTCGGGTAGCTAAATGTTCGATCAGAACAGGAATCAGAATTTGGGTACTCATGTATGTGCCATCTTTATCTATGGCAGCGATGCGATCGCTATCGCCATCAAAGACTAAACCGGTGACTAAGTCTGAACTTTTTCCAGAGGTGGAAAAGTTCTTCATATCCTCTAATAATTGAGGTAAATATTTGGGCAGAGGTTCGGGCGCACCGCCATCAAACAGGGGGTCGCGATCGCTATTTAACTCTCGAATATCGACCCCTAAAATTTGCGCCAATCCTCCTCCGGCTGCTCCATGCATGACATCGGCAAACACGGTTAATTTACCTTGGATAATGGCGGATTGAATGGCTCCAATATCCACTTTAGAACGTAAAATCTCACAATAGGAAGGCCAAGGATCAAACGACTCTAGGGTTCCCGGTTTTAGAGCAGGGGGGAGGGTTTGGCCGAGTTTCGCTTCTATTTTTTGGGTGACTTCTGGGGAGACAGAACCGCCAAAGGCTCCTTTCACTTTTAAGCCGAGATATTTACCGGGGTTATGGGAAGCTGTCATGACAATTGCACCGAGGGCACCTTTTTCTTTCGCTGCCCAACTGAAGGCGGGGGTTGGGGCGTAAGTATTCGCGAGCAGCACATTAAAACCTGCATTTTGAATGGCTTCAGCAGCAACTTGGGCAAATTCTTCCGCTAAAAACCGGCGATCGTGGCCCACAATTACGGTACGATTGCTGCGATCTCCATAAACTTCTTCTAAAATCTGGGCGGCGATCGGGGCAACTTCAGCCACCCGTTCCATGGTGAAATCTGCCGCAATGACCCCTCGCCAACCATCTGTACCAAATTTAATGGGGTTTTTAAAAGACGTTACTGCCATAAGTGCTGCCTCTTTCCATAAATACTCACTTCTTGAGTTTACCCCCAATTTTCAGCCGGTCTACTGTCTATAAAAATATCGATATAGCGCTTCATGCTAGGCAATAGCTTGTATGGCTTAGAGTCTAAGGCTTCAAGCCGTACCTCATACAAGAGAGAAACACTATGTTGTCTCCATTTCTAATTTCCTGAAGAATAAGATCAGGGTATCTTTTCATGTTAACTCTAATATCAAGTCATTCAATAATCAAGGATTAATTTTGATTTCTAACGGGTTGTATTCGATTTCTACTCTAGAGCCATATCTGATTTCCGAGATCAACGGTGCAAGGATTTCCAGAATAGATGGATTATGAAAGTGGCGGATCTTGGTTTCAGGATGGGGATAATAGATCAAACTGTCATATTTTTGATCTTGAAATGACACGCGGCAGCGTGAAAAGGAAAAATCTTCAGGTAGAGTATGCTCTGTCCAATTTACAGATCTAAAGGTAAATTCAGGTTCGACTAACTCGAAAGTTTTAGGACTAATGGCAATATTTAATGTTCCTGGGAAGAATGGGGTTAAATCTAGACCTAATGCTTTGAAGAAGGGAGTCTGCATTTCTATTGTACCCCTAGGATAAGGGCTATCTAATGCAGTGCCAGAAGCCACCTGATGTCCCAGTTGTATAATCCCATCTACTTTTTGCCAAGAGCGATCGATCATCTAGATTATGTCATTATTACTTATTCGATTATAGCATTTTAAACTTTTTTATAACAAACTTCAAATTCAGAACGCCCACGAAAAAAACAGACATCAAATTCAAAAAAGAAATTAGCCTGTCCCAAAATTAAAGGCACATCAGGTGCTTGTGTCTAAGCGAATGCTAGATCAACCCTTGGAAATGAACTAACTTGAGCATTGACAATTATTGCATGAGCTTCATGGCGAGCCAAATTTCCTGTTAATCTAACTGAAAGTGTTTCTTGTTTCTTGGTCTCTAGAAGATTCATTAAAACATTGGCAGCCTCAGAGCAATTGTACGGAGACCATACTGGATATTCTTGGTTAGCTACAAAGACATCAGACTTTTCTTCTTTGACCAATTCTGTGGCTATAAACTGCATCAATAGAAGCTTATCACATTTGGATAAATCTTGAATTTGTAACATAAGTTCAGTCAATGGCATTTGACACTCTCCTTCTTTACAATCATTCCATTATATAGCAAACCTAAATGAGTTGTGCAAATACATTGTATTTTTCCAATCTCGGGGGATTGAACAGTTTCATATCAAAAAAATTGGAACAAATGTTTAACTATTTTGAGGTTTTTGCAGAAGGAATAAAAGCGTCTAATAAAATTATTCACCTGTAGCCAAATTCCTTCTACTCGATTCTCTTCTGGAGCATACGGGACAAAACGTTCGCAGGTGATTAACCATTCCTTCTATGACAATCCTTGATTATACTTTCTTAAAAGTTTTTTTCATCTCTTCGCTTCTATGATCTGTTAAAATGGTCGCTAATTATTTGTTCCTTTTCTCAATGAATTCCGGATTTTTTTGCCGGTTTTCTTGGTTCGCTTTCTGCTAGGTTAATTTGGCTTTACGCAAGATTTTATAATAACCTTTAGAAATAAACTCTTCTAATTCCTGTATTTTTTCAGACTTTGGAGGGAATGTATCAAGTTTTGACATTTAATTTACTTCAGAGAAAATTTGATTTTTATCTATGATAGCAGTTACAGCACTTTGCGCTGTAACGGAGAACAGTATCATTAGAGATCAGTCATTGCGAATGGAACGAAGTGGAATGAAGCAATCGCAAAATCACCCAATCTTGGCGATTGCTTCCCTCCGGTCGCAATGACAATTCTAACCCATAGATTAAATACTGTACCTCAATACAGCGCTTTGCGCTGTAAGGATCAGTTGCACAACTCATTTAGACTAGCTATAATTGAGTAAAATGCTTCAATTCATGTAAAGTATTTAATTTTACTTCCAGGTCAACGTTTAACTTCTGTATTTAAGCCGGATTGAATCAAAGTGCGAATTTCTTTCACTTGAAAATTATCGGCGAACTGTTGGAGCTTCAGGGCAAATGGGACATAGATGGAATTCTTGTCTTGCAGAGCAATCGCCGTTTTCCGCAGACTATGAATATTACCTCTAAGGGCTAAATCCAGTAATTTTTCTAATATCTCCTGTTCTGGAAAAATTATCTGTTCTTCATGCCCATTATTCTCTGAGGAATGAGAGATCATCTTCTGTACTTTTACTTCCAAATAAACCGATTCTTTATTTTCATGAATCCATTCTAAATGCAAGTATTGTCGCAAATAAACAAACAACAAATCAACTTGTACCGGCTTCGGTAAAAATGCATTTCCACCGACTTTCAAGCTTTCTTCTTGATCGGTAGAAAATACCTTAGCTTTAGCATTCATGCCAATACCAGTATCTTCTATTTCAAAGTGAATGCTGACGTTTTGATTATTGAAGATTTGATTGGGACGATCTCCCTCTCCCAAAGACATATTTTTGACCTTGAAAATCACTTGTCCTCGATCGGTGAATTTGATTGCATTTTCCAGCAAGTTAATGAGGACTTGTCGAAGACGTTTTTCATCTGCATAAATACCGACGGGAAGCCAAGGATCGGATTGATATAGAAATTCAATATTTTTTTGTTTTGCTCGTAAGCGAAACATCTCGACAATCCCCATCAGAAATGAGGGAAAATGAAAGTATTTGTTTTCTAGTTCGAGCTTTCTCGCTTCAATTTTCGATAAATCTAAAATATCCTTAATTAAGGTCAGTAAGTGTGACCCACATTGATGAATAATATCGATCCCATCCAGTTGAGAATTGAGGAGATTATCTGACCTTTGAAGAATTTGTGTATAGCCTAAAATGCCATTTAGGGGAGTACGAAGTTCATGGCTCATATTGGCTAAAAATTCGCTTTTGGCTTGATTAGCACTATCGGCTGCAATTTTAGCTTGTTCCAATTCTTGAGTGCGATCGCGCACTTTTTCCTCTAAAGTCTGGGAATAGTCTTGTAATTGCACATTAGCCTGTTGTAATTGTCTTTGATAGCGGCTATTCGTGCCTAGAATGGCGGCAACCGTCAAAGCAAAGAGGGGAATAATCACCGGAATCCACCATCCAATCAAAAACGCACCATAGCCACACAAAACTATTCCCCCTCCACTAGTACTGACCGCTATAATCGTGAGACCGGGAAAACTGTAGGTGGCTGAAAGTTTAATTTGAGGCAGTGTATAACTCAACAGCACTCCGATCGCAGACCAAAATAATACCCACAGGCCTTTCAAAGGTAGAGAGAATACTGAAGTTAAAGGCCGGCCATCTAGGGCAGCACTTAACATCAGGCTAGCAATATTGGCATGAATAAACACCCCAGGCATCGGCTCAGAGGTCTCCTGATTGCGATTGCTGTAGGGAGTATGAAAAAAATCATTCGTGCTGTGAGCCACTGAGCCAATGAGAATGAGGCGATCGCGGATTAATTCGGGATCGAAGTCCCCTTGCAGTAATTTCATCATACTCAGAGACTCAAATTGATCTGGAGTTCCCCGATAATTGAGCACAATTTGATAGCCCCCTAAATCTGCTTTGCGATAACTGCCATTTTTGGAGGTTAAGGGACGAAATTCTGCTTTTCCTAACCCGTAAAACCGACGGTCTGAATCAATAGTTTTTAATTCAATCTCTTCCCCATGCAAATAATCTAAACTGGTTCGTACTGCTAAAGTTGGCAATAATTGTCCCTTTTCATCCAAAGAGACAATCAGCGCTCGTCGGACTTTAGAATCAGCATCTACCACTAAATCTGCTAGGGCAACTTGCTGGTTTTCTTCTAGGGCAGAAGGGGGGGCAACTCCTTCTCCTACTGCTTTTTTAATCCCGATTAAATGGGGCGTTTGATCGATGACCTCCATCCATTCTTCGGTTCCTGGAGCAACCGGTAGATCGCGATATAAATCTAAACCAATCACCCTCGGATGATGTTGATTGAGGATAGAAATAATTTGCGCTAATGTACCATCACTGAGCGGCCAAGTTCCCAGTTCCTGAATATCGCGATCGTCAATGGTGATGGTGGTAATCCGTTGTTCTGGCTTTTCTAGGGGACGATGGCGAAAAAACTGGTCTAGAGTTGCCCATTCAAATCGATAATTGACGTTTTCTTTTAAGGGGAGTACATCTTCTGGCAGTTGCACGCCAATAATTCCAGAGGTTTCTGGTAACTTCATTTGGTGCTCAAAATTCTGTTCTCCGGTCTCGGTTTGTAGACTAAAAAATACCTGTTGAGCTGAAATTTGGGGAACATAGATATAAATCGTTGGCCTTTCAGCAACCGTAAAACCGATCTGGGTCTTTGGAAGTAGGGGAGTGATGGGTGATGAACCTTCTTGGACTGAAACGCACTGCTGGGGATCGCGCGCTCCTCCCCCTAATGTGGAGTCGGGAGCTTGATCTTCTGGGGGTTCAAAGATCACAGCTTCCGCTGAAGTTGCCATTAAACTTAGAGTAACGGCTGCAATTAAACCCGGCAGTCTGGATCGAGAAACTGGAAAGGGTTTACTCATAGCGATAGGGTTGATGAGGGTTTACAGGGATCTTGATTCTATTGTGCTTGCTTTTCCGGCAAAATCCAACAAGTTTTAAAAAATGACAACGGTAGGTGACCGGGTCTCCGCTTCCCCCTATCTCCCTATCGTGGGGAAGATTTGCCAGGTTTTAGCTCTCACTTGAAGGTTGACTTTTGTACCGATGGGTAGGGGGTTAATGGTGTTACTTCTGGCTTTGAGTTCTAGTCCGGAGGAGGTGTGCAAAGTATAACGATGTTCGCGACCGAGAAATTGGCGATCGCCGATTTTGGCGATCGCGTTTTCATCTGGTTTTAGCTGAATGTCCTCTTCGCGAATCATTAAATCTCCTTGCTCTAAGTCTTCTGAGTCAGGGACAAAAAATGAACCGATTTCCGTATCCCATTGGGAACCGTTGCGACGAGCAGGGATAAAATTGGCTTGAGTGACAAATTCTGCGACAAACCGAGTTTGAGGATGACGGTAAATGATTTCTGGCGGCCCAATTTGTTCGAGTTGTCCGTTGTGCATCACGCCCACCCCATCACAAATAGACAGCGCTTCTTCTTGATCGTGTGTGACAAAAATAGCAGATATGCCACTCGCTTTGAGAATGCGGCGAATCTCGGATCTCAGGCGCACTCGCACTTGAATATCTAGGTTGCTCAGGGGTTCATCCAAAAGGACGATGGTGGGTTCTGGTGCTAGAGCGCGAGCCAGGGCAACTCGTTGTTGTTGTCCCCCAGAGAGTTGGTGAGGATAGCGGTTTTGGAGTCCTTCTAAGCTCACCAGGGACAGGGCTTCTAAGAGCCGTTTTTCAACCGTTCCTGTCCCCGAGCCTCGACGATGCTTCAAGCCAAAGATAATATTTTCTGCCACGGTTAGATGGGGGAATAAGGCATAATCCTGAAACACAATGCCCACATCTCGCTTTTCAGGAGGCACAGAAAAACGAGCCGTTCCCACCTCTTGTCGCCGTAATTCAATCTTGCCCCCAACCGGTTGCTCAAATCCAGCAATCAACCGGAGTAAGGTCGTTTTTCCACATCCTGAAGGCCCTACCAAGCCTAAAATATCCCCTTCCTTTAAGGCGAAACTAACCTGATTGACCACAAATCCTCTCTTTGGGTCAAATTGTTTGCTCACCTCTTCTAGGTTCAACACCACCGTCTCTGACATGCTTTGCCCTGTAACTGTTTAATCGATTAAAACTGCTATTACAGTAGCATAGTTTTTAGGCATCTTTTGAGAAGAGTTCTTAGTCTAGTGGGGACAACTCTGGGCCATCTCCATTCAAAAGAACAGATGACAGAGAAGAAGATTCCTTCCTCTTCTCTGTCGAATCTTTACTCGGAGAACACCAAGAGTTACTATAACTTTGTTGAAAATAATTGTCAATACATTAGAGCAAAAAAAGTCGGGAAAGGTCTTTCCCGACTGATTTAGGATCGAATGAGTGATGACCGAGTAAAAAACGCGGAGGCAGTTAACTGAGAGATTCGAGATAATCCCGAACTCGGTTACGGCGCTTAGGTTGGCGGAGCTTTTGTAAGGCTTTGGCCTCAATTTGCCGGACGCGCTCGCGAGAGAGTTCTAGGGCGCGGCCAATTTCAGCTAAGGAATAGGGATGACCATCACCAAGGCCAAAACGCATTTGAATGACATCTCGTTCCCGACTGGTTAAGTCTGCCATCAGGTGGCGCAGGTCTTGTTGTAAGGATTCGCGCATTAAGGATTCTTCAGGGGAGATACTATCTGTTTCTAGAAGTTCTCCCAGTTCTGTATCTTTATCCTTACCCACCTTGGTTTCCAGGGATACTGAGCGAGGAACCCGCAACAGCACTTCTCGAATTTGGCCTGGGGTCATGTCTAGTTCTGCCCCTAAATCTTCGATAGTAGGGGTGCGCCCTTTATCTTGGGCAAGTTTCCGTTGGGCTTTTTTGATCTTATTGAGTTTTTCGGTAATGTGGACCGGTAGGCGGATCGTTCGGCTTTGGGTGGCGATCGCCCGCGTAATCCCTTGGCGAATCCACCAGTAGGCATAGGTGCTAAAGCGATACCCTTTGGTGGGGTCAAATTTTTCTACTGCTCGTTCTAGTCCCAAGGTTCCTTCTTGAACCAAATCCAGCAACTCTAAACCCCGATTTTGGTATTTTTTGGCCACTGAGACCACCAGACGCAAGTTCGCCTTAATCATGTGGTCTTTCGATTTCAGGCCAGCCGATTGCATTTCATCTAACTGTGCCACCGTTAATCCAGCTAACTGTGCCCAATGGCGTTTCCCTTCGACCAAAGCTACTTTAAGGGCTGCCACATCGGTTTGAGCAACTTCTGCCCAGCGCTCCCAACTGGGCCGATGTCCAAGCTGGGACGTGAGGCGATCGCGAATTTCCATTAACCGCACATACTCTTGAATCGGCCCAGTTTCCGATTGTCCAGCTTGATTGCGTAATTCGATCAGTTGAATATAGCGCTGGACTTGTTGAGCTTCTGCAACTTCCTCATCGCGACCGAGCAAGTGGACTCTGCCAATTTCTTGGAGATACAACCGGACTAAATCCGTTGTGCGACGGTTGACTGAGGTTGGCCGGTTACGGGATTCCGTAGACTCCATTTCCAGTTCAGCCATTGTCTCTGAGGAGGTCAAGTCTTCTTGGGAAGTGAAATCCTCCGACGCTTCTAACTCATAGCTAGAGGTAGAGGATTCATTGTATTCAGGGTTCGGGCCAAAAGCAGTTACTGGCGTAGTCATCGTCTCAGTTGCTCCAAGTCATGAAAGGGAAGCATTTACAGGGTTCCCATCCGATTAGGGTTCCCTAATAGGGGGATGAATGACAGAATCTTTAGATTTTTTTAATAAATCTATCGGTCTGTGACTTCATCAACTCGATCGGGTTTTCTGAGTTTTGAGGGAGTGAACTTGAGTCTCAACTGCCTAAGCCAGAATAGGCCTTGACCAGAGAGATTCGGGTTCTCTAAGAACTCAGGAGTAAGGTTGCCAACTTTTGCTTACTGTTGTTTACGGTTAAGCCGGTTTTATGGCGTTTTAGCCTTAAGTTAACCAGTTCTCATATTTTTTTATTAGGAGAATCAATTCAGATGGACTATGAAATCCTGCACCCTGATTGATTGAGCTTTCGACTGCGTATCCTAATGTTTTTTGCAAGTCTACTCTACTATAGATAGAGGTTACCTTAAGGGAAGTGACTTGGGTCAAAGGTTGAATTAATCTGTATCACTAAGTTTTGTGAGCTCAAAAGATCTTCACAAGTGTGAAACCCATGCCCACATTGGGGTAGCCTGGATTAGACTCCCCTTATCTTTCTTCTTATTCACGCTCTCAAATCAGGATTCAGGTTTAATATCTCTTAACATCAGGGCATGAAGCGCCTGATGGGGGCTGATTTTCCCTTGCAGTAGTAAATCAACTTGAGTGCAGATCGGGATAGGAATGTGATGAATTTGCGCCAATTGAACTAAAACTTGTGTCGTATTAATGCCTTCTGCGGTTCCCTCCAGATGGTCGAGAATTTCCCATAGGGGTTTTTCTTTGGCGAGTTGATAGCCGACTTGATAGTTGCGGCTGAGGGGGCTATTACAGGTAGCTAATAGGTCACCTAAACCGGAGAGTCCGTAGAAGGTTTCGGGTTTGGCTCCCCAATGAGTGCCAATGCGGATCATTTCAGTTAAGCCCCGTGTGAGTAAGGCGGCTTTGGCGTTGGTTCCCAGGTGTAGACCATCACAGACTCCAGCGGCGATCGCCAAAACGTTTTTTAAGGTTCCTCCCAGCTCTACCCCTAGGGGGTCGTCATTAGTGTAGACGCGAAACCGGGTGGAGGAAAAGACTTGTTGCACCCATTGGGCTGCTTGAGGGTCTCGACTGGCAACAGTGGTGGCAGCAGGGAGACCTTGATTAATTTCTTTGGAGAGGTTCGGCCCAGCTAAAACAACGACGCTATTCTCAGGAAAAGCATTTTGCCAGAGCTGGGAGGGCGTGATGCGATCGCTCGGATCGAGGCCTTTAGTAACCGTGACGATCGCAGTAGAAGGGTTCAGACCACAAGTTTGAACTTGCTCAATGACAGGTTTTACCCCTTTCATCGAAACAGCACTCAGAACCAGGGAAGCACCAGCAAGAGCTTCACAGAGGGGGAGAGCGCCGCGACGAGACCAAATTGTGACGTGATGGCGGCGATCTCGAGCGAGTTGAGCGAGGGTTTGCCCCCACACCCCACCCCCAATAACGGCAATCGAGAGTGCTGGATGTGAAGAAAAAGAGGAGGATTGTTTAGTCATGGATGTTTTCAACTTGGGTTTTCTATTGATCTATTACCCTTGCAGTTCTGGTGACCCATGAAAAGAGGTTTTCTGGCTGGAAAGGCCCTATTCAATACTATCGGGGTCGATGTTGAGTTCCCGCAATTTAGCTGCTAGGCGATCGGCGCGTTGAGTTTCGCAATCGGCAATTTCTTCTGATGTCAAAACCAACTCACCTTCGGCTCTGACAAGGTGTAATTGGCGATCGCGCCTTCCCAACTATAATCCTATAGCAGCAGTTTCGTTACCACTCGATAGAGTTTAGCCAATTTTACCTATGGCTAGGGCGTTGCCCTATATAAAAAACATAGCCGTAATACTGACTGTAATGGCGATAGAGATCGATTTCTTGTTGTTCGCTCTCTAAAACTTGTAAGGCTTCTGGGTCATTTTGATACTGTATTTTAAGCCGATTGATTTTGTTCTCTATGGGGGTGTAATAGTCTGTCCACCAGGCAATTTCTGGTAATACCAATGTATCAACGATCGAGTAACCCGCCCGTTCCATGGCGGCCCGGTTCTCCTCTAAGGTTCTCATGGATGGATAACCTTCTTGCCAAAACTGCTTGACAGGTTCGGGAGGATTGGGTTGTAACCAACTGATTTCGGTAACTGCGATGTATCCTCCCGGTTTGAGGAGCGATCTCCACTGGTTTAATCCGCGATCGAACCCCATAATATAAATCGCGCCTTCCGACCAAATCAGATCGAAAGACTGCTCTGCAAAGGGTAAATCTGCCATATCTGCACAAATCACTTCTAAGCGATTTCCCAATCCCTGACTCTCAAATCGTTGTTTCAGCTCCTCCAGATAGGGTTGATGGAAATCAACCGCAGTAATAGTGCCATTGCTCAGAGTTGCCAGATCCAGGGTTTGTTGTCCCGGGCCGCAACCAACATCTAAAATTTGGGGAGAGTCGGGTAACGCACTCAAATGAGAAAAGGCCTGTTGAGTCGAGGCAAAATTGCCCGGACCTTCTCTCGGAAGATTACTGTGAATTTGCCAAAATACGGGATAAAAATCAGACATGGGTGAGTCCTAAAGATTCTTCTAAACGTTCAACCACTAAATCGGTAACCATTTGTTCATAATACTGGCAAGCCATGGTTTGTGAAGAACGAAATGTTTTATTTTCCCAATATTTGTTACTGGCAGAACCTCCGCCACAAATGCCATAGTATTGACAAGTTTGTTGGCACAGTTCAACGCCAGCCGTAATATCGGCATAGATGCGTTGAAATTTTTCGCTCTGGCACACGGATTCTAAACTATCGGTGAGGATATTACCGAGGATAAAATCGCCATATTCTGCTGTTTTAATCGCTAACAGTTCGGGGTCAAATGTGGAAAAGTTGCCCTGATGATCGACATTGAGAATCACAAAGGGAGTGGTTAAGCCACTTCTGGGGATGCGATCGCCACTATAAATCAAATTACAAATCCGCTCAAATTCCCGTAGCTTCAATTCTCCGCCGCTTTGGGCCGTCAAAGCCCAAAATCGGCGAATAAACGCCTTGTAGCGCCGTCTAGCGTCCCCATTGGCGAGGGATGAAGACTGGTGTACCCCCTCTAATTCTTCAATATTAAAGCCCACATCGGTGAGACCATTATCCATGAAAAATGCAAACAGTTCATCGGCATGGTCGAGGGAATCTTCCGTAATCACAGTGATAATATTAAACGGCACATCCTGTTCTTGCAGGTGGCGAATGCCGCGCATGGTGCTGTGATGGGTTCCGAGTCCCGTGCGGGTTTTCCGATGGGCATCATGGATAAAATCAGGGCCGTCAAGGCTTACCCCCACTTGCACGTTATAGCGTTTAAATAAATCACACCACTCCGGTGTAATTAAGGTGGCATTGGTTTGTACCGATTGTGCAATTTCGCACTCGGTTTTATTTAAGGTTTTATCCAGTTCTGCAATCTGAGAGAGGGCAGTTTCATAGAACGAAATGGGAACAGCGAGCGGTTCCCCCGCGTGCCAACAAACCGTAAAGCGATCTCCCACAAACGGACTCTCGAAAATGCGCCGAAACACGGGTTCAATCCGATCTAGGGAAAACTGGTGTTTGAGATGGCGATCGGGTAAATAACAATAGTCGCAATCGAGATTACAAAAGGATGTCGTTTGCAGAATCACTAAATCTAAGGGGCCAAAGTTAGATAAATCCAACATATTCAGGGTTAAGGGTTTATGGATAGACGTTACTAATGACCTACATTCTACAGAATCATCCTATTCCCTAGCGCGCAGCGCTATATCTAAGCATCCCAATCTTCGTAATTCAACCTATCAATTCGGGCAAACTCCCTGGTATTATGGGTTACTAGAGTTAAGTTATGGGAAATCGCGATTGCAAATCATACGCACCAATCGGCGTTCCTTTTCGCTCTAAATCAGCTCGAATACTTCCATAGACTTCTGCTGAACGATCGTCAAATGGAAGCGAGATGAAACGGCTAAAGAATTTACGTTGTTTAGCCAAGTTTTCTTCTCGTTTGACGCTTTTCATTGCGCCATAAAACAACTCAGATTTTACCACTCAACAAACCGCAATATCAGTAGGTTCTAGACTATCCAAACGATATCTTACACTAGAATCTGCATATTTCAGGTAAACAATACAAGCATTACTATCGAGTAAATAAATCATTCTAACGCCTCTCTAATCGAGTCGTCTGGTTGAGGATGCCTAAAAAATGTCTCATCGTTAATAGACCCTGCTGTTTCTTCAATAAATTCATGCCATTCTGATTGATTCCTATTTTCGGTGAGATTATGCTCATCATCTTTAACTAACTCTTGGGTTAAAATAACCTTGATTTCTTCGGCCAAGGTTCGACCGTGAGCAACTGCCTGGTCTTTGAGCTTTGCTAATAGATCTGGCTCAAGATCATCAAGAATAATCGTCATGTAAAAACCTCTGTCTGCATAGAACGTGAACATTGCTCTGATTCTAACCAACGCTCCTCAATAGAGGGGTACAGCGATCGCGATCTCCGAACGTGACAGAAGAGGGATAACTTCTTACTTATTACTCAACTCATTCTTCCCCTACTAAGGCTGCCATAATTAAAGCAAGAGGCTCCATATTGTCTCTCCCATCAGGTTAATTATCTACAATTCGCGGCTTCCATCATTATGCTCATTCTGCCCTCTAAACGTCCCCATCTTCTGCATCACGTATAGCTGTAGGGTGCATGAATAACGCACCCCTCGAACAGATTACCGCTTACGGAAATGAACAAAACCGCCGCCATCACGCCATCCATTGCGCCATCCAC
>DDLS01000067.1:0-35754 GCA_002340255.1 Cyanobacteria bacterium UBA2566
TCTTAGGAATAAGTAGGAGGTAGACGGTAGAAGAGAGACATCAGAAAAGACCCCTAAACTGTAGGATCAAAATTTCGCCACTATTTTACTGGAGACCAAGAGAAAACTTAACCGGGAAAAGAAGCAATGAATATATTAGATTATGAAAATCAGATTAAATTTTATGGGAAAGAAGATTTATTTAGGGACTTGACTTACGTCCATAAATCTAATTTACCTATTGAAGAGAAAAGTGCTAGGATTAGGATTATCCTGAAGCACCTAGAAACAAAAATAACTAAAATCAAAATAGTTCCGAAATGCCTAAATCAGAAAATAATGCCAAGGACTAAACTAGATGTTATTATGAGCCGAAAAATATTTCAAATTAAAAGAGAGTTAAATGTTTGGAAATAAAAAAAGACCCCTAAATGGGGTCTTTGAGGTGGATTCGATTTCTCGATTCTATTCTAGTTCCCAATTCTGGGAAGGTCGTCATTGCCACCAAGGAGTTCATTGAGTCTGGCGTTCTCCTTCTTCAGGAAGAGGATGGTTTCCTCAAGAGATTTAATGGTCTCATCTCTTTGGGCAAGCTTTTCTTTGAGCTGTTGGATTTCACTGGATTGGGAGACATCAGCAGTTAATAGATTAAGTTGAGCCTTAGGTGTTAAATGCTCATCGTAACTATCATTAGATGACTGAGAATGTCTTAAACTCATTGACCGTTGGTCGCGAGTCAGTCCTGCCAGCTTGCCATGGTAATTAGCTAGATGGCGTAATGCATGAGTCTGGGTGAATCCTTCTCCCACTTGGTCAATGTATTCAGTCAAAGAACGTCTCATCCCACGTTGATAGCACCCTTTAATGGTCAATTTTTTAGATGTTGATTTAGGGGTTACTACAGGTAATGAAATGTCAGGGTTATTAATTCCTAGTTCTTTTATCAGTCTTGGGTAATTAGGATGAATCATTGGTCTAACAAAACCCCCACCCATTTTAATGGTGATTTTGTGTTTATTTCCTGCATCATCCACAACCCAGAAAAAAGGTTTTAAGACTATCACAAAATCCTTGTTTGATGGGTCATGGATAGCCGGTATGATTTCACCGTCAGAACACTTGTAAGGTTTATCCAAGTTGGCAATGGCTTTGAATTCAGAACATCTGAATCCATATATCATGTTGATGCAAATCGCCTTGAACCAGGATTTCCGAGATTCAAGATTATTCTGTTGAGCTGTAGTTAGCTCATACCCATCAAGACCGAGAACTCTAGCTCTAAAGTCGAGGAAAGTTTCAATGCTGACAGTTTGCCTTTCTCGCCTCTTCTTTATCTGGACTCTCCCAAAATAAGCGTTGAATTTGTCAACTTCAGGAGATAGACGGTAAATTCTCAAGAGTTTACAAACTGCTGATTTTGCAGATCTAAAGCCTGATGATTGTCCAAGGTGTCCCCAAATCCTTTCAACTTCAGAGATGAGGTTATCTGCTGTAAGTTTCAGTTCAGGATTAAGCTTAGAGTGAAACACTCCATAAGCTTCTTGATAAGAAGCTTTAGAGTTGGTGTCTAAACTTGAGTCTGACCTATCCCTACCCACTTTGTCGTAGTCTTTGAAGAACTGTTTTTTAACAACCTCAATGGCATCCCCAATGGTGATGATGTCATTCTCAAGGGAAGTATTGCCCTTGATTTGTGTCTCATACCATGACCAGAATTCAGATTCTTTATCAGTCCCCTTGAGTTTGTCAAAGACTGCTAAAGCTTTCGCCAGAGCATTGATGCAACCATCACGGGTGAAGTCCTCGTTACAGGAGTTGTCAGCCGTTGCCGTCTTAGTCGCCGTCTTGAACCGAAGATACAGTCGATTCCCTTGCTTGCTAATGGACACTCCCTTGGGAGTACTTTTCTGGCAAGCCTTAAGGTAAATCCTCACCAGTTCATGGTCAACGTACTTGGATGGGTCAATCTGGTGAGAGTGGAAATACTCATTCACCAGAGACCATGCCTGCTTAAAGTGTGTGTCAGACATCTACCTATTTTCTACCTATTTTCCTTTCAAGGTTCTACAAGGCAGATTTGGCAAAGCTTCTAGCCATTCAAATAGCGTTAGCCATCGACTAAGGAGTGAGTTCAAATCTCATCATCGGCCGAAACTCTCATTCCCCAAACCCGATAGACCTCTTGCAGTTGTTGAGACTCACCCTTTCTCAAATGAGAAAAGAGGACTCGGGCTGGTAAGGACTTTCCCTTGTGTTCAATCTCTTCTTTTCAAGCCTTTTGTCCTGTACTGAGCTTTTTCCCATCCTTATTATTGGGCTGCGTTTACCATGATTGTTACGCCTTGGTAATTGGAGAGAGCAGCAGCCTTAAAATAGCGATCGCCCCATCCCCATTACCCATTGCCAACGCAAAGCGCTATAATTCTTGGGTTTCCTAGACTTGGACTTCCCTGTCCATCCAGCAGAAACCCACCTCAACCCTATAAACCTTACTCTCTCACCATGAACCGCTCTAAATTTGTGGCTATTTTGACCGGAGCCATTTCCTTACTTTTGGCGATCGCCTATCTGATTCTAGTACAACTGCTCGATTTTCGAGGGGAAATGGTTCCTGCACCTCCCCTATCTACCCAGTATCCACCCTCGATCGTTACTCTAGATATCTCTTAACCCATGCGTACCGTTGCTGAAATCAATCATAAAATTCGCCGCCAAGAAGCCGTGGTGGTTACCGTAGAAGAACTGAAAGCTAGAGTTGCTGAAAGCACGGTTTCTGAAGTCGCCAAACAAGTCGATGCGATCGTCACCGGAACCTTTGAACCCATGGAATCTTCCGGAGCAATGCTTAACCTCGGGCAAACCGATCCACCGATCAAAATCCGTCAATGCTGGATTGATGGAGTCCCTGCCTACTCAGGGTTTGGGGCTGTAGATCTGTATTTAGGGGCCACGCAGATCGCAGAAACAAGAGAAGGCGAAATCCTCAAAGATCGGGGGGGAGGTCAGGCAATTGAAGACTTGATTGCAGGGAAATCCTTGCCTCTACGGGCCCTGGGTCAAGGTACAGATTGCTACCCCAGAGAATCTTTTGAGACCAATATTAGTAAAGAGAGTATCAACCAGTTTTATCTCTATAATCCCCGCAATTTATACCAGAACTTTATTGTTGGAGTCAATGGCGGCGATCGCCCCCTCTACACCTACCTAGGGCCCCTGCTGCCCCGCCTCGGTAACGCGGTATACGCCAATGCTGGGGCCCTTTCTCCCCTGTTCAATGACCCTGACTTAAGCTGGATTGGCATTGGCACACGGATTTTTATCGGCGGGGCGATCGGTTATATTACCTGGGAGGGAACCCAACACTTTCCCCTACAAAAGCGTCTTCCTAATCGTACCCCCATCGGCCCGGCTGCCACCCTTGCCCTCGTTGGAGATGCGAAACAAATGAGCCGAGAATGGGTGAGAGGCTGTTACTTTAAAAACTATGGCCCTTCCTTAATGTTAGGGGTAGGCGTTCCCCTACCCGTTCTGAATGAAGAAGTCGTACAATGCTGTGCTGTGCAAGATAAAGATCTGGTGGCTCCCATTGTCGATTTTTCCATTCCCCGACGCAACCGCCCCACGTTTGGCTTGGTTAGTTATGCCCAACTCAAAAGTGGTAAAATTACCATCGAAGGAACCCCCGTGCGTACGGCTCCCTTAGCCAGCCTCTACCGATCGCGCCAAGTGGCGATCGCCCTAAAAAACTGGATTGATAGCGGTGAGTTTACCCTCACTGAACCTGTAGCAGCCATTTCTCGCGATCGCTCCTTCCTCCCCCAAGACCGGATTTTGGAATCGACGAATTAATGGCAGGGACGCGGAGATCGGTAAGATAGGAGGATGGGGAGACGCAGAGATTGGTTGTTCCCTATTTCCTATTCCCTATTCCTTATTCCCTTTATGAAAAAAAACAGCTCAAGTGCTGAAGTATCGCAAATATCTGCATCAGACGAGCCAGTAAAAACGGGCTTAGGAACCTTTGGTGGAGTCTATACCCCTTCGATCTTGACCATTCTAGGGGTGATCATGTACTTGCGGTTTGGACGGGTAGTGGGTAGTGTGGGGCTGATTCCCACATTGGCGATCGTTACCCTGTCTACTGCCATTACCTTCCTCACAGCCCTCTCGATCTCTGCCATTGCCACCGATCGCGTTGTCCGCACAGGCGGCGCATACTATATGATTAGTCGCTCCTTGGGCATTGAAACTGGAGGAGCTGTGGGTATTCCCTTATATTTTGCTCAAAGCCTTTCCATCGCCCTCTATACCATCGGTTTTGCTGAAAGTGTCGCCGCAACCTTTCCCGCTCTTAATCAGCTCTATGTGGGTATTATCACGACAATTCTGGTAGGAATTGTCGCCCTCACCTCCGCTAGCGTTGCCATTAAAGCCCAGTATTTTATTATGGGAGCAATCCTATTATCACTCACTTCTTTTGTCTGGGGTTCAGCTCTTCCTGATGTTACTCCTATGGGATGGGTGGGATCGCCCCCAGACAATAGCACATCCTTTTGGGAAGAATTTGCCGTCTTCTTTCCTGCAGTTACTGGAATCATGTCTGGGGTGAGCATGTCAGGAGACTTGAAAAATCCAATACGCTCGATCCCTGATGGCACTCTAGCAGCGGTAGGCACGGGATATGTCATCTATATGATTTTGCCGGTAATTCTGGCCATGCGATCGGACGCAAGCAGTTTGATTGCCAATCCTCTGATTATGCAACAGATGTCCTGGTGGGGGCCGGCGATCTTATTAGGGGTTTGGGGAGCCACCCTATCAAGTGCCTTGGGAAGTATTTTAGGGGCCCCTAGGGTATTACAAGCCTTAGCCAGGGATGGAGTCCTTCCGGACTGGTTGAGTTTTTTGGCAAGTGGGAGCGGTCGAGAGGATGAACCGCGTATCGGTACAATTGTTACGTTAGGTGTGGCAGTTGCCTTGGTCTCTTTGGGAGAACTCGATCTGATTGCTCCCATTCTGACCATGTTTTTCCTTACCACTTACATGGTTCTTAATGTTGCCGCAGGTATAGAAGGCTTTTTACAAAGTCCCTCCTATCGCCCTGCCTTTAAAGTTCCCTGGTATCTATCCATTTTAGGGGCGATCGGCTGTTTAGCGGTCATGTTCTTAATTGATGCCATGGCTACTGTGGTTGCCGCCATTATCGTTCTGGCGATTTTCATCTGGTTGCAACGACAGGAACTCGAAGCTACTTGGGGAGATACTCGGCGAGGGATTTGGATGGCGATTCTCCGGGAGGGACTGCTCCAACTCGATCATGCTGAAGACCCCAAAAATTGGCGGCCCCATTTATTGGTGTTATCGGGTATTCCCCGCAAGCGCTGGCCTCTGATTGAGATTGCTGATGCTCTCACCCATAACCGAGGATTAATTACCATTTCTAGCGTGCTTCCGGAAGGTTCGCGGGATCTATCTCAGCAGGCAGAATTGCAAATAAGGATCCGCGAATATGTGGAAAAACGAGGCGTGCAAGCGTTGGTACGGGTGATTACAGCCCCCGATCCTTTTGAAGGAGCGGTACGCTTGGTGGAAAGCTATGGGTTAGGGCCTTTGGTTCCCAATACGGTGTTGTTGGGGGATAGTGAATCGCCTCAACGACGAGATCAATATTGTGAGATGATTACCCAATTACACCAAGCCAAACGCAGTATCCTGGTGTTTCGGGAAAACCCAGAACGAGGGTTTGGGAAACACCGCAGGATTGATATTTGGTGGCGGGGAATGCAAGCCAATGGGGGGTTAATGCTGTTATTGGCTTATCTGCTGCGTACTGATATCGATTGGCATCAGGCACAAATTTTTGTCAAAATTATCGTTACCGATGAAGCGGCGGCGGAATCAGCACGGTTGAATTTGGAACAATTTATCGGTCAATTGCGTTTGGGGGCGATCGCCGAAGTGATTGTTTCCCAAGGACGGTTATTTGAAGATATTCTGCACGAAAGTTCCCAAAATGCAGATTTAATTTTCTTGGGACTGGCTAAACCGGATTTAATTCCAGCCCACCAATACACCCAATATTATGAAACGTTGCATGATAAAACGGCGAATTTACCCACATTAGTGTATGTGTTAGCAGCTCCTGATTTTGATTTTGAAGAGGTGTTGACTGAAACCTAAATGCAAAGGGTCTTAATCAACTTGAATATCGGCATTCTCTATGCTGTTTTGGCCTATGGCACTTGGGGGATTCTTCCCCTATATTGGAAGCTCTTTGATGCGCTGCCAGAGATGGAAATTATCTGTCATCGGATGATTTGGTCTTCTCTGCTGCTGTTGGTAGTGTCAGCCATGCAGCGGCAACTCATTGAGGTGAAGCGGTTGTGGCGATCGCCGAAAACATTGGCTATTCTACTGAGTACAGCAGCTTTAAACTCCCTCAATGGGGGCATTTATATCTATGGGGTCAATAGCGATCGCGTTTTAGAAGCGAGTTTAGGCTATTTCATTAATCCTTTATTTAGTATTTTCCTTGGCTTTGTATTTTTGCGAGAGAAGCTTAATATTGGCCAATGGATTGCCGTTATCCTGGTGATGATAGGTGTGGGATATCTGATTTGGGAACAAGGCCAAATCCCATGGATTGCCATTGGCCTAGCCCTCTGCTTCGGATTATACGGTCTCATCCGTAAACTTTCTACTATCCAACCCATACCTGGATTAGCTGTTGAAAGCCTACTGATAGCTCCCATTGCTCTCGCTCTAGTCATGCATTGGGCAAAAACCGGCTCGGGTAACTTTGGACTCAGTTTACCCCTGACCTTCCTATTATTTAGTTGTGGGTTAGTGGCTCCTTTACCTTTACTCTGGTTTAACCTAGCTGTGAAACGAATAAACCTCTCAACCTTGGGATTTCTGCAATATATCGAACCAACAATTCAATTAATTTTAGCGGTGTTTCTCTATCAAGAACCCTTTACTCGAACTCACTTGATCTCTTTCGGTTTCATTTGGATAGCTCTGGCCATTTATTCAAGTAATTCTCTGATCTCCCTCAATCAAAATCAGAAGGGTTGAATTTTGAAAAAAATAATCCTAAAGGTAGAATCAATCGAACTGGAGGAAATTTCAGGTATGATGAAAGTCAGCTCTTTTTTGACTAGATTTTGGGTGCGTTTATGCCATTTTTGACTCGTAACTCTCTACCCCTATCGATTTCTCCCGATCGCCTCTATGCTGAATTTTTTCAGGAGGAAGCGGGATATAACAGTTGGAAAATGGCATTTCTCGATCGCACCATCGAGCGCTCTCCCTATCGGAGCGATGTGTCAAGCTATGGCGATCGCCTGAAACAATGCCCTAGTTTATACTATGCTGGGTGTAAAAATTATTCTCCACTCAAGGAAAGACCTAAAATTAATGAGAGACGCTTAGATTTTCTGCACCCGGATATTAAAAATGCTTGCATTTGTATCGGTGGATCGGCGGGTGGTGCATTTAAAGCCCAATGGTTGGGTAGGAATGCGCTAGACAAAGTGGAGTTTTGGAGTGCAACCAAGTTTTTGCAAGTGATTAATGCCCTAACTCAGGTAACAGGAGAGTTGGAAGGGGCACAAATTGGAGATTCAGAGACGGTGTATCCCTTGATGGGTGCGATTAACGATCTGGTGAGCTATGCTGAAACCTACGGCAGTTCTAATGCGATCGCAGCAGCATTTAAGTGTTTCCAAACCTATGCCGATCTGGAAACTTGGGTGAAAGAACTCAGTGGACAAGAGGGTTTGGATTTCCAAGGATTATATGGGGAAGAACCCTTTACTGCCCAGCCACAAATTACTCGCAATGGGGAAGTCTTGCTCTCGGCGGTGGATGAAGTCAAATCTCGTGCAACTCAACCGGGAGAAAATTCAATCCCAGCTTATGTTCTGACTCGAATTTTATCGATGGTGGGTTGGCATCATCATTTATCTTCATCCGCTCGCATCCCTGGATTGGGCGATTCTCAGCTTGCCCTATTAGTGCCTTGTTTAGGGCGAGATTGTGCCCGCTATGTAGATGTTGCGATCGCCAAATTAGGCATACAGATTCAGAATCCCGTGATTCTCTCTAAAATGGGATTTGGGCGTAGTTCTTACCGCGATCGTACGGAACTGACGTATAGCTGTTTTGTGCAATTTGAATACCGAGGTCAATTGAAGTCTTTGACGATGACGTTACGCGCCGGGAAGGATTTAGGAGATGGCGATCGTGAAGCTGTAGAATTGGATGCTCGGATGGCAACGGAAGTCACGCAAATTATTCAGAGATTGGTGTTACATCAGTTATAGCGCTTCTGAGTTCTTCAGGATATATTATGCTAATTTGAAGTTCACTTATACTGAAAGCCCTACGGAGCAAGCTTTTCAGGATAAAAAACTTGTGGATAAACGAGAATACTTGCCCCGTAAGACTAGAGTATCGCTCTCCCCCATGATAGCTCTGGGATTTTTGAATCTCTGAAGTTTATCCGGTTTTCCCTATTCCCTATTCTTTTATTCCCTATTCCCCATTCCTGGCTCATAGATTAAGATGAACGAGGATCGGCCACAATTGACCGGATTAGAGTATCCTGAATACCCAAAGATGCTGACCGAACTCTTGAGATAACCTGTATTCCTCCTTTGTCTACACTCTTGCACCCCGAGCAAATGAGCGCTGTGCCAATTCCCCAACCTTCCCCCCAACCAACCGGCAATTCAACTCCCCAATTGCCCACCAGCACCCCCAAACCTGTGAGTGAGGATCAAACCCCAGTCCATGCTCTGAAGGAATTGGTGGTTCGTCTGAGGCGAGAGCAAAATAAAATTCAAGATCTGTTAATGTCCTTGGGGTTTGCCCTGCGCAGTTTTAACAACCTCAATCAATTTCTAGAGTTAATTCCCTTGATGGCAGCACGGGTAACGGATGCAGATGGAGGCGCTTTGGTTTTATTTCAAGCCAATGGCAAATTGAAACTTGAACAAATGCATTGTCATGACTCCCACCAATGTCAAGATATTCGCCAAGCCCTAGAAACGGTCAATACTCAACTGAGAGGTCGTTATGGGCGATCGCTGAATATGGAAGAGATGACGGTTTTGCTCGATCGCGAAGTGAATCATTATCTCGGCTCCCACACCCAATTATTTGGTACAGCAGTAATTGTGCGCAAAACGGAACGGGGGAGATTATATGTATTTAGTCGCAACTCTGAGTATACCTGGACGGAAACTCGCGAGAAATTACTGCGTTTAATCGCCGATCAAACGGCAGTGGCAATTGAAAATGATGAGCTGTCCGCAGAGCTACGCAAAAAAGAACGACTGGATCGGGAATTAGAAATTGGTGCAGAAATCCAAAATCAACTCTTACCCCATACCTATCCCCAAATTGAAGGACTTAAACTGGCCGCTCGCTGTCAAAATGCTAACCGAGTTGGAGGAGATTACTATGATTTTATCTCGATCCATCCCCCAGAATGGTTAAAACGCTCTGGTACTCAGGCTCAACCGTTGAGGCGCTGGTGTATTACGGTAGGGGATGTGATGGGAAAAGGGGTTCCGGCGGGTTTAATCATGACAATGTTGCGGGGAATGCTGAGGGCAGAAGTCCTCAATGGACATTCTCCTTCGCGAATTCTTCAACATCTCAATCATGCGATGTACCAAGATTTAGACCAAGCGAACCGCTTTGTGACCCTGTTTTATTCGGAGTACGATCCTTCGACCCAGGTTTTATCTTATAGCAATGCGGCCCATAATCCGCCTTTGCTCTGGCAAGCCTCGAATCAGTTGATCCAACGTTTAGATACGATGGGGATGCTGATTGGTTTGGATCTCAACTCAGAATATGAAGATGCACAATCTCAACTGTATCCAGGGGACATTATTCTCTACTATACAGATGGGTTTACAGATGCATCCAATCGTAAGGGCGATCGCTTTGATGAAGAAAACCTGATTGAAGCCTTTCAATTGGCCTGTCAGCATTACGCCAATCCCCAAGCTATTCTAGATTACCTGTTCGATCGGGTGAATGAGTTTATGGGGCCGGGGAATGACCATCGAGATGATATGACTCTTGTGGTGATGCAAGTTGACCCTCATAGACAATCAGCGGTTCATTAGAAAGGTGAGTTATGACTTTAGGTTCTAAGTTTAGTGTGTATGGTGTCGGTGGTTTCTTAAGTGTTGTTTTAGCTCAACAGACTGATGCCGATCTGATGGCTAATGTCAAGACGGCTTTTGCTAATTTTATTGAAAGTGGACAGGTTTGGGCGTTTATCTTAGGGATTATTTTGGGCTATATCATTCGCCAAATTACTACCTATGGTGGTTAGGGTTCGTTAACGAGGAAACACGATTATGACTGAGAAGAAAACCTGGAGCGATCGCTTTGAGAGTGCTTTACATCCGGCGATCGCCCGTTTTAATGCGAGTATCGGCTTTGATATTGAGCTAATTGAATATGATATCGCCGGTTCCATCGCTCACGCCCAAATGTTGGCCCACACGGGGATTATTTCTGTCGCAGAAGGGGAGCAACTGGTGGAAGGGTTGCAACAGGTTTTGCAGGAGTATCAACGGGGAGCATTTCAACCCACTGTTGATGCGGAAGATGTGCATTTTGCGGTGGAGCGACGGCTAACAGAAATTACCGGAGATGTAGGCAAGAAACTGCATACCGCTCGCAGCCGCAATGACCAAGTGGGAACGGATACGCGGCTCTATCTGCGCGATCGAATCGGTAAAATTAAAACGCAATTACGGGAATTTCAGCGAGTTTTAATTGATTTAGCCGAGCAGAATATTGAAACTCTCATCCCCGGTTATACCCATCTGCAACGGGCCCAACCCTTAAGTTTAGCTCACCATTTGTTAGCTTATGTGGAAATGAGCCAACGGGACTGGGAGAGGTTAACGGATGTGGCGAAACGGGTGAATATCTCTCCCTTGGGTTCTGGAGCGTTAGCGGGAACCACGTTTCCGATCGATCGCCACTATAGCGCCAAGTTGTTGGGATTTGAGCGCGTATATAACAATAGTTTAGATGGAGTGAGCGATCGCGATTTTGCCATTGAATTTGCCTGTAGCGCCAGCTTAATTATGGTGCATTTATCCCGGTTAGCCGAAGAGGTCATTCTCTGGTCTTCCGAAGAATTTCGCTTTGTCACCCTCAAAGATAGCTGCGCCACCGGTTCGAGCATTATGCCGCAAAAGAAAAACCCTGATGTTCCCGAACTGGTGCGGGGTAAAACCGGACGCGTATTCGGTCATCTGCAAGGGTTACTGGTATTAATGAAGGGGTTGCCCTTAGCCTATAACAAGGACTTACAGGAGGATAAGGAAGCCCTCTTTGATACAGTCAAAACCGTACAAGCCTGCTTAGAAGCCATAACTATTTTAATGGCAGAAGGCTTAGAATTTCGTCCCTCCCGCCTCCAAGAAGCCGTAGAGTCTGACTTCTCTAATGCCACCGATGTAGCGGATTATCTAGCAGCTAAGGGGGTTCCCTTCCGAGAAGCCTATAATTTAGTGGGGAAAGTGGTAAAAACCAGTCTAGGGGCTGGAAAACTACTCAAAGACCTGAGTTTAGACGAATGGAAAGCCTTACATGAAGTCTTTGAAGCCGATATTTATGAGGCGATCGCCCCCCGTCAAGTCGTAGCCGCCCGCAATAGCTATGGGGGGACAGGGTTTGAACAAGTTCAGCAAGCCCTAGATATGGCTCGATCCCGCTTAAACTCCGATACTTAGACCATTTCTTTTCAGGGTTACTACTTATCTGGATGGATATTAATCCTTAATAGACAAGGGGCTAGAAGCCCCTTGTTCAATGCATCTTCAAATAGAAATGGTATTAGCTTCCATCAGAGGTTGCTTCAACTTCATTCTCTTCCTTTTCTTTCTCCTCTTTCTCATTTTGGAGACTATCCATCGGAGAACGTCTGCTGGTATAGCCCCGATGAGTCCGTTTACGGAACTTACGAGCGTATGCTAGGTTTCTTTGAGCCTTTTCTTTTTTCGGATTACGGCGTTTCGCCATGTTCACCTCATTGGAAATCACTGATGGCACAGAAGAGTCATTATAACCCTTCTGTGGGTACATCAGCAAGTTGCATTAGCGCTCTTTCTTCAAGCCTCGACTTTGAAAAACTAACACGTTAAGATGATCGAACCTCTTGCTCAGTCCCTAACTTTGCACTGCCCTTATTCCCTTGATTGACTTCCTATGAGCCATCTGTGGCAAATTTTTCAAACTGTTCTTGGACTCATTTTCCGCCATCCCTTGGTGGGAACCAGTGTTGTACCGATTCTTCCCGATGGACGTGTAGTCTTAGTGCAACGCAAGGATGATGAATCCTGGGGCTTACCCGGAGGATTAGTCGATTGGGGCGAAACAATTCAGCAAGCAGCAGTGCGAGAAGTGGCGGAAGAAACTGGCTTAACCGTAGTGAGTATTCGGCGATTAGTCGGGGTATATTCTGCACCCGATCGCGATCCGCGCATCCATTCCGTTTGTATTATGGTGGAAGCACAAGTAGAAGGGGAGATTAGCATTCAAGATACCTTGGAAATTCAAACGGTTCAAGCTTACGACTGGTCGAATTTACCCGAAGGTAGCCTTTCCCACGATCATCGCCAACAAATTGACGATTATCTCCAAGGAAAAACGGCCCTCGCTTAAGGTGAAGGGGACACGGATGCAAGCTCTTGGGAGAGTGTCTATTACTTACAGCGCAAAGTGCTGTTATAGAGTACACTGTTCAACCCCCAAAGCCATGTACCACAATCCTATTCCCTATTCCCTGTTCCCTGTTCCCTAGCGCAAAGCGATACATACGATCTTTGATTAATTATGGCTCGATTTTTACACCTGTCGGATGTTCATTTGGGATTCGATCGCTATGATAATGCAGAGCGAACTAAGGATTTCTTCTTTGCCTTTAAGGATGCCCTAGAGAAATATGCGATCGCCGAATCGGTCGATTTTGTCCTCATCGCTGGAGACTTGTTTGAGCATCGCCAGATTCTCCCGGCGACCCTGAATCAGGCACAGATTGGTTTAGAATTGCTGCAAAAGGCAAATATTCCGGTTTTGGCGATCGAAGGCAATCATGATAATCTCCCCTATGGGACGCGCACCAGTTGGTTACGCTATTTAGCTGATAGTGAGCTGCTCATTTTACTTGAACCCAATGCCGAACAAGCTTACGATCTGTGGACTCCGGAAACACGACAGGGAGGTTATATCGATCTGCCTTGTGATGTGAGAGTGATTGGATCTCGCTGGTATGGTGCATCCGCTCCGAAAGCTATTCTTCAGTTAGCAGACTCGATTCAACACTTGCCCGATCCCCCAACTTATCAGATCATGTTATTCCACCATGGTTTAGAAGGACAAATTTCTCGCTATTCGGGAGCGCTGAAATATGATGAGTTAAGACCTCTTAAAGAAGCTGGAATTGATTATTTAGCCTTGGGTCATATCCATAAACAGTATACGGCTGAAGGATGGATTTTTAATCCAGGTTCAACCGAAGCCAATAGTATTGCAGAGGGACAGGATCAAAACCCAAGAGGAGTATATTTAGTTGCTCTGGGAAAGAGTGAAATACAGGCACAGTTAAAGCGAGACTATTATCAACGACCGATTGTGCGACTTAAGCTAAAAGTGAATAAGCAGCAAACGCAAGAGGAAGTTGAAGAAGCAGCCGAGAAAAAAGTGAGTGAGGAAATATACCAGACAAAGGAAGCGATCGTTGAATTGCGAATTGAGGGACAATTAGGATTTAATCGGTTAGATATTAATGTCCGAAAATTACGGCAAACATTACACGAAAAAAGTCAGGCGCTCATTTTCTTGCTCAAATATGAAGTCACTGGAACTGAGTATGAAAGTCCTTTCCCCAAAAGTGGAGAACCTCCTAAACGAGAGGAAATTGAACAACAAGTTTTTGAAGATTTACTCAGTGCCAATACCCGTTATCAGCCTCAAGCTGAACCCTTGGCAAAAGGATTAAGAGTCCTAAAACAACAAGTGTTAGACAGCGAACATCCATCAGTTCTTTATCGCTTTGTCGAACAACTTTTGAGCGAGGAATGATAATTATAAAGCCGTATTTTACTGCTAATTTAAGCCTGAACCAACTCAATGGGAAGCGTGATTTCAAAGGTCGTTCCTTTACCCATTGCAGAAAAGACTTCGATTTTCCCCTGATGTTTCTCGATAATGCGATAGGAAATGGCTAAACCCAAACCCGTTCCTTTGCCAATTGGCTTGGTTGTAAAAAATGGGTTAAAGATCTTATGGCGAATTTCTTCCGGAATTCCCGGGCCATTATCTTGAATCTTAACCTGGATTTTATCTGGATTGATTCTATCCGTTGAAATTGCGATCTGTTTAGGCTCGATTTCACTACTTAACAAAGCATCAATTGAATTCACAATTAAATTTAAAAATACTTGATTGAGTTGGGAGGGATAACAAGTGATATCCGGTAATTCTCCATAAGTTGTAATGATTTCAACGCCTAATTTGAGTTTGTTACCAAGAATAATCAACGTACTATCTAAACCTTCATGAAGGTTAACATCTTTTACTTCTGATTCATCTAAACGGGAGAAGTTTCTTAAAGAAGAGACAATAGATTGAATGCGGTTGGTTCCCATAAGCATGGAGTCCAAGATTTTAGGAAAATCAGATTGAATATACTCAAAATCGATTTCTTCCATCTTTTCTGTAATTTCTGTCCTAACATCTGGATAAAGTTCCTGGTAAAGACTCAGTAAATCTAAAAAGTTATCTAGGTATTCTTGGGCATGGCTAATATTGCCATAAATAAAACTAACAGGATTATTGATTTCATGGGCTACTCCAGCAACCATTTCGCCCAAGCTTGACATTTTTTCTGTTTGAATCAGTTGAGCTTGAGTCTCTTTTAAGGTATCTAATGTTTCTTTCAACTCATGAGTCCTCTCTTCAACTCTGTTTTCTAAAAAAGATTGCGCTTCTGAGAGTTCATAGAGCTGTTTTTTGACTTTTTGAATGAGTTGATTTAAGGCATTTGCTAAGATGCCAACTTCATCGTTAGTCAGGACAGGCGCTTCGAGATCGTAATTAGATTCAGCCGTCACTTTTTGAGCGGTCTGGGTTACTAATTCAATGGGGCTAGCAATTTTTCTTCCGGTATAAAAAGCTAAAATAAATGCCATAGAAGTAGAAACCGTTAGACTAAAAAAAATGACGACTTTGCGGATTTTTTTTGCCTGCTTAGTTTGCAGGGATGCCTTTTCTTGATAATCCTCGGAAATTTGTAAAAGTCTGTTGAGTTGATTGCTTAATCTCTCAAATTGAATGTCAATTTCTTGACTCTCTTTCTCCAGAACAGCCAGCAAAACTTGCTGTTGAGCATTGCCTCGTTTGTCTGGTGATAATCTCAGGGGATCGACTTGAGGTAGGATTTCTTCAAAGCGGTCGGCATAATTATCTATGACTGTTTGGGCTTGTTCGCAAAAGCGATCGATAGATTGGGCTGCACTTCCTGAAAGGTCTCCTAATTGATTCAGTTCGCTTACTAAGCCTTCTATGTCATCAATATCTTCTTCAAATTGCTGTATCTTGTAACTGAACCATAGGGCTTCTTCTACCGTACTAATGAGTTTATAGGGGTGGGCTTGAATTTTGAAGATGTAAGTTTCTAGGTTGTGCAGTAGCTCTTCTTGTTGAATGGCTTTGGTCAAACTTTTCTGTGCTTGTTCTTCATAATAATCGCCAATTAAAAATCCGATAAATGTTCCAGAAATGGAGATACTCACCACTAGGAAGTTAGCGTAACCAATTTTTCTGAAGATACTGGAAACTTGCCAGTGGTTCAGCCACTGTTTCATGGTGAATTGCTCCATGCTTGCTTGGGTTAGCTTATGAGTGATAATAGGTTATTGGTTTGGAGAAAGTAAATCTTCTTCACCGATCGCCTTATATCCCTCCCGAATCAGGTCGTAATCTTCGTCTTTAGCGGGAACTATTTGTGACTGGGCGTATTTTTTGTTCGCTGGGGAGACCCCAATCGCGTCAATTAATTTCCTTTCATTTTCAACAATCCGAGCTTGTAGTTGTGCGATACACTCTGCATTTAGGGATGGATTCGCAACAATCAGATCGTTTGGCAAGGGTTTGCCCTGGGAAATCCGGGTGAATTCTGATGCTTGAAGATTATATTTTTCTAGGGCACGCTGATAGTGATGGTTACCATCTGACCAAACGTCTAGCTTGCCCTCCTTGAGTACTACTAAGCCGCGATCGCTGCCAATAATTTCTACGTTAAAATCTTGATTGGGTTTTAACCCCATATCAGCTAATATTTTCAGAGCGCCTAAGTGACTTGCAGTTGAACCCTCTTCTCGAATGCCAATAGTTTTTCCTTTGAGCTGTTGCAAATTCTCAATCCCGCTGTTGGCATTGGCAACAATGACGGTATAATAGCCAGGACGGGTAATTCCTACTAAGGGAATCGCATCAGCATTGGCTTTTAAAAGCACATATTCAGAAGGCCCTGCTAGAGCGAGATCGATACGCTCAAAGAGTAATGCAGGGACAGCAGTAACGCGGTCATTCATCGGAAAGAGATCAATAGAAATTCCCAAAGCTTCCCCCAAAATGGTTTGAAATTCACCAAAGTCTTTTTTTAGCTCTTCTTCTCCGAAAATATCGGTAACTGCTAAGGTCAGTCGCTCCGGACAAGCGGCGATCGCTTCCCGGTTGCTGTTTGTAGACTCTATTTCCTGGGAACCACAGGAGATTAAGAAAAGTAAAGGTAAAACCAGTAATCTTTGCAGTTTCATGGGTTATGTCATTCCAATAATTGTTAGAGAATTTTAACCCAAAAGTGAAATTGGATAATGATTAGCTGGCTTGATTTTTTTTAACTTTTAATAGATGAAAAAACGCTCTAGATCGAGACGGGCTGCTGCTTGGGTCAATTGGCTTACATCTCTGGGATTCTCTAAATAGGGAAGTGTGCCTAGAATTGGCATTTGAGTGAGGGACTCGATGAGGGAAATGGGGGCCCATTGTTCCTGTTGGGTAGGAGTACAGGGATGGATACAATTGAGAACCAGTCCGATCAGGGGTACGCGATATTGACGGGCAAGGGCTACATTGGCAACCGTTTGGGCGATCGCCCCCAACTTAACCGGAACGACTAACACCGTGGGTAGTTTCCAGTCCCTGGCTAAGTCGGCAATAACCAATTCATGAGTAATCGGCGAACCTAAACCCCCCAAACCTTCCACCATGACCAACTCTTTGCTCTTCTGAAGGCTAGTAAATGCCTGCCATATAGGGGCAAGGTCAATCGTCTTATTCTCCACTTCTGCGGCAATAGGAGGGGCAACTGGAGTTTGCAGATAGAGGGGGGTAATGGATTCTGGGGACTGGTCGAGGATAAATAAATCCAGGTAGAGTTCTAGGTCTCCCACTCCAGATTGAATAGGTTTCATTACCCCTAGGGGTCGGTCTTTGTAATAGGTTTGCCAATAGGCGATTAAGGCTGTCGTTAAGACACTTTTGCCCGTATCCGTATCCGTTCCTGCGATCAGTAAACTATTCATCCCATTCAAACCTAGAGGAGAAACATAATCACCCAATCCCTAAACGCCCGGCTAAACTGGGAGTCAAGGGCATCAGGGTGGCAATCATCAAAAATAGGGCTAAAAGAGCCAAGGCAGCGCGAGCATCATTGGGTTCTGTAATTTCATTTGAGCTAGGTCGCTCTAAATCCCGTTGTAAGACTAAAATGACGATCGCCCAATACAACGCTAATGGAGTCACAAATGAGGCAAATCCCAACACAATTAACGTGGCAACGGTGGTGATTCCGGCGATTTTGCGTCCGTAAATCGCTTGTACCATGCGCCCTCCATCCAATTGACCCGCAGGCATGAGGTTAATGGCACTGAGAACTAAACCTAACCATCCCATTAAGGTTAATGGATGCACATCAACGAGGGAATTTTGCAACACATCCCCTAAAATTCCTCGGGCTAAGGTTCCCACTAAAACTGAACCTTGGAAAAATTGGGAGGGAATTTGAAACAGACTACCGGAATGGGATAAGGATAAACCCAGAATTAACAGAAATAGGGATAATAAACCCCCTGCTGCTGGCCCGGCAATGGCAATATCAAACAGAACACTGCGGTTGGGTAAGATGGACTCAAACCGGGTAATAGCGCCAAAGGAACCGACTTGCCAGGTGGGGAGGAAAAAGGGCAAACTGAGGCGAATGTGGTATTTTTTGGCTATCCAGCCATGGCCCAACTCATGAACTAATAATATCGCCCACAGGCCAATGGCGATCGGCAGGGCTTCGGGCCATCTTGACCATTCACTAAACCAGTCAAACCCTTGAAAAATACCACCTGCTTCCATACTGGTGGCGAGGGTAGCGAGTCCTAAAGCTACTGCTAAAGCCTTTTGACCCAGGGTGAGGGGTTTGGGGTCTTGACTTTGGGGAAGTACGATCGCAATGGGCTTATTATCTGGGCCCATAACTAAGAATAACCGATAGCGATCGCCCAGGCGCTCCTTTAACCGCTCCGAAAGTTTCTCATACGACTGATCTGGGTCTCCTCGTAAATTCCCCTTAAAAATTGCCCCTTCCTGATAGGGCAGAGTTTCCGTGAGAAAATAGGTATCGATGCCAAAAATTTCCTTAATCTGCTTCAATTCCTCTGCTGGAATGCCAATCGGTTCTGACGCAACAACCGAAGGCATCTCCCCAGTCTGAGCCGCCAACGCTTTGTCACTGAGGGAACTCGAAGGATTTTCCTGCCGCTGTTTCAACCGCTCTGCCACCTGTTGACGCAATAGCTCATCTTGTCCCGATACTCGCAACTGTCGGCCCAGAAAAATATAAATTGCGGTTGAACCCACCAGCATAAACAAAATTCCCGCCAAGTTGAGATAAATTCCCAGGGAAAACAACCCAAAAAACAACAACCAGGGAACCATCAGCACCACAGACTGCAACCAAGCCAAGATTCCCAACCTACCATAGGGACGAGCGCGTTGAAATCCCCAAAACAAGATGCCCAGGGCAACGAGTAAGATGAGGAATGTAAGGGAATTGTTGGACACAGCAGACATCATAGAGGAATTGCCAATGAGACACAATGCTACGCCTTAGAGCTAGAGAGCCAAGGCATAGGCCAATTTAATTATACCAGGGGACAGGGGATAATTAATAATTAATAATTAACTATCTATGTTTCTCGATAGTCGCTTTTAACATTAGGTTAACCGGATCGGTTCTATTTGACGATCGCACTCAGCATTCTCAGAAATAACAACAACAGGAGAATCAAGATCGAGACACCAATTTTCATCGATAATATTCAACTGAGCATCTAAAACAAGAATCAGTTCGCCAATTTCTTCATCTTCTGAATTATTATATGGGGCGAGTAGAAATTCCAACTTAATCCACGGGCAAGCCTTCTCGTTGACCTGGTTAATACCAATAGCACTATTCACCAGAGTAATTGTTGGTGAGTCAAGCAATGTAACCCGATCGTAAAATTGATTTTTACTATCCCAATAACCTTGGATATTATAGTTGCAGGATTCTAAATGTTGTTGAGCAATTCTGCACGGTTCAATTTCATCTAGAAGTTGGGATAAGCTATTCCAAACAGTATGATTAGGGATGGTCATAGTGATGTTTTAATGACTGGTTCTCATGCCAGGGAAATGTAGTATATTTTCGATAAAGTATCCATGCAACCGGTAATCTCCTCCTTGTCCTAAGACTTTTGATTTCAGGTCAAAATCGGGTAATTCCGAAGGAACGAGACCGATGCTACCATTGGCTGGAACTCTACCATTTTCAATAGCTTTCAGATGTTTACTCTGTCCATCATAGCGTTGAGCGAGGCGGATTTGCTTTTTCGCAAACGAGACCAAGAATTCTTCCGCAGTTTCGTAGATAATATCAGGGATAACATCTGTCCAATTGCTGGGTAAGGGTTCCATTCCTCTTTTGCGCGATCGCTCCTCTATTTACTCTAATTTTACTCCCGCTTAACCAAAACTGATGTTTGCGTAAGTCTAAAGTTAGATTAGATAATCCCCTTTTCTTTTAACTTACCTAGGGCATAAGTAGCCGCTTCCTTTTCTGCATCTTTTTTGCTTCTTCCTTTGCCTTTACCCCAGGCTTTATCACTAATAAAAACTGTAGACATGAATTCTGGAGCATGATCCATACCGCCTATTTTTTCCGTTACATATTTGGGAGGATTTTTGGCTCCCCTCGCTTGGACTAATTCCTGTAATCGATTTTTTGAGTCGATGTTGGAACGAGCCACCATTTGCTCTTGAGGGACAGAATCAAACAGTTCTTCTATGACAGAGCGCACTTTTTCCATGTTTTGATCGCAATCTAAATAGTAAGCCCCAACAATGGCTTCAAAGGTACTACTGAGTAAATTTGGATTTTGATATCCCCCTTCTTTGATTAACCCTTGACTTAGACGCATTCTCAAGTCTAGACCAACTTCAACTGCAAATCTAGCCAATTGTTTTTGATCGACTAAAGCGGAGCGCCGTCTGGTCATTTCATCTTCTCCCATTTCCGGATAGCGCTGATAGAGATATTGACCACTGATAAAGGTCAAAATGGCATCACCAAGAAATTCTAAACGTTCATTGTGTCCTATGGCTCCAGGATTTTCATTAACATATGAACGATGGGTTAAGGCACGATGGAGAAGTTTTTCATTTTTAAACATCAAAAGTTTGTGAAAGTAACTAGCATCTTCTGCTAGTGATTTTTGCTTTTTTCTTTGTTTTAAATTTATCTCTTGATGGTCTATATCCAAAGTCATAGATATGGAGTATTTTATGATTGATTGCAATCCTCTATTATACTGTATATTTAATTAAAGTTGTAGGGGCAGGTTTTAAACCTCCCCCTACAACAATAGACTACCTCACTTTTTTCCTAAAAGATGGGGGAGGAAAAAGGCTATGTCCTCGTTGATTATTGCAGGAAAAACAGGTAATACGCAGATTTTCTAAAGAGTTAGAACCTCCATGTTTTTTAGGAATCAGGTGATCGAGGGTGATTTCTTCGGGGGATAGAATGCATTCACACCAATAACACCGAGTGCCAAACTGTTCAATGAGTTTGGCTCTTTTATTCTGTTTTTGTTTGGAATTCATGGTTTACTATTCCAATAACTACAGTTGGAATATCGCGTACAAGCAAAAGTGACGCTTAAGTGAATAAGCGACAGTTTTCTTGATTACATCTTAGTAAACGTCTCAAACTTACTACCTTCGAGCCTCAAACCAGTGCAGATCCAGTCTGCTGAACTACCAGTTATCTGAAGGGCTAATTCCTGATTCAGATACATGCTAGGCCAGAATACTGGACTTGCACTAACCTGAGAATCGGAGGTACTACCCATGAGACGAACACTTATGGATATTCTTACCTTGAATTGTTGCACCAAACAATCTTTAATGTCAAGAGTCTCAACTCAATTCTACTCTCAGGAGGAAACAGCAGCTAAAGCCGATCGCAGATTTCCTTGGTTTTGATCCAGATAACTCTGAGCTGTTTGAGCATCCACTCCTGTCCAAGCCATCAGTAAAGCTACCTTAACCCGTTGTCCGCTCTCGTCTAAAAGTTGCTCGCATTGCGATCGCCCCAACTCCGTTAAATCCTCTAAAATGCGTAGAGCGCGATCACGTAACTTCGTATTCGTCACCGCCACATCCACCATCCGATTACCATACACCTTCCCCAACTTCACCATCACCCCAGTAGACAAAATATTCAGCGCCATTTTCGTTGCCGTTCCCGCCTTCAGGCGCGTGGAACCTGCCAAAACTTCCGGTCCCACCAACAAGCGAATATCCACATCTACAGCCACCGAAACCTGCTCAACAGGCACGCAAGCCATAAAAATCGTCGTTGCCCCCTGCGCTTTTGCCCCCTGTAACGCCCCCTGAACATAAGGCGTTGTGCCTCCAGCCGTAATTCCCACCACCACATCCTTCGAGGTCACCTGATACTGCTCAATGACCTGCACCCCATCCTCAAATCTATCCTCTAAGCCCTCAGAACTACGTACCAGCGCCCCTTCACCCCCAGCTAAAATCCCCTGTACCATCTGGGGGTCAGAACAGAATGTAGGTGGGCATTCCGCCGCATCCAGCACCCCTAAACGGCCGCTCGTTCCCGCGCCCACATAAAACAACCGTCCCCCATTTTGAAGAGCTAACGCCGTCCGATCAATGGCTTCTGCTAACTGTTCCTTCGCCTGCGAACAAGCCTCCACCGTTTGGGCATCTTCCCGATTAAACAGCTCCACCAACTGCACAGTGCCCAATTGGTCTAACGTTAAACTTTGGGGATTAATTTGCTCTGTTAACAGATGACCTCGATTTTCCATAGTCTTATAACAATCCTTCCAAACTTCGGCGAATGCGATCGAGTTCTTCCGAACTCATTTCTGACTCTGACTCTTCAGCGCTCGGTACATCAGGCTCTTCCTCACTCCAATCTAAAGAATCCACATTACTCTCTGGAGGAATGACCAATTTCCCCTCACTCACCCACTCAAAATCTAGATCTGCCTCTTCGCAAAACGCCTTAATCTCATCTTCATCGATCGCCTCTACACTAGGAGAAGGGAAATCCTGAGCCTCTAACTGCAAGGCAAACCGAGTGGCATCATCCTCGACTTCAAAGACTAAAACCTTATTGCGCACTTGCCTAGGATTGGTGTGGGGAACCTTAATCGTATGAATTCCCTCATTTTCCGTGCCTACATTAAACAACAGGACATAAACTCGCATAAGCTACTAGAAGTTAACGCTCCCAAATTCGATTATTTTCCCTTATTTTATAGCAGTTAGGGGATGGGGTGACACGGAGACGCGGGGATGGGGGGATAGGGAGATGGGGTGACGCTCCGACGCGGGGACGCAGAGACGCTCCGACGCGGAGACACGGAGACGCTCCGACGCGGGGAAATTGCCTTTTGCCTATTCCCCATTCCCGCGATTCCCGTGGCATCATCAGAACAAGGTGTGAGTATTCAGAACGGTGTGAGGACATGACAACCCCTAACGATCCCAATCAACTACCAGAATCGGATCTTGAGCTTATGGATGCTGAAGATCAACAGGAGCAATGGGAAGACGCGGACGAGCCGGGAAAATGGCGACGTTGGGCTGGATGGGGTTTAGGTGGTGTGGTGCTGCTGTTGGTGGCGGGAGGAGCCTATGGTTGGCATTGGGTACACACAGGATTAGGCCCCATGGTGGCTGAAGCGTTGAGTAAAAGCCTCAAGCGTCCCCTAGAAATTGGCCCGGTGCAGAGGGTATCTTTAAATAGTATCCGCTTTGGCCCTTCTGGATTGCCTGCCACTGCAACCGATCCCGATCGCGCTACGGTAGAAGCAGTTGAGGTTAAGTTTAATCCCATTGATGTGATTGACAATGAGATTAATCTGGATCTGACCTTAATTAATCCCCAAGTTTATTTAGAAGAAAATGCAGAACATCAATGGCTGAATTTGGACATTACTGAAGAAGAGCCGAAAGAAGGGCAATTTAAGATTAATGTGATTAAAGCTGGGGTGCAAAATGCCACTGTGGTCTTGGTTCCCTGGAAAGGAGAAGGGGCAAGTGTTGAAGATAGTGTAACGTTTAAGCCGATTCGCGCCACTGCTGAGTTTTTTGACGAGTATAATCGGATTAGCTTTGATGCAACGGTAGCTCAAGATCAAAGTCCCGGAGAGGTGCAAGCGAAAGGAGAGTTTTTGAACCGGGAGCAACGGGTAAGGGTACAGGCGCGATCGCAAGATCTAGACTTGATTCCCTTAACAAATTTAGTGCCCAATTTACCCCCAGAAGTAGCATTAACGGGCGGTAAACTCAATGGAAATATCAACGGACGAATTAATCTGCAAGATATTCCCTCCTCTTTGCTCAATGGGACGCTATTGGTGAGCGAGATCGCTGGAGAGTATACCCTTCCAGAGTCCAAATCAGATGAGACTGAGCCGGAAAAACCAGAGGACAATACAGAAGAGCCTCAATTTGACATTACCCAAGTTCCCCTTTATCTGTCCCAAGGGCAAGCCACTCTGCAATTCCAAAATCAATTGGTGTTAGTCGAAGAAGGGTCTATTCTTTATGCCGATAGCCTTCCGATATCCCTAGAAGGAGGGATCGATCTGCAACAGGGGATTCAGGTCGTAGCCTCCTTAGAGCCAGTCACATTTGAAACTCTGACTGAAACGATCGAGACGGAATTACCGGTACAGGCAACTGGAGAATTCCAAGTAAAAGCGAAGTTGGAAGGGCCGTTTGAGCAACCCTTACTGGTGGGATTATTTGAAACCACAAAGCCCACGCAAATCGATCGCGTCGAATTTGCACAAATCACCAGTCAATTTGCTTACGCCAATTCCACGATCGCTATTCAAGGCTTGAAACTGGTTCCTACCCTGGGTGGCGAAATACTGGGACAGGGAGAGTTACAATTACCGGTGAATGAGCCTGCCAATCCAGATCCAAGTCAAGATAATGTAGGGGCGGGTTCGCCAAGCCTTGAGGAAGCCAACCCAGATCTTAGTGAACCCGCCCCTACTTCTGCACCGACAGAAAATAATACTCCTAACTCGCAACAACCCTTTCTGGTATTTGAAGCCCAAGGGCAAAATATTCCTGTAGATGCGATCGCTCAACTTTACCAAGTGCCTTCGGATATTACGGTAGGAACGGTTTCGCCCCAAATTCGAGTCATAGGGCCGCTGAATGATTTAGAGGCGATCGCCCAAACCAATCTCGCTGGCGGACAAGTACAAGCGGTTGCCCGTCTAGTTGGTTTAAATACAGGAACCAATTCCGTAGGGGCGGGTTCACCAAGATCGAGCTTGGAAGACCAAAAAACCGGCGAACCCGCCCCTACAGAGATACCCGGGCGAGAAACAGGGGAGGTGGCAACGCCACCTCTTCCCAAAATCCCCTTACAACTGCAAACCGAAATTAGGGCGGAAAACATCCAACTGGCTAACCTTTCTTCCCTTGTACCATCTCAACTGGCTGCACCGTTTAGTGGTGGGGCGCAGATGATTGTACCTCTAGAAAACTTTAGTCTGAATCAAGTTGAGGCGATCGCCGAAGGTCAACTGAATGTGGCTGGAGGACAAGTCAATATATCCAGTCGTTTGCAGAATAACCAAATTGCCACATTAGTGCAAGCGAATACGGTGCAATTGGGTCAATTTCGCAGCGAACTGGAACAATTTGTGCCACCCCAGCAATTTCAACTGCCTTTTGCCGAAGCAGCACCGTTTACTGGAGTGGCGGAAATCGTTGGCTCCTTAGATAACCCTAATCTGTCAGCAGTTCAAGGACGATTACAAGGGACTCTGGATTTAGCTGGAGGTATAATTAGAGGCGGTGGTGTATTGGAGGGTGGACAGTGGGAAGCCGCCCTGGACATTAACCAAGTGCAAGCTTCCCTCTTGTCTCCTCAGTTACAGTTAGCTGCCAGGGAACAGACCTTTCTGCAATCTCCCCTGAGTGCAACCGTGAATTTAAGGGGAGATGTGAATAATTTATCTCCAGAGGCAATCGTTGCAGAAGCGAAAGCCGATTTAGATATTGCTGGAGGTCGAGTAAATGCGATCGCACAGGTACTCAATGGAGAGTGGAAAGCCTCTGTACGCGCTGATGGGGTCAATGTTGACCAGTTATCTCCCCAAGTTCCGGCTGATGTGCCCAGGTTACCTTTTAGTGGCGTAGCCAATGCACAGGGTCGGTTAGATGAGGTTTCACCCAATAGTATCTTTGCCGAGGCCCAAGGATTTGTAAATGTGGGTAATAGTATCGTTAATGTAGAGGCGATCGCTAGGCAAGGACAATGGCAAGCGAAAATGAATGCCGAACAGGTGGAGTTAGACCAGTTGGGTTTACCCTTACCGCCTGAGTTCCAACGCCTGACGGGGGCCGGGCAAATGATAGCCGGTGGACGGTTGGATAATTTCGATCCCACAGCGATACAAGCACAAGGGGAAGTTTTACTCTCCAAGTTACCGATTTTAGAGCAAGGGCCATTTAAGTCTCAAATAGCCTGGAATGGGCGTTCTTTAGATATTGTTGCTGCCGCAGGTTCGGTTGTTGTGCCTTCTGAGGCCTCTGTGAGGGCAGGTTCGCCCAATTTTTCATTTTCCAATCCAGATGCCCCTACTGCGCCCGTATCTGGCCTCGTAGCCGTCGGTCAAATTGTGCCCAATTTCCAAGATCTAATGGCTTCTCGGTATAATTTTACGACCGAGGTTGCCGATTTCAATTTAGCGACTCTGCCCTTTACGCTGCCTGATGCTGTAGCCGTGCAAGGTCAGGTGGATTTTGCGGGACGGATTGCGGGAACGGGATTACAGCCGAATTTAGATGGGCAAATGCGGTTGAGAAATGTGGTCGTGAATCAAATTGCCTTCGATCCGGTGATTGAGGGGCCGATACAGTTTACACCGAGTCAGGGAGCCGCGATCGCCTTAAAGGGAGAATCCGATGAGATTTCGGCGGTCATTGACCCCACATTTATGCCCGAATCGTTTACTTTTAAGTTGGGAGAGGCGATCGCCACCGGACAACGAACCCCTGCTTCTGAAGGCTCAGATTTAACCCATTTTCAGGTTGATGTGGCTCAGTTTCCCTTAGAGTTAGTAAACCTGATTCCCACGGCAACTCCTTTAGGGCCAATTTCGGGTACAGCGTCCGGTAATTTTAACCTCAGTTTCCCTCAAATATTCGATCCGATGGCTGTTATTGCCCAAGGGGAAATTCAACTGGATAAACCCTCGATTGGCACCGTTGAAGCTGAGGTTTTAACCGCTAAATTAAACTATAGTGGCGGTCAAGGAGAATTAACCGATACTCAGTTAAAGATTGGCGAGAGTGAATATAATCTGCAAGGAGCCGTGAATCTAACCGATCTGAGCGATCCGCAATTTGAAGCCGAAGTGAAAATTGCCCAAGGTAGCGTACAAGATGTTTTGCAAGCCTTGCAAATTTTTGATCTAGAAGATATTGCCCAGGGTTTTGCACCGCCCACCGGAACAGCCGCAGACTTAGGCGTTGTGACTGTTGATCGGAGCCAGAGAACAGTCGAAGAGCAGTTGCGTCGCTTCTCAGAAATTCTCAAATTACAGGATTTACGACAGCAAGAGCGCGATCGCTTCCCCATTCCTGCTCTAGCTCAACTGCAAGGGGGATTTGATGGCAATATTAAGATTTCCGGCTCTCTAAAACAAGGTCTTTCAGCCGATATCGATTTATTGGGCGAAAACTGGGAATGGGGCAAATATAGTTTTAATCCCATTATCGTTAAAGGAACCTTGAAAGACAATGTTCTCACGTTACTACCAGTTCGCATTAATTCCAATGAAGGATTAATCACATTTTCCGGACAAGTTGGCGGCGAACAACAATCCGGTCAGCTAAAGGTTGAAGATGTACCTGTAGACTTAATTCAGCAATTTATCCCCGATTTACCCGTTGATTTAACCGGAAAAATTAATACGACCGCCACACTCTTAGGAGGAAGCCTACAAAATCCTCAAGTGATTGGTAACTTAGCTTTATCAGACGGCACCTTAAATGAGGCTCCGATTCAAGAAGCCACCGGTAATTTTTCCCTCGCCGATGGCCGATTACGCTTTGGCGGTAAACTCTTAGTCACCGGAGATTCTCCAGTCACGTTAACCGGCAGTATTCCTAGTCCCCTCCCCTTTGGTTCTGTTTCCCCCATTTCTCAAGACATTCAGCTAAACTTAAACCTGGAAAATGAAGGATTAGGGATATTAAATGTTCTGACTCGTCAACAAGTGAATTGGGTCGCAGGGTCAGGAAACGTCAACATTAAAGTCTCTGGAACCGTGGATAATCCGATTGCTTTAGGAGAAGCAAAAATTGCTGATGCTACCCTGCAATCCCAAAATCTTTCAGAACCGATGACTAATGTCAATGGTGTGGTTAAATTTAACGGAGAGAAAGTCTTTATTGAGAAGCTCACCGGTGATTTTAGCAAAGGAAAAATTGAAGTAGCGGGCTTGATTCCTCTGTCCGATCCTGATTTATCTTTATCGGAAGAAGAAGCAAATTTTCCGCTCAAAATTCAGCTAGAAGAACTTGATTTTAACTTCCAGGATATCTACAATGGAGGGGTTAATGGCAGCATTGAAATTGCAGGCGCAGCCTTAGAACCGGTCATCAAGGGAAATATTATCCTCACTCGCGGAAAAATCTTGCCCGCAGAAGCCACGAAACTACAAAAGACGGATCGAGAAGATAAGGTCGCTACCTCAAATAATTTCGTGCCAGTATTTGATAGTTTTGATATCGATTTAACCGATGGTATTGCCATTTTACAGCCTGGTTTTGTTGATATTCACGGTGAAGGAACGCTAACTATTAATGGCCCCATTGATGATATTCGTGCTGATGGTGAAATTGATATTAACCGGGGATTTATTAATATTATTTCTACCCAGTTCCGCGTAGATCGTGAATATGAGAATAAAGCAAGATTTATTCCCAGTCAGGGGTTAGATCCAGATCTAGATCTAGTGCTGCAAGCGTCTATTTCTGAGGTTCAAGGCAGTCGGCAACCGGAAGTTTTATTCTGGGGACAAAATGAAATTGATGACACTCCACCTTTGGATAACAATGATACGGAAACAGTGCGTATTCAAGCTGCAGTGACTGGGCCAGCTTCTCAGTTAGAAAATAATTTAGAATTAACCAGTTCTCCGGTACGCAGTCGTTCCGAAATTATTGCCCTCATTGGGGGCGGTTTCTTGAATACGATTGGCGGTGGTGGAAATACGACATTAGCGCTGGTGAATATTGCCGGATCGACAATTTTATCCAATCTGCAAACGACTCTGGGGGATGCTCTGGGATTAACGGAGTTACGAGTTTATCCAGTAGAAGATCGATCGCGTCGAGGGGCGATCGGTGTAGCAGGAGAAGCTACTTTAGATGTTACCCGTCAGTTTTCTACATCTTTGGGCAAAAATTTTACGTCTAGCGATCCGTTTCGCCTGCGGTTCCGCTATCGTTTGAGTGAAAATTTGGTGTTGCGTGCAGCCACGGATTTAGGAGGTGAAGAGTCAGGAAGACGGAGGACAGATAGTCGGCTTCAGTTTGAATTTCGTAAGCGGTTTTAAGTGTCCTTAAGATACAATTAGAAACAACCGAAAACTACCAGAACATGGGGAGCCAAAAATGTCAGTAGAACTCACTACCCAGACTTGCCCCGAAACTGAAACAATCCTAGATCCGGAGTGGAACCCCCCTACTCCACCTACCGACCTGATTTTTGATGATGGAGAACCCTTGGAAAGCAACCGCCACCGCATTGCCATGAACGTCCTGATCCGGTCATTGCAACAAGCTTGGAGCGAACGTAATGACTTCTACACGGGCGGCAATATGTTTGTCTACTACAGCGACCAAGAAGTGTTCAACAAAGATTTTCGCGGCCCGGATTTCTTTGCTGTTCTTGATGTCGATGGCACCAAACAACGACAGGGTTGGGTGGTGTGGCAAGAAGAGGGTCACTATCCTAATGTCATTGTGGAACTGATGTCACCGAGTACGTCCAAAGTAGATACAGGAAAGAAAAAAGATATCTATGGACGGATTTTCCGCACTCCAGATTATTTTGTCTATGACCCCTTTAAGCCCAAGTCATTACAAGGATGGCATTTAGACATTTCCAAGGGGTATCAGTCTTTGGTTGCCAATGAGCGAGGTTGGCTATGGTGTGAAAGTTTGGACTTTTGGCTGGGAACTTGGTCGGGAACAATTGACCGAGAGGAAGCGGTTTGGCTGCGCTTTTACGATACTGAAGGCAATTTGGTATTGTTACCCGAAGAAGTAGCTCAACAAGAGGCTGAAACAGCCCAACAACGCCTTGAGGAAGCTGAACAAGTGGTTGAGGCTGAACGTCAACGGGCAGAGGCTGAATCCCAACGGGCAGAGGCTGAATCCCAACGGGCAGAGGCTGAATCCCAACGGGCAGAGGCTGAGTCCCAACGGGCAGAGGCTGAACGGCAGCGATCGCAACGTCTTGCTGAACGGTTGCGGGCTATGGGGTTAGATCCAGATAATCTTTAATCAACCTGAGGAAGCGATCGCCAAAGCAACAAGCAGTAGGGGCGAAAAATATGCAAGCCCCTACTTTGGTACTCTTACTCTATCATGCAGGAAACTGCTGTAATCATTAAGCAGCTCGATCGCTCTCAGAAGGAGATCGCAACGGTAAGACTCTGCGATCTGGGGCTGCTAAGGCAACAACCTTCTGCATCACTTGTGGGAAGAAGCGCCCCATCAGGGAGGCGACTTTTCCTTGCCATCCGACGACAATTTCCTCGTCGCGATCGCGCAATCCCGCAACTAGGGATTTGGCAACCATTTCGGCGCTATCCGTGGCTACCCAACGAAATTTATCCGTATTCCGCACCATGTCGGTGTCGGTGAGCGACGGCAGCAAGGCGACAACGCGTACGCCTTTGGGGGCGAGTTCTTGGCGGAGGGCTTGGGTAAAGCCAACAAGGGCAAATTTGGTGGCGGAGTAAGTGGCGTAGCTGGGAGCAGCGACTTTACCCATGAGGCTGGAGACGTTGACAATTGTCCCCTGGGAACGGGTAACCATGCGTTTGGCGATTAAGCGGGTAATGCGGAAGGTTCCCAGGAGATTGACGTTGATTTCTTCTTCGATTTTACGGGGGTTGGTGGCCAGAAAGTCCCCTTGGTGGGCAACTCCAGCATTATTGATCAGAAGGTCAATGGAGCCATAGTCGCGCCAAGCTCTGGCGATCGCCCCATCTAAGGCTTGACCATTAGTCATATCAACAGCTAGAGCAACTGATTCAACTTCAGGATACTCTTGTTGGAGTGTTTCAACCATTTGTTGCAAGCGCTGAGAATCTCGGGCAACGAGGAGTAAACGTTTGACTCCTTGGGCAGCAAGTTCTAGAGCGATCGCTCGCCCAATGCCCCGTGATGCTCCAGTGATCAGTACAACTTGTCCTTGGATCATGGATTGAACCTCCTTTATCCGACAGGGTTGACAACGCGCCCAAATGACGACGTTATGTATCGTATTGTTTCAAGAGATTGACAAGGACAGTGTGAAGTGTGTCTCTATAGAAGAGTGACGGCGATCGCAGCCTCTGTGAAGGAATAAGGAATACGGAAATACAGCATTTTGCAATACATAAATAAGTTCTGTAATAAAACTTCCCTTTTAGTCGGCTATTTAGAGATTGGTTAATTTGAAGAAACAGAGAGAAATGCTATACTGCCCCAAAGTTGATTGTGGAATCAGTAAAAATGTCTCCAGAAGAGTTTTTGTCATCTACTTTTTGGGTTACCAAAATGAAGACCTACTTCAAGGTTATGGATACTAACCAAAATGGCTTTTTGTCGCGCTCTGAATATGAGGAGATTGCGAATCGGTTGATACAAAATCAAAGCGATCGGTCGAAAGACGAAGAAATTCTTGCGGTATTTCGCTCCCTATTTGACAATTTCGTTGCTGGAGGAAATCCAGTCGATCCTCAAACTCAGATTGGTTACGAAGAATTCCTCACTAATGCGGCGAAAGCAGTCTCATTGATGCAATCGTCCCGTGAAGCAGGCAGGCGAAAAAACGAAGTGTTCTTTGATTTCGTCGATACAGATGGCTCTGGAGAGATATCTCGTGAAGAATATCGAAGGTATTTGGCCGTATACTCTGGGGGAGAAAACACCGACACTGCCGATCGCGCTTTCGACAGCATCGACGTTGATAGCAATGGTTTTATCTCCCGCACCGAGTTTATTGAAGGTCATATGCACTACTGGTTTGAAGCCACTAGCGATCCAAGCTATTCTCCACTTCCCTATGGACCATTGGTAGATTAATAATTGCTCTTATGTCACTTTCCGAGATGCCAATGAATGTGCATCATTAGAGCGAGCGATCGCTTTTATATTCGTGAAGGAGAAACGAAAAAATAAGGGTTAGACTCCTCTTTTTCGGAGAGTGACAGAGGAACAATAATTTTCGATCGCCCTATCGAGTTTTTAAGTTTTAATTTTTAATCGATCTAGAATCACCTGTTTTTGGTCAACCTGCCAGTTGTCTCCCTCAACAGACACCGCCGCTAGGGTACCAGGGGGAGTGGTTAGCGAATATAATGACCAGGCGCGATCGCTAACTTTTGCCCCAGTGTCTGTTAATTCAATTTTGGCTTGTTCGAGTCCCGCTAATCCTTCGCCAATGGCTTTTAAATAGGCTTCTTTGTACGTCCAATAGCGAAAAAAAGTATAGGGCTGCTCAGAAATGGGCGTGTTTTGAATATGTCGATATTCTGAAGGTAAAAAGAAGCGCTTGGCTAAGGAGTCTAAGTCTTTCAGAGGGCGAATGGCTTCGATATCTACGCCAATAGATGAATTAAGGGAAAATCCATACAGGGCATGGTTTTTGGAGTGAGAGATATTGAACTTTAAGTCAGATTTTGGTAGGGCTAAGGCCGGTTTTCCCCGCTGAGAATAGGTAAATTCAACTTCTGAAGGATGACAGTTTAAATACTGTGCCAACAAATAGCGGAGAATACCCCGCGCCAGGATAAAATACTGTCGATGCTCGTCAAAATGGAAGCGCTGCGATCGCTCCACTTCATCCGGAGACAGAACAGATGTAAATTGTGTTAACTGCGGCATAAACTGATTTAAGTCAGCCTGCCATAGGTGAAGGTGGCGATCGGATAACATCATGTCTATAGATACCATTTTATGCCCCTCATCCCCCTTCTCCCTTGGGAAATGCAAGAGGAGAGGGCAAAAGCTGGACGATTTAGAAATCAATTCAAAATACTATATGTAGCACAAGAAGGTATCTTATGAATCTCCAGAAGTGTTGAATGTTGAGATAAAACTTTTTTCCTCGCAGCAGTGATTGGGTTTTTACTGCCCTATGTGTTTACCATGTCTCCAGAGAATTAATGAACGTGAGTATGATTTCAGTGATTATTCCAGTTCTGAATGAAGTGGATCAAATTTTGTCTACTGTGGCTAGGGTTCAGCAAGGAAAAGAGGTGGAGATTATTGTGGTGGATGGAGGATCTACAGATGGGACGGTAGAATCCTTAAAACAGGAAGGAATTAAAGTGATTCAAACGACTCCGGGACGAGGACATCAGATGAATGAGGGGGCGAGAAACGCTAGGGGAGAGTATTTATTATTTTTACATGGAGATACTCAGTTGCCTAGGGAGTATGACCAATGGGTACGGGATATTTTGCTGCAACCGAGGGTAGTTGCAGGGGCGTTTGAGTTGCGGATAGGTTCAGAAAACTGGGGTTATCGCATGGTGGAATGGGGGGTGAAGTGGCGATCGCACCTTTGCCAACTTCCTTACGGAGATCAAGCGATTTTTTTATCCCGTGCTAGGTTTGAGCAGGTGGGTGGATTCCCAGAGTTACCGATTTTAGAAGATTGGCACTTAATTCAATCGTTGAAACCGTTGGGAAAAATTGCGATCGCACCCCTCCCCGTCGTTACCTCTGCTCGACGTTGGCAAAGATTAGGCATCTGGCGCACTACTGCAATCAATCAAGGGGTATTGATGGCTAATTTTTTGGGAATGGATCTGCATCGAATTGCCCGTTGGTACCGAAAAATCCGTTAACAACGATCGAGGAGGGTAAAGTGGAGAGCGGTGAGGATTTCTGGTACGGGAGCAGCAGAGATCATCACACTGGGATAGACTGCGGTTCCCCAAAAGGGGTGAACAATGGTGGCACAGTCTCCATTTTTCTCAATGGGATATCCCAATGCCGCATGAACCGCAGGTACATCTTTGTGGGAAAGGGTTCCAGGGGAGCATCTGCGGGGATATCCGGTGCGCGGATCGAATGCATCGGTGGGATAATCGCGATCGCATAACCAGTTAGCGACTAAGTCCGACCATCGGATAAAATTGTCCAAGAGGATGTTTTTTTCGGCTTCAACTTCTGGAGAGATTTCAGTTAAAGGCATCTGTGTTTGTTGCAGGAAAATAATTACCGAGACGGAATCATTTTGCCAGTTGGGTAGTAATTCCTGAAGATGTTCCTGCACATAATCACTTGGGGGATGAATAGAGATTTCTACCGTGAAGGTTTGGTTATTCCGTTTTACCGTTAGGGTTTGAGAAGGATTCATGGGGGAATACTATAATAATGTAATTGATGAGTGTTCATTGAGAAACTCAAGAGGATTCATCCTTAATCCTAAATCCAAGTGTTGAACCACATGCGTAGACGAAAGCCTTGGGGAGAGAGCGGTAGACCAAGATAGATAGGGAGCCAAAAGAGAAAGGCGATCGCCATCACCCCTAAAATACCGATCGCTAAAATCCGAAATTTTCGCCGAGAATGATACAGCCATCGCTCGAGAATAACACTGAGGGCTAAAATGGCAAAGATGAGAGCACCCATGTAATGATAGAGAAATAAGCATCGACTGACGATGCTCCAGGGGAGCCAGTTGGTGATATAGTTGATGCCTAGATAGAGGGAGAGATTGAAGAGGGTTGGGGATGAATAGCGTTGTAAAAAACACAAAGATAAGAGGGCGATCGCTACAGTTGAACTCCACCACAACAATGGATTTCCGAAGGCATGAACATCAAAAATTACTTGCCCATCATTAACTGCTTGATAATAATAGGCAACAGGACGAATTAAAAACGGCCAACTCAACCAAGACGAGCAATACGGGTGAACTTCTTCACCGCCACCAATGCGGTTATGATAGCCGATAATTTCCCCTTGCATCTGCCAGAAGCTATAGTCGGGATTCAGGTTAAGATGGGGAATCCAAACTAGGGCATAGGTGACATAGGGTACAATTAGCCCATAAAGGGGAATGGTCCAGAGTCTTAACTTTGTTGCCCTATCGTACCAGGACAAATTAGCGATCGCGCCCTCCCTATTTTCCCACTTCTCCCACAGCTTAATAACTAAAATTACTCCCCAAAATCCGAGCCAAAACCCCAATCCATTCCACTTCACCGCAGCAGACAACCCAAAACTTATCCCCGATAAAATCAATCCTAGCGTGCGCCATCGAGGAGTGGTTTGTAATCCCCATAATCCGAAACCCTGTCCCAGCAATCCAAACAGCACTAAATAAATGTTGATCAAAGCATAGCGAGATTCGACTAAAAACAAGCCTTCTATCGTCATTAATCCAGCCGATAGAAAGGCATAACTTTTGCGCTGAGTTAACTGATAACTGAGCCACGCAACCACCAAAGGAATCAACGATCCGGTAAACGCATTGAACCAGCGGTAACTCAATGGGGAGCGTAGAGAACCGGTTAAATCGTTGGTAACGGATGAATCCCCTAAAGACAAGCGATCGGCTAGTCCCATCCCCACGGCAATCAGATACTTCCCTAGGGGAGGATGGGCATCAAACAACTGGGTTTTATCTAAATAATTCTGGGCAAATTTGGCAAAATAGACCTCATCAAAAACCAGAGTGTTAAACCGATTTAATCCCCAAAACCGCAATCCTAAAGCAATAATCCAGAGCAGTAATAAACCGCAGCTAAACCAAGGGAATCTTGACCGAAAGGTAGTAGGAGTAAATTGGAGCATGGGGAATTAGGAAATTAGGGAATAGGGAATAGG